>JBJTNV010000034.1:0-41811 GCA_046074205.1 Hydrogenophaga sp.
TCAACGAAGCCTTCGCCGCCGTGCCCATGAAGTTCATGCAGGAAATGGGCGTGCCGCACGAGAAGGTCAATGTGAACGGTGGCGCGATTGCGCTGGGCCATCCGCTGGGTGCGACGGGCGCCATGATCCTGAACACCATGATCGACGAGCTGCACCGGACCGGTAAACGCTACGGTCTGGCCACCCTGTGTGTCGGCGGCGGCATGGGCATCGCCACCTTGGTCGAAAGGGTCTAACGACCCACCCCCGCGCCGCTCTTCGCGCGTCACCCCCTACAAGGGGGCAACACCAGCCGCCCGGCAAAGCCGGTTCCGCGCTGTTCTCGACCCGACACTTCGCTCCCCCGTTTTCTTTCGCCGGAGACAAGACATGATCACGAAAACCATCCGCTACGAGCTGGCCAACGCTGCATTCGGAACTGTGGCCACCATCACCTTCGACGAGCAGGGCTCGCCGGTCAACACCATGTGCCTGCAGTGGCAGGACGACATGGACGCCATCGCGGCGCAGGTGCTCCAGGACAAGGCCCAGCTCAGGGGCATCGTGCTGGCCTCGGCCAAGAGCACCTTCTTCGCCGGTGCGGACCTCAAGGGCGTGATGCGCTCGACCGAGGCCGACGGCCCGCGCGTGTTCCGCGAGATCGAACGCATCAAAAAGAACTTCCGGACCATCGAGACGCTGGGCGTGCCGGTCGTGTCCTGCCTCAACGGTGCGGCACTCGGCGGTGGCTGGGAGGTGGCCCTGGTCGGCCACCACCGCATCGCCGTCAACAACCCGAAGATCCGGTTCGGTTTACCCGAAATCACGCTGGGACTGATCCCGGGCGGCGGCGGCATCACCAAAATGACCCGCGTGCTGGGTTTGATGGCCGCGCAGCCCTACATCCTGGAAAGCCAGCTGTTCGGCCCCGAGGAGGCGCTGAAGATCGGCGTGGTACATGAACTGGTCGCCACACCCGAGGAGCTGATGCCCAGGGCGCTGGCCTTCATCGAGGCAGCGCAGGGCAAGCCCGATGCCTGCCAGCACGTGTGGGACCGCAAGGACTACAAGATGCCCGGCGGCACGCCCAGCAACCCCCAGATCGCTGGTCTGCTGACCGTGGCGCCGGCCGTGCTCAAACAGAAGACGCGCGGGCTCTACCCCGCGCCCGAGGCGGCGCTGGCCGCCATGGTCGAAGGCGCGATGGTCGACTTCGACACCGCCATGCGCATCGAAAGCCGCTACCTGGCCGGGCTGATGACCAGCCAGGTGGCGCGCAACATGATCAACACCTTCTTCTTCAACCTCAACGCCATCAAGGGCGGTCAGTCGCGGCCCAAGGATGTGCCGCGCTACCAGCCGAAGAAGGTGGGCGTGCTCGGCGCCGGCATGATGGGCTCGGGCATCGCCTACGCGCAAGCCACGCGCGGCATCGCCACCGTGCTCAAGGACGTGAGCATGAAGGCTGCCGAGAAGGGCAAAACCTACACCACCAGGCTCACGCAGAAGCGCGTCGACAAGGGCCAGATGTCGGCCAGGGCGCAGCAGGGCATCCTGAGCCTCATCACCCCCACCGCCAGTGCCGCTGACCTGCGGGGCTGCGACCTGATCATCGAGGCCGTGTTCGAGCAGCGTGAGCTCAAGGCCGTGGTGACGAAAGAAGCCGAGCCCCTGCTGGCCGAGGGTGGTTTCTTCGCCAGCAACACCTCCACCCTGCCCATCAGCGGTCTGGCCCAGGCCAGCGCGAAGCCGCAGAAGTTCGTCGGCATCCACTTCTTCAGCCCGGTGGACAAGATGAAGCTGGTGGAGATCATCCGCGGCCGGGACACTGACGACGAGACCATCGCCCGCGCCTACGACTACGTGCAGGCCCTGGGCAAGCTGCCCATCGTCGTCAACGACTCGCGCGGCTTCTACACCAGCCGCACCTTCGGCACCTTCGTGATGGAAGGCGCGGCCATGCTGGGCGAAGGCATCCCGGCGCCCGTGATCGAAAACGCCGCCATGCAGGCCGGCATGCCGGTCGGCCCGCTGGCGGTGCTGGACGAAACCGCGCTCTCGCTGTCGGTGCATGTGCTGGAGCAAACCCGCATCGACTTTCAGAAGGAAGGCCGGCAGTACGTGGCGACGCCGGGGGAAACCCTGGTCGAACAAATGGTCAAGCGCCACAACCGCCCGGGCCGCGCGGCCGGTGGCGGTTTCTACGACTACCCCGAAGGCGGCCAGAAACGCCTCTGGCCTGAGCTCAAGACCCTATTTGAGAAACCCGGCGTCGAGTGGAACCTGCCGGACATCCAGGACCGCCTGCTCTACCGCCAGGCCGTCGAGACTGCGCGCTGCCTGGCCGAAGGCGTGCTCACCTGCGTGCACGACGGCAACATCGGCTCCATCTTCGGCATCGGCTTCCCGGCCTGGACTGGTGGCGCGCTGCAGTTCATCTACGGGCAGGGCATCGAGGCATTTGAACAACGTTGCAGCGAACTGGCCAAGACATACGGCTCCGGTTTCGCGCTCGGCGACACCGTCAAGTCAGCCATTCGCCAGCATCGCCCGACATACTGAAACCCCTGTTTTCACCACCCTACCAGCCCCCATGAAACGACTCGAAGGCAAGATCAGCATCATCACCGGCGCTGCGCAAGGCATTGGCCTGGCCACTGCGCTCAAGTTCGCGCGCGAAGGCGCCACCGTCATCGTCTGCGATGTGAAACAGGCGGCGGTGGACGAGGCGGTGAAGCAGTGCCAGGCCGACGGCGCCACCGCCGTGGGCTTCGTCATGGACGTGACGCAGCGTGAGATGGTCGATGCCGTGGTGGCCCAGGTCAAAGCACGCTTCGGCCGCATCGACGTGCTGGTCAACAACGCCGGCATCACCCAGGACGCCCGCCTGCAGAAGATGACGCTGGAACAGTTCGACCGGGTGATCGACGTCAACCTGCGCGGCGTCTTCCACTGCGCCCAGGCGGTCGCCGACACCATGGTGGCCCAGGGCGGCGGCGTGATCCTCAATGCTTCCAGCGTGGTCGGTGTGTACGGCAACTTCGGCCAGACCAACTACGCCGCCACCAAGTTCGGCGTGATCGGTTTCACCAAGACCTGGAGCCGCGAACTCGGCCCCAAGGGTGTGCGCGTCAACGCGGTCGCCCCCGGCTTCATCGCCACCCCCATCCTGGGCACCATCCCCGACAAAGTCATCCAGGAGATGGAGCACCGCGTGCCGCTGCGCCGCCTGGGTCAGCCCGAAGAAATCGCCAACGTCTATGCCTTCCTGGCCAGCGACGAAGCCAGCTACGTCAATGGCGCCGTGCTGGAGGTGTCGGGAGGTATGACTGTTTGACAGGAGAGCCCCCCTGCGCCGCTTCGCGTCTTCCCCCCTGCTGCTCGTGGGGACGCACCCTGTGGCCGGGCAAAGCCCGTTCCACGGGTGCCCTGGCCGAGGCACCTTCGCTGGACGCTGAATGAGCCCCCTGGACACCCCCCAGCAGCCGCGCTCGCGCGCCGACCTGTTCTGGTCCTTCACCTGGCTGGCGCTGCAGGGCTTTGGCGGTGTGCTGGCGGTGGTCCAGCGGGAGCTGGTCGAGAAGAAGCGCTGGATGACGCGTGAGCAGTTCGTGGAGGACTGGGCGGTCGCGCAGATCCTGCCCGGCCCCAACGTGGTCAACCTTTCGCTGATGATCGGCGGGCGCCATTTCGGCCTGACGGGCGCACTGGCGGCGCTGGCCGGCATGCTGGCCGCGCCGCTGGTGGTCGTGCTGCTGCTGGCCGCGCTCTATGGCAGCGTGGCCGACACGGCAGCGGCCCAGGGCGCCCTGCGGGGCATGGGCGCGGTGGCGGCCGGGCTGATCACCGCCACCGGCATCAAGCTGATTGCCGCGCTCGACAAGAACGCCATGGGCCTGGTGGTGTGCGTCGCACTGGCGGCAGCCACCTTTGTGGCGATCGCGTTGCTGCGCTGGCCGCTGGCCTGGGTGCTGCTGGGCATCGGCGGCAGCGCCTGCGCCTGGGCGTATCACGTGCTGGGCCGCGCGGAGGCTGCCCGATGAGCATGGCCCCGACCCTGGCCCACTGGCTGGACCTGTTCACGCATTTCGCGTCGTTGTCGCTGCTGGCCGTGGGCGGCGCCATCACCACCGCGCCCGACATGCACCGTTACCTGGTCGGCCAGCAGGGCTGGCTCAGCGACGCGCAGTTCACCTCGTCGATCGCCCTGTCGCAGGCCGCCCCTGGCCCCAACGTGCTGTTCGTCGCCCTGCTGGGCTGGAACGTGGGTCTCAACGCGGGCGGCGGGCCGGCTGGCGGCTGGCCGGCCTGGGGTCTGGCCCTGTTCGGCGTGCTGGTCACTCTGCTGGCCATCATGCTGCCGTCCTCGGTACTGACCTACACGGCCACGCGCTGGGCCCACCACAATCGCGAGCTGCGCGCGGTGCGCGCTTTCAAGACCGGCATGGCACCCTTCGTGATCGCACTGCTGATCGCCACCGGCTGGCTGCTCAGCGCCGCGCACAACCAGCTGGAACGCGACTGGCCGCTGTGGCTGCTGACCGTCTGCACCACCGTGCTGGTGTGGCGCACCCGGTTGCACCTGTTGTGGCTGATCGGCGGCGGTGCCCTGCTCGGGGCCCTGGGGCTGGTGTGAACCCGTTCAGCGCGGGTTCTCGAAAAACACCGCCTGCGTGTAGTCGCTGATCTCGAAATAGACCTTCTTCTCGCCGGGATCGACCTGCATGTTCAGGTTCTCGTCGAGCACCCCGTAGCCGTACCGGTAAGCCCGCGGGAGCTTGTCGTCGGTACCCAGGGCGGTGCTGATCTTGTCGATCTTCAGGAAGCGCCGCACCAGTTTGTCACCGGCATACACCTCCAGCACACCGTCGGTACCCGTCCAGTTCTGGATACCGCGGCTGATCTGGTTCTGCTGCTCCTGGGTGCAGGCGACCAGCAGGCCGGCCACCAAGACCAGCACGGACAGCACGAGATGGCGGGTATTCGGTTGGTTCATTCAGCGCTCCAGCGATGAGGACAGACGGGGTGTCGGCCGTTTGAGCAGGCCATGGTCACGGACTTCAGCCGCGCTGGCGCAGGGCTTCGTACAGGCAGACGCCGCTGGCCACCGAGACGTTCAGGCTCTCGACCGCGCCCTTCATCGGCAGGCTGACCAGTTCGTCACAGGTCTTGCGGGTGAGCTGGCGCATGCCGTCACCCTCGGCACCCAGCACCAGCGCCACCGAACCCTTGAGATCCACCTGGTAGAGCGTCTTGTCCGCATCGCCGCCGGTGCCGATGACCCAGATGTTGCGTTCCTTGAGCTCGTTCAGGGTGCGAGCCAGGTTGGTCAACATGAAGTAAGGCATGGTCTCGGCCGCGCAGCTGGCCACCTTGGCCACGGTGGCGTTGATCCCCACCGCGTGGTCCTTGGGGGCGATCACCGCGTGCGCCCCGGCCCCGTCGGCCACACGCAGGCAGGCGCCCAGGTTGTGCGGGTCGGTCACGCCGTCGAGCACCAGCAGCAGCGGCGGGATGCCGTCGGCCTCCAGCTGTTCCAGCAGCTCGTCCAGCGAACGCGCCTGTTCGACCGCGTTCACCCGCGCGGCCACGCCCTGGTGGCCGTGACTGCCGGCCAGCTTGGCGATGCGCAGGCCATCGGCCTCGATCAGGCGCACGCCGGCCTCCTTGACGCGGTCGAGGAACTGGCGCATGCGCTGGTCGCGCCGCGTCGGCTCGACATAGATCTCGATGATGGATTGCGGCGCCGTTTTCAGGCGCACGCCGACGGCATGGAAACCGAACAGGACTTTGGGGGAACTCATGCCGCGATTATCGAGCCCCCACGCTCCGCCGCTGCGCGGGTCAGGCGCCCGCTGCGGCCGGCTTGACCACGCGCCCGGCATCGATGGTGATGTGCCGCTCGCAACGCGCTGCGATGCCCCGGTCGTGCGTGACCAGCACCAGGGTCGTGCCCTGCTCGCGGTTGAGCTCGAACATGAGCTCCATCACCCGCTCGCCGGTCGCAAAGTCCAGGCTGCCCGTGGGCTCGTCGGCCAGCAGCACGGCCGGCTGCACCACAAACGCCCGTGCCAGCGCCACGCGCTGCTGCTCGCCGCCTGACAGCACCTTGGGGTAGTGACCCAGCCGCTCGCCCAGACCCACGCGCTGCAGCATGGCGGTGGCGGCGCTGCGCGCGTCGCGCCGGCCGGCCAGCTCCAGCGGCAGCATCACGTTTTCCAGGGCCGTCAGGTTGCCCAGCAGCTGGAAGCTCTGGAACACGAAGCCCACCTTCTGCGCCCGCAGCGCGGCGCGCTGGTCTTCATCCAGCGCGAACAGGTCGGCCCCGTCGATGTGAACCGTTCCCTTCGAGGGCGTGTCCAGTCCCGCGATGATGGACAGCAGCGTGCTCTTGCCCGAGCCGGAAGCACCGACGATGGCGGCGGTTTCCCCACGGGCCAGCGAAAAGTCGATGTCGCGCAGAATGTCCAGGGTGCCGGTGGCGTCGCTCACCGACTTGAAGACGTGCTGCACCTGGATCATCGGGTCGGTGGGGGTAGCGGTCATGAAGAATGAAATCCTTGAAAGGACAACGGGTGGATCGACGTCACTTTAACGCCCTGCTCTGTGCGGCAGGATGGCTGGGGTCTTCCGTGCGGGCACAGGCCCAGACGAAGAAGGAAGCCGTGGTGCTGATCGTGGGCGACTCGCTGAGCGCCGAATACGGCCTCAAGCGCGGCAGCGGCTGGGCCGCCCTGTTGCAGGAGCGGCTGACACGGCAGAAGGTTCCCGCCCGCGTGGTCAACGCCAGCGTCAGCGGCGACACCACCTCGGGCGGCCGCTCGCGCCTGCCGGCCCTGCTCCGACAGCACCAGCCGGCGGTCGTCGTCATCGAACTGGGCGGCAACGACGCGCTGCGCGGCCTGCCCTTGAACATGACCCGCGACAACCTCACCGCCATGACCCGCGCCGCGCGGCAAGCCGGCGCCAGGGTGCTGCTGCTGGGCATGGAAATGCCGCCCAACTACGGCACCCAGTACGCCCGGGAATTCCGCGAGGTGTTCAGCACGGTGGCCACCGCCGAAAAAACCGGTCTGGTGCCCTTCTTCCTCAAGGGCGTGGCAGACGGCGCTGATCCGCTGAAATACTTTCAGGCCGACCGCATCCACCCCAACGAAGCCGCCCACCCCCTGATGCTGGACAACGTCTGGCCCGCGCTTCGTCCGCTGCTGCCCCGGTGATGACCGCAGGAGCGGCCGCGATAATCCCCCCATGCCCGTTCAAACCCTGCCCGCCACCGAAGCGCTGACGCGCCTGGCCTCGTTCGACGCCATCATCGACGCCCGCACCGAAGACGAGTACGCGCTCGACCACGTGCCCGGCGCCATCAACTGGCCCACGCTGGACAATGCCGAGCGCATCACCATCGGCACGCTGTACAAGCAGGTCAACGCCTTTGAGGCCAAGAAGCGGGGCGCTGCGCTGTCGGCCCGCAACATCGCAGCCCACATCGAACGCGAGGTGCTGGACAAGCCCAAGGGCTGGAAGCCGCTGGTCTATTGCTGGCGCGGAGGCAACCGCAGCGGAGCACTGGCCACCATCCTGGGCGCCATCGGCTTCAACGTCACGCTCATCGAGGGAGGCTACAAGGCCTGGCGCGCGGCCCTGGTGGACGATATTCCCCGCCTGGCACAGCGACTGCACTACCGCGTGGTCTGCGGCCCCACCGGCAGCGGCAAGACCCGCCTGCTGCAGGCCCTGTCCGCCGAAGGCGCCCAGGTGCTGGACCTCGAAGCCCTGGCCCACCACCGCAGCTCAGTGCTGGGTCATATCCCTGGCGTGGAACAGCCCAGCCAGAAGCGTTTCGACAGCCTGATCTGGGACGCCTTGCAGCGTTTCGATCCGGCGCGCCCGTTGTTCGTGGAAAGCGAGAGCAAGAAGGTGGGCAATGTGCGCGTGCCCGACGCCCTGATGGACGCCATGCGCGAAAGCCCCTGCATCGACCTGCAATTGCCCGACCAGGAGCGCGTGGCGCTGCTGCTGGAAGACTACGACTTCTTCGTGAAAGACCCGGACTTCTTCTGCCAGCGGCTGCAAGCACTGACCGAGCTGCGTGGCAAGGTCGTGGTGGGCGAGTGGATCGAAAAGGTGAAAGCAGGACAGACCGCTGCAGTGGTGCTGGAGCTGCTGACCCGGCACTACGACCCGATGTACGCGCAGTCCATCGAGCGGAATTTCAAGCAGTACGGCAGTGCCTCACCCTGCGCGCTGAAAGACCGCTCGCCTGCGGCCTTGTCGGCTGTGGCCCGCTCATTGCTGGCGAGCGGGACACCGATCACCACGGTTTAGTCGGCAGCCGCGTCACCGGTTGCACCACCCTCAGCCGCAGGGGTATCGGGCTGGTCATCGGCCGCATCGCCTGCTGTATCGGAGGCATCTCCGTGGCGCTTGCCTTCGGCCTTGGCCTTGAGCTTTTCCTCTTTCTTCTTTTTCTTGGCGAGTTCGCGCTGGCGCTTTTCGTATCCGTAGTTGGGAGTGGCCAAAACAGTCTTTCGATGGAGTTGATGGGTGATCAGGCCACAAGTGTAGCCAGCGCCTGGACCAGATCGGCCCGCAGGTCGTCCACGGCTTCCAGCCCGACCGCAAAGCGCACCAGACCGCCCCGGTGGGGCCATGGCCGGGTTCGGATCGCCGACACGTCGTAGGGTGCACACAGGCTGAGCGGGCCGGCCCAGCTCCAGCCCAGCTGGAACAGCTGCAGGCGGTCGCAGAAGGCGTCGATCTGCGCCTGGCTGAAGCGCTCTTCGAACACCACACTGAAGAGGCAGCCGGCGGCCTGCGCATCGCGCTGCCAGGCCGCATGGCCGGGCGATCCGGCCAAGGCGGGATGCAGCACCTGCACCACGCCGGGCTGGTCCTGCATCCAGCGGGCCAGTTCGCGGGTGGCGGCGTCTTGTGCAGCGTAGCGCAGGCCAATGGTCTGCAGCCCGCGAAGCACCAGTTCAACATCGTTGGCACCCACGCCCAGGCCCAGGCGCATGTGCGTCAACAGCAGTTGCTGGTGCAGCGCCTCGTCGCGCGTGACGACCGACCCCATGAGCACGTCGGCACCGCCACTGGGGTATTTGGTCAGCGCCTGCATCACCAGGTCAGCACCCAGATCGAAGCCATTGAAGGCAATGCCCGCACCCCAGGTGTTGTCGAGGGCGGTGATGACCGGGCGCGCACGACCAACGTTGGCCTCCCGCACCACCGCGGTCAGCGCGGGCAGATCGGGGTATTCCAACGTGATCGAGCCGGGCGCTTCCAGCCAGACGAGACGCGTGGCCGGGGTGATCTGCGCTGTCAGGTCGGCGGGGTCCTGCGGGTCATAAAAGCGGTGGTGGATGCCCCAGCGCCTGAGCTCAACACCGGCAAAGGCCTTGTTCGGGCCATAGGCGTTGTCGGGAATCAGCAGCTCATCGCCCTGCTGCAGGAGGGCCATGTCCACCAGGCTGACGGCCGACAAACCGCTGGGGGCCAGCACGCAGAAACGCCCGCCTTCGAGCGTGGCAACACGTTCCTCCAGTGTGAAGCTGGTGGGCGTGCCGTGCAAACCGTAGGTGTAGCCGCTCTTGTCCTTCCATTCCTGCGTGCGCAGGGCATGGACATTGGGGAAGATCACCGTCGACGCCTTGTGGACGCCTGGTGCGACAGCGTCGAAACCGGCCGGCGGACGGTAGGGGTGGTGAATGAGCTGGGTGGCGAGATCGCTCACAGCTTCCACTTTTCGAGCAGTTGCTGGGGGCGCAGGTTGTCGTAGCTCTCGAAAGGCTGGTGAATCCAGGGGTTCGTCGGCAGAAACTCCACCGAATAGTCAGGCGTGAACACGGACACCTGCTTGGTCCAGATGACCGCGCTGCGAAGCTCGGTGATCGGTTTGTAGTGATTCTTGAGCGTGTCAATGACCGCGTTCAGGGTATGCCCGGAGTCGGCCAGGTCATCCACCAGCAGGACACGGCCGGCGATTTCACCTTTGGGCGTCGTGATGTAGCGCGCAATGTCCAGATGTCCCTGCAAGGTGCCCGCATTGGCGCGGTAGGAGCTGGTGGACATGATGGCCAGCGGCTTGTCGAAGATGCGCGAGAGGATGTCGCCCGGGCGCATGCCGCCCCGCGCCAGGCACAGGATGGTGTCGAACGCCCAGCCCGACTGGTACACCTTGAGCGCGAGCTTCTCGATGAGGTTGTGGTACTCGTCGTAGGACACGTAGAGGTGTTTGCCGTCTTCGGTCAGCATGGGGGCTCCGGGTGGGGTTGGGAATCTGGATTCTGACTCAGCGCCTGCGCTGGCAGCATCAGGCGTGGTACGGATGCTGGATCAGGATGGTGTGGTCGCGGTCCGGGCTGGTAGACACCACGTGGATCGGCACACCTGTCGTTTCCTGGATGCGGTCCAGGTATTTCTGGGCGTTGACGGGCAGGTCTTCGTAGCGCGTGGCACCCACGGAGGTCTCGGTCCAGCCCGACAGGGTTTCGTAGATGGGCTTGCAGCGCGCGATCTCGTCGGCACCGGCGGGCAGGATGTCGATGACTTCGCCATCCAGTTCGTAACCGGTGCAGAGCTTGAGTTCGGTCAGGCCATCGAGCACGTCCAGCTTGGTGATGCACAGACCGGTCAGGCCGTTGACCTGGGCCGAACGTTTGAGCAGGGCTGCGTCAAACCAGCCGCAACGGCGGGCGCGGCCGGTGGTGGTGCCGCGCTCGGCGCCCACCGTGCTCATGTGCCAGCCAGGCGTGCCTTCCTTGTCCCATTCGAGTTCGGTCGGGAACGGGCCGCCACCGACGCGGGTGCAATAGGCCTTGGTGATGCCCAGCACATAGTGCAGCAGGTTGGGGCCGACACCGGCACCGGCGGCCGCGTTACCGGCCACGCAGTTGCTGGACGTGACAAACGGATAGGTGCCATGGTCGATGTCCAGCAGCGTGCCCTGAGCACCTTCGAACAGCAGGTTGACGCCGGCCTTGTGGGCTGCGTTGAGCTCGCGCGAGACGTCGGCGATCATGGGCTTGAGCTGCTCGGCCTGGGCCATGGCTTCGGCGTACACCGGCTCGAACTGGATCTCGCCGTCCTTCATGTAGGACAGGGTCTTCTCGTCCCAGGCCATGTCGGCCGAGTGCAGCCAGGTCTTGAGTACGTGGTTGTGCAGGGCCAGCAGCTCGCGCAGCTTGGTGGCGAAACGCTCGGGGTACTTCAGGTCCATCACACGCAGCGCGCGGCGGGCGATCTTGTCTTCATAGGCTGGGCCGATGCCGCGGCCGGTGGTGCCGATCTTCTCGGCGCCGGCCTTGACCTTGGCGGCTTCACGGGCCACGTTGATCGCGGCGTGGAACGGCAGGATCAGCGGGCAGCCCTCGCTCACGCGCAGACGCGACCGCACTTCGACGCCAGCCTTCTCCAGGCCCGCGATTTCCTCGAACAGCTTGCCCACCGACAGCACCACACCGTTGCCGATGTAGCACTTCACGCCGGCGCGCATGATGCCGCTGGGGATCAGGTGCAGCGCCGTCTTGACGCCATTGATCACCAGGGTGTGGCCCGCGTTGTGGCCGCCCTGGAAACGCACCACGCCCTGCGCGGTCTCGGTCAGCCAGTCGACCAGCTTGCCCTTGCCCTCATCACCCCACTGGGTACCGACCACCACCACGTTGCGCCCGGCGACCACGGCGCTGCTGTTCTTCGTCATCTGCGGATTCCGTTTTGGGGAGAGAAATTACAGGTTCTTCAGGGTCCAGACACCACCCTCGGGCGGCACCTGCACGAGTTCGCGATCACAGTCGAACTCGTCCACTTCGTGTTCATGACCGGGCAGCACACACACCACGGTGTTGCCGGATGCACGCAACCGGGCGATGGCATCGCGCAAACCGGCATCCATGCCCCAGGGCGCGCGAATGGCCCCCTCCAGCGGACGGGGTGCCACGGCCGACACCAGCTCCTTGAGGTCCAGACTGAAGCCCACCGCCGGGCGCTTGCGACCGAAGACCGCACCCACCTCGTCGTACCGGCCACCCCGGGCCAGTTCCACCGCCTCGCCCTGCCGCCCTTGGGCGAACACGGCAAAACGCATGCCGGTGTAATAGGCGTAACCCCGCAGGTCGGCCAGGTCGATGGAGACGCTCATGTCCTGCACCTGGGCCGCCAGCCAGGCCAGTCCGTCCAGCGCCTCGGTCAGCGCAGCCGACGGTGCCAGGATGAGACGGGCCCGATCGATCACATCGACACCGCCGAACAGACCAGGCAAGGCGCACAGGTCCTCGCGCACACGATCGGGCAGATGCGCCGCCAATGCGTTCAACGCCGCGACATCCTTGCTGGCCAGTGCCGCGTGGATGGCCTGTTCCCGTGAGGCCTCCAGCGCCACGGGCGCCAGCACGGCATCGATGACGCGCACATCGGACATGTCCAAGTGCAAGCCCTGCACACCCGCCTGTGTCAGACAGGCGCGCGCAAGCTCGAGCGTTTCCAGATCGGCTTCCCGACCGGCATGGCCGTAAATCTCGGCGCCGAATTGCAGGGGCTCCCGGCTGGCAAATGCACGGTCAATACGCGTGTGCACCACCGGACCGCAGTAGCTCAGCCGGGCCACACCCTGGCGGTTGAGCAGGTGCGCATCGATGCGCGCAACCTGGGGTGTGCTGTCTGCGCGCAACCCGAGCGTGCGACCGGACAGTTGGTCCACCAGCTTGAAAGTTTGCAGGTCCAGCGCTTCACCGGTCCCGGTGAGCAATGACTCCAGGTGTTCGAGCAGGGGCGGCATGACGAGCTCATAGCCGTAGCCGCGAGCAGTGTCCAGCAAGCCCCTGCGAAGTTCTTCGATGTGGCGCGCCTCTGAGGGCAAGACATCGGCAATGTGATCCGGTAGGACCCAGGCAGACATGGGCATGAAGGGGAGGCTGTTAAAACCGGCATTTTACCGGGGCCTGCTGAGCCCCCGATGAATGCGGCTGCGCGTCAGCCCATGACCGACCACAGCAGCCATCCGGCCAGCATGCACAGGAGACCGAAAAAGCGGATTTGCCCGTCCTGCAGACGGAGCATCTCCGTGAAGACACGCCGCCACAGACGCGGTGCAACAAGGGGCAGCAGTCCCTCGAAGATCAGCACCAGGGCCATGGCCGACCAGAGCAGATCACCCACCGGCCAACCTCCTGCCCACTGGCATCACTTGCCCACACCACTGCTGCGCATGGCCTTGAAAAATTCGGACGAAGGATCGACCACCATGACATCCGACTTGCTCCCGAAACTGGATTTGTAGGCCTCCAGACTTCGATAGAACTGTGCAAACGCGGGGTCACGCCCAAAAGCTGCGGCGTAGGCGGCAGCGGCCTTGGCATCGCCCTCACCCTTGACGGTCTGGGCCTGGCGGTAGGCTTCGGCCACGATCACCTCTCGCTGGCGATCGGCATCGGCGCGAATTTTTTCCCCTTCGGCAAACCCGGTCGAGCGCAGTTCATTGGCCACGCGCTTGCGTTCGGCCTCCATGCGGTCGTACACCGAACGGGTGATCGTTTCCGCGTAGTCCACGCGTGTGATGCGCACATCCACCACGTCCATGCCCCAGGGTTTGTCGGCACCTCGCACAGCCTCGAGAACCTCTTTCTTGACATCGGCCATCAGCTGCTCGCGCTGGGTGGCCAGCAACTCCTTGAGGGTGCGTTTGTTCACTTCCTGCTGGAAAGAGTTGCGCACCACACGGTTGAGCTGCAGGGCACCGGCACTTTCATTGAGACCCACGTTGCGGATGTAGGCCTGCGGATCGCTGATGCGCCAGCGCACATACCAGTCGATGACCACGCGCTGCTTCTCTGCCGTGAGGGTCGGCTCGGTGTCGTTGCTCTCGAGTGTCAGCAGCCGCTTGTCGATGTAAGAGACGTTCTGGAACGGGGGTGGCAGCTTGAAATTCAATCCCGGCTCAGTGACGACCTGTTTGATCTGGCCAAGCTGGAACAGCACGCCGAACTGGCGCTGGTCCACAACGAAAAGCATCGAGCTGGCCAGCGCCAGCGCGACCAGCAGGGAGGAGATGGCAAAACCCAGTTTGTTCATGGTGGGGACCTGTCTCAGCGGCTTTCGCGCTCGCGGGAGCGGGCGTTGTTGTTCGAGCTGGCGGGTGACGCCGCGGGGACTGGCGCCGGTACCGCAGCGCCAGCGGCAGCCGCCGGCGGTACCGCCGTGGTCTGTGCCGTCATTTGCATGATTTTGTCCAGTGGCAGGTACAGAAGGTTGGAGCCTGACTTGGCATCGACCATCACCTTGGTGACGTTGCCAAACACTTCTTTCATCGTGTCCACGTACATGCGGTCACGCGTCACCTGAGGCGCTTTCTGGTACTCGGTCAACACCGCCCGGAAGCGCTGCGCATCACCCTCGGCCTGCGCCACGATACGGGCACGGTAACCTTCCGCCTCTTCCTTCAGACGGGAAGCGGCTCCGCGGGCACGTGGTACCACGTCATTGGCATAAGCCTCAGCCTCGTTCTTGGCACGGTCACGCTCCTGGCTGGCCTTGAGCACGTCATCAAAAGCTGCCTGCACCTGCTCCGGCGGGCGAACCCCACCCTGTTGCAGGGCAACACCCACCACGTCGATGCCCACCTTGTAGCGGTCCAGAATGGTCTGCATCAGCGAGCGCACACGCGGCGCAATCTGGTCACGCTCCTCGGCCAGCACGGCATCCATCCTCATCTTGCCCACCACCTCGCGCACGGCGGTCTCGGCTGCCTTGACCACGGCAGCATCGGGATCACGACTTTCGAACAGGAATTCCCGGGCATCCTTGAGCCGGTACTGCACCACGAACTTGATATCGACGATGTTCTCGTCCTCGGTGAGCATCGACGATTCGCGCAGGCCCGTGGCCGGCACGATGGCGTCCCGCCCCACATCCACCGAACGCAGCTGTGTCACAAACACCGTCTCGTGGCGTTGCACCGGATAGGGCAGACGCCATTGAAAACCCGCCCCGACCGTGCTGTGATAGCGGCCGAACTGCGTGATGACCGCCTGCTGGCCTTCCTGAACGATGAAAAAGCCCGTCCCCAGCCAGACGAGCACCACGACACCGGCGATGAGCCCCATGCCGATGCCGGTCGACTTCGGACTGGGGTTGAACCCGCCCTGCCCCCTGCCATGTCCGGAACCACCTCCGCCCTTGCCGCCCAACAGGCCTGCGAGCTTGCGGTTGAAGTCTCTCCAGAGTTCATCCAGGTCTGGCGGTCCCTGGTTCGGACCTTGCGGACGCTGGGAGCGGGGAGGCTGCTGTCGCGGCACCTCATCGCCCGGCTCCGGTACGGGAGGACGCGGCGAGTCTTCCTCACCGCGCCCCCAGCGGGGGTCGTTCAGGTTGAACACGCCAAGCACACGCTGCCAGGGCCGGCTGTGGGTGAGCCGGTTCAACGCGGTGTCGGGGCTGGGAGATTGCAGATGGGCATCCATGTGACGATCAATCATTCGATCCATAAGCAGCGCATTGTGCCCAATCAGGGCCATTCCATTCACACACCAGCCAACGCCCCCTGCACACCGGGGACTTGGGGTACAGAAGCGGCGCCAACCCGTTCGGCCAGCAGTCGCCGCAGCTCAGCCAGACCGGCACCCGTGCGGGCGCTCACAAAGATCCGAGTCACCGACCGACCTTGCAGTTCCATCGCATCGCACAAAACATGGGGCACTTGGGCCGGCGTCAGGGCGTCGAGTTTGTTGAATACCAGCACCTGCGGTATGTCGGCGGCGCCGATATCGTTGAGCACCGCCATCACTGAGTCGATCTGCTCCTGGTGCGCCGGGTTGGATGCATCCACGACGTGCAGCAGCAGGTCCGCATCCACCGCCTCCTGCAGCGTGGCCGCAAAAGCCTCCACCAGTCCGTGCGGCAAATCGCGAATGAAACCAACGGTGTCGGACAGTGACACGGAGCGCCCTGCCTCTCCCAGGTAGAGCTGGCGCGTGGTGGTGTCCAGCGTTGCAAACAGTTGGTCTGCAGCATAGGCACGGGCCTTGACCAGGGCATTGAACAGGGAAGATTTTCCCGCGTTGGTGTACCCCACCAGCGAGATGGTGAAAGCCTCCCGGCGATCGCGCTGGCGGCGTTGGGTGGCCCGTTGCTTCTTGACCTTGTCCAGCCGCTCCTTGGTCCGCTTGACCGCTTCGTTGATCATGCGGCGGTCCAGTTCGATCTGGGTTTCACCCGGTCCGCCGCGCAAGCCAATGCCACCGCTTTGCCGTTCCAGGTGGGTCCAGCGGCGCACGAGACGTGTGGCCAGGTACTGCAGTCGCGCCAGTTCCACCTGCAGCTTGCCTTCATGACTGCGGGCGCGCTGGGCGAAGATCTGGAGGATCAACAACGTTCGGTCATTGACGGGCAGGCCGATGACGCGCTCCAGGTTGCGCTGTTGTGCCGGGCTGAGCGCCTGGTCAAACAGCACTTCACTCGCACCCGCAGACTGCGCCATGAGTTTGATTTCGTCAGCCTTGCCCGAACCCACAAACAGTGCCGGATCCGGCGCACGCCGTTTGCACGTGATGCGGTCGGCCACCACAAAGCCAGCCGTCTGGGCCAGGAGGCCAAGCTCCTCAAGGTCGCTGTCGAAGTGCGACACACCAAAATCCACCCCGACCAGGATGACCGAGGGGGAGGTGGTATTGGGGATGGCGGGCAGGTTCAAATCAGGTCAGCGGTCGCCGACGCAGCACGACAGGGAAGGAAAAGCGCAACGGGTCAGGCAGCCTCGTCGTCAGAAGACGCAACAGAGAACTGGACCGGACGGCCTGGCACGATGGTGGAGATGGCGTGCTTGTAGACCATCTGGGTCACGGTGTTGCGCAGCAACACAACGTACTGGTCGAAAGACTCGATTTGGCCCTGCAGTTTGATCCCGTTGACCAGATAAATCGAGACCGGAACGTGCTCGCGACGCAGCTGGTTCAGGAACGGGTCTTGCAAAAGCTGGCCTTTGTTGTTGCTCACGATATGCTCCGTGTTCAAAAAGTTGATAGGGCGTGCACCATACCACAGGGCCCGTCACCGCGCCGGTGCGCCAGGCCCTCAATCAGGGTCCTTGTAGGGGTTGGCAGAGGTCTTGAACTCGATGCGCAAAGGCGTACCCACCAAATCGAACGCCTTGCGAAAACGTCCTTCCAGAAAACGGCGGTACACCTCCGGCACATGCTCAAGCGAGTTCCCATGCACAACAATCACCGGCGGGTTCATGCCACCCTGGTGGGCATAGCGCATCTTCGGACGGAACATGCCGCTCTTGGGCGGAGACTGGAAAGCGACCGCCTCCTGCAGCAAGCGGGTCAGCACTGGCGTGGACATCTTGCGCATGGCTGCGGCACGCGCCTGGTTGATGGATTTCCAGACCGGGCCCAAACCCTGCCGTTTTTTGGCTGAGATCAGGTGCAGCGGAGCAAATTTCAGAAATGACAGGCGGTTTTCGATCTGCCGCTCCACCTGCTCACGTTGGTATGCATCGACGGCGTCCCACTTGTTGATCGCGATCACCACCGCCCGGCCACTCTCCAGGATGTAGCCGGCAATATGGGCATCCTGATCGGTCACGCCCTGGGTGGCATCGAGCAGGAGCAGTACGACATGCGCACTTTCAATGGCCTGCAACGTCTTGACCACCGAGAACTTTTCGATGGCCTCGAAGACTCTGCCTTTGCGACGCAGACCGGCCGTGTCAATAAGCTCGTACTTCTGACCGTTTTTCTCCAACGGAACAGTGATGGCATCACGGGTGGTACCCGGCATGTCAAAAGCCACCAGCCGCTCCTCGCCAAGCCAGACGTTGATCAAGGTTGACTTGCCGACATTGGGCCGGCCGGCCACCGCCAGACGGATGACCCCCTCTTCGTCCGAAACACCTTCTTCGTCTTCAGCCGACCAGCCCGGTATGGCCTGCAGCGCGGACTCCAGCATGGAGCGCACGCCCTGACCATGGGCACTGGAGACCGGCATCACCTCACCCAGGCCCAGCTCATAGAACTCGACCAGCTGGGCCCCCTCCTTCATGCCTTCGGCCTTGTTGGCCACCAGCAGAGTGGGTTTTCCCAGCTTGCGAAGGTACTGGGCGATGTCATGGTCCTGGGCACTCAAACCGCCACGCGCGTCGACGACGAAGATCACGACGTCTGCCTCGGCCACCGCCTGCCGCGTCTGCTTGGCCATTTCCTGGTAGATGCCCGACTCCGCCGTGGGCTCGAATCCACCGGTGTCGATGACGATGAATTCGCGCTTGCCCAGGCGACCGTTGCCGTAATGCCGGTCGCGCGTGAGACCGGCGAAATCGGCCACGATGGCATCCCGCGTTCCCGTCAGGCGATTGAACAGGGTGGACTTGCCCACATTGGGCCTGCCCACCAGGGCGATGACGGGTTTCACGAAACGCTCCATTTCCAGTGCCGGCAACGGCCGGCACCCATTGTTTATTGCGGACGCCAGGCGAACACGCCACCATTGCGCGTCTGCACCACCAGGGTCGAGCCGACCAGCAGCGGCGGCGCCAGAACCGGCGAGCCGTCGGTGGACAGACGGGCCATGTCCGTGCCCGCGTCACGAGAGACCAGGTGAACCAGTCCCGTGCGATCGCCCATGACCACTGCGCCGCCTAGCACGGCGGGAGCGCCCAGGTCACGGTACTTGAAGCGGTCCACGGCCCAGATCTGTTCCCCGCTGGCGCGCTGCCAGGCCAACACGCGACCATCGGACTCCACACCGAAGAGCACACGCTCATCGCCAGCCAGACCGACCGATCCGAGCGCGGGACGCGACCACTGCGCCATACCGCGCTGAGCGTCCACACAGCCCACCGCGCTGGCGTACGCCCTGACGCAGACCGTGCTGTCCTGGCGGCTGGCGGGCCCCACCAGATCCACCAGCCGTTCGACTTCGTTGGTCCCCCTGGCCGTGGCCACTGGCGCTTCCCATCGGACCGCGCCACTCAGGGGATTGAGGCCCACCAGCCGACCGGCCTGCCCCACCACCAGGGTATCGCCCACTGCGAGCAACACCCCCGGTTGCGCCAGCACCAAGGGTTCACCGGTGCGAGGCTGAGACCACAGGCGCCGTCCTGTTTCACCGTCGAAGGCTTGCACGGTCCGATCGGCCGTCAGGACGAACACGCGCCGCCCGGCCACCAACGGCGCGGTGTGCGCCGCCGCGGTCAGGCGCTGACGCCAGCGCACCTCGCCAGCGCCCATGACCACCAATTCGTTTTCGCGGGTGACCACGGCCACCGCATCGCCATCGCTTCCCACCCCAGCGGCGACCGGAGAGGTCAGGGCTACCCTCCAGCGCTCCTGGCCGCTGTCAGCATCGAGCGCCAACACGGCTTGACCGCTCGCCCCCACCAGCAATACCTGGTCACGTACCGTGCGCGGAAACACGCCGACCGGGGAGGCACCGACCTGCACCACCCAAGCCTGTCGAAAGACCATCGTGGTCGCAGCAGGCGGCAACTCGGCAGGACGCGGCTTCTCGGGCGTGGAAGAGCAGGCACCCAGCGCCACCACCACGGCGACGCTGCAAAGACGGAGGAAGGGTTTCAACGGACAGCCTCCACCGACACGCCCAGGCGATTCACGTCCACACCGAGAGCGGCGAGCTTGACCTCGACAAGGTTGCGGTAATCGCTTTGCGCAGCGAAGGAACGCCAGGCAGATTCGTACTGTTGACGTGCCTCCTGCGGCTTGCCCTGGGCCATATAGACATCCCCTCGGCGGTCCGACACCAAGGCCTCAAAGGCCTTGGGCACCGGTGCCTTCAAGGTTTGCAGCGCCTGTTCGTACGCCTGGGCCTGGATATCCAGTCCGGCCAGCCGCAACCGGGCCAGTGCGCGGTAGGCGTCATCGGCGGACTGGTCAGCCACCCACTGCAAAGCAGCGCGGGCCGCCGCTTCCTGACCGCCATCGGCCAGGGTTTTGGCTGCGAGCAAAGCTGCCTGGTCAGCAAACGCGCTGCCACTGAAGCCGCCCTGAATGTCGGACAGCGCCTGCCGGACACGATTGGCGTCGCCGCTGGACGCTGCACGAGCCATTTCGTCGTACATCGCGGAAGCCTTGACCGCCTGCCCACGCTGCCAGTAGCTCCAGCCGTTCCAGGCCGCAAAGGCGCCCAGAACAACAATCAGCACCCAGGTGATGAGGTTGCCGTACTGCGCCCAGAAATGCTTGAGCTGCGCGATCTGTTCCTGCTCTTCGAGGTCAAGGTGGGATGCCATGTCAATCCATGTGTCTGCGGGAATCGGAATCGTCCGATTGTAGGTGGGGAGACCTTCAGCGGGTCGCCAGGAGCGGCATGACCCAAGCAGCGGGCTTTGACAGATTTTGCAGACTCTGTGGGCCTACCGTACCGTCAGCCGCAGCCCGCAGCGGCTTGACCGCCACCATCCCCTGTGCGAGCTCCTGCTCGCCAAAGATAAGTGCAAAGCGGGCGCCGCTGCCGTCAGCCTTCTTGAACTGGGACTTCATGCTGCCCATGCCATCGGGGCCTGCGGCATGCATCTGAACATTCATGCCCAAACGCCGCAGTTCGCGCAGCAGCGTCATGACCTGCGGCAGCGCTGCTGCGTCGGGCACCACGGCATAGGCATCGGGCACAACCTGAACGGGCAGTTTGCCCTGCTCTTTGAGCAGCTCCAGAATGCGTTCCATCCCCAGTGCCCAGCCCACGGCAGGCGCTGCCTTGCCACCGATCTGCTCGAACAGCCCGTCATAACGTCCGCCAGCGCAAACCGTTCCTTGCGATCCCAGCTGCGTGGTGACAAATTCGAACACGCTGAGGTTGTAGTAATCCATGCCGCGCACCAGGCGCGGGTTGATGCGATAGGCGATGCCCTGCGCATCGAGCAAAGCGCGCAGACGGTTGAAATGGTCCAGCGAGGCTTCGCCCAGGTGGTCCATCAGGCGCGGTGCACCGTTGACCAGCTCCTGCATGGCCGGGTTCTTGGTGTCCAGGATGCGCAGCGGGTTGCTGTGCAAGCGTCGCCGGGCGTCTTCGTCCAGCTGGTCGGCGTGAGCTTCTAGGTAGGCGATCAGCGCCTGCCGGTGGGCCTGCCGTTCGGCGGGCTGGCCCAGGCTGTTGAGCTCCAGCTCGATGCCTTCCAGGCCCAGCTCGGCCCAGAGGTCGCAGGCCAGGACGATCAGTTCGGCGTCCACATCCGGACCGGCAAATCCCAGCGCCTCGGCGCCGAACTGGTGAAACTGGCGGTAGCGGCCGCGCTGCGGGCGCTCATGCCGGAACATCGCGCCCATGTAGTACAGGCGCTTGCCCCCGTCGTACAACAGCGAATGCTCCACGGCCGCGCGCACCACGCCGGCGGTGTTCTCCGGGCGCAGGGTCAGCTGCTCGCCGTTGAGCCGGTCTTCGAAGGAGTACATCTCCTTCTCGACAATGTCGGTCACCTCGCCCAGTCCGCGGATGAACAGCGCGGTCGGCTCCACGATGGGCGTGCGCAGGTTGCGGTATCCGTAGCGCTGCATCAGTGTGCGCAGCTTGTCTTCGAGCCACTCCCAGTGCGCGGACACGGGAGGAGCAATGTCGTTCATGCCTTTGACGGCACTGAGTTTTTCAGCCATGAGGTGTGGGTCGGTGTCGGGATGGGCTCAGCCCGCCGCACCGAATCGTTTTTGGATGTACTGGTCGACGATCTGCTGGAACTCGGTCGCAATGCCTTCGCCCCGCAGCGTCATCGCTTTCTGACCATCGATGAACACTGGCGCTGCCGGTGCTTCGCCGGTGCCGGGCAGGCTGATGCCGATATCGGCATGCTTGCTCTCGCCCGGACCGTTGACGATGCAACCCATGACCGCCACCTTCAGGCCTTCGACACCGGGGTAACGGCTGCGCCAGACCGGCATGGAGGCGCGCAGGTAGTCGTCGATCTGTTTGGCCAGTTCCTGGAAGGTGGTGCTGGTGGTGCGGCCACAGCCCGGGCAGGCGGTAACGCTGGGCACGAACACGCGCAGCCCCAGCGACTGCAGGATTTCGGAGGCGATCACCACCTCCTGCGTGCGCGCTTCACCCGGTTGCGGGGTGAGCGAGACGCGGATGGTGTCGCCAATGCCTTGCTGCAACAGCACGGACAGCGCCGCAGCGGACGCCACGGTGCCCTTGGTACCCATGCCGGCCTCGGTCAGGCCTAGGTGCAGCGGGTTGTCACAACGCTGTGCCAGTTCCTGGTACACGGCAATCAGATCCTGCACGCCACTGACCTTGCACGATAGTGTGATCTGCTCGCGCCTCAGGCCCAGGGCTTCGGCTTGCGCAGCCGATTCGAGCGCCGAGGTGATCAGCGCCTCGTACATGACCTGGCGCGCTTCCCAAGGCTTCGCACGCCGCGCGTTCTGGTCCATCAGACGGGCCAGCAATTCCTGGTCGAGGCTGCCCCAGTTGACGCCGATGCGGATGGCCTTGTCGTGGCGTGCGGCGATTTCGACCATCTGGGCAAACTGGCGGTCACCCTTCTCGCCTTTGCCCACGTTACCGGGGTTGATGCGGTACTTGGACAGCGCCTCTGCGCAGGCCGGATGGTCGCTGAGCAGCTTGTGGCCGTTGTAGTGGAAGTCACCGATCAGCGGCACGCTGATGCCCATGCGGTCGAGCTGTTCGCGGATGTGCGGAACGGCCGCGGCGGCTTCGTCGTTGTTGACCGTGATGCGCACCAGCTCCGAGCCGGCCAGCGCCAGCTCCTTGACCTGGATCGCCGTGCCGATGGCGTCAGCGGTGTCAGTGTTGGTCATGGACTGCACGCGCACCGGCGCGCTGCCGCCCACCGACACGCGGTTGGCGCCCCAGACCACCACGCCCTGAAGCGAGCGGCGCGCCCTGGCCTCGCCCAGCGCAATGGGCTGAACATCTGCACTGGCGTTGGGAGCACTCATGGTCATTTCACCTCGAAGCGTGCCACGCTGTTGCGTGTGTACGGAGCGGTATCCCACGAAGCGCCCCTCACACTGACCTGCACGGCATCGGCGCGGCCGATGACCACCGTGTATGGCGGCGCGCTTGAAAATGTCACCACTTCCCCGGTCTTGAGCACACGCTGCAGCAGCACCTCACCCTTGCTGCCCAGAACCTCCGCCCAGGACTCACCGGTGGCCGACAAGCTGAGCAGCCCCTGGCCTTGCCCTGCCGGCGGCGCCGGTGTGACCTGTGACGCAGCCGGGTTTTCGGACCGTGTCACCACGGGCTGCGATGCGGCCACCACGAGGGCATCGGACACAACTGGCACGGAACCCTGGACGTCCCGGGCATCCTGGGAAACCGCCGGGTTGCCGGCCAACGCGACGGGCTCTTGCGCCGAGGGCGTTTGCGGCCACACATACAGCAACAGCGCCCCCAGCAACAACACCATCACCACCAGGACGACCGGTCGCCTGAGCCAGCGCACAGCAGCGCCCGGAACCATCACGTCACGGGGCGTTTTGAACGGCTCGTTGATGTTCTGGGACGAATCTCCCAGCACCGGGGTGACGGCAGCCGGAATCTGTGCAAGCACCGGCGCTGGATCGATCTTCAGTTGCCGACACGCACCTGAGGCCAGGGCACGGGCGAAGGTCAACCCGGGAAGGTCTTCGTAGCGCCCGGCCTCGAGGGCTTCGAGTTTTTTCACGGGTACTTTGAGTGCCGCAGCCAGCACGCCAATGTCCTGCTGGGAAGCCTCACGCGCCTCTCGCAGCAGCGAGCGCTGTTCGGGTTGCACAGGAGCACTGTCCTGCGCCTGTGCTGTCCATTCCAAATTCGGTTCTTCACTCATCAAATGCTCCACGCTGGTATGCAGCCCACTGTCTTGATGCCGGGAAATGACGCGACAGCTGCAGGGCCAACTGTTCCATGGCGTCGGTCTGGTTCAGGCGACGCTCCACCCGGATACCGAGCCAAAGGGTCTCGGCATTCGCCATCGCCGAGCGGTTGAGACGGTGGACGTGAAGCTGCGCCCGGGAATAGTCCCCGCGCTTGTAGAGCAGAACCGCGAGGTTGTAGCCAATGACCGGATGGACAGCATCCAGCTCATGGGCCTTGGCCAGGCGGTCCTCAGCCTCCTGCCAGCGATCCATGCGCATCAAGCAAATACCCTCTGCCATCAGCGTCTTGGCAGAGCCTTCGTAAAGCGGACTGCGCAGCGCCCGCTCAAACAAGGCCAATGCGTCGGTGTAATGCCCTTGCTGACACTGCAGCCAGCCCAGGTTGTGCAAAGCGTCGGCGTCCCGCGGATCGATCAACAGCGCCCGATGGAAGCTGTCCTGCGCCCGTGCAGGCTCATCCAGACGCATGTGCACCAAACCCCGCAGCACATGGGCCGGTCCGTACGCTGGGTCGGAAGCGAGTGCCCGTTGGATCTCCTCAAGCGCAACCGCCGTCTGCCCGCGCTCGAAATAAGCCGAGGCGAGCTCCAGTCGGATGCGCGCACGCTGACGCGCATCCGTAAGCTCGGCGTCGGCCGTCGGCGCCGGAGAGTGCCATGCCGCTGGCCCTTGTTCACCGCCTGCACCTACGGCACACCCCGACAGGCTGGACGCCAGACCCAGCAGCAGCGCCATCCCCCACAGGTGGCCCAGTCCGTCACCACGCGGTAAAGACGGCATGGCGAGCCTCATCATGCGCGCGGCTCCCGGGATGCACCTCTGGCCACGCCGGTGAAATGGACCGGTTGCTCACTGCCCCGGCGCAAGGCGAGTCGGCGGGCAGCACCGGTCCGGTCCAGCACGTCCCCGGCCAACTGTCCGCAGGCTGCGTCAATGTCGTCCCCGCGGGTCTTGCGCACAGTGGTCACCAGACCGCCTTCACTGAGGAGTCGCGCGAACTGAAGCACCGCCGTACGCGGTGAACACCGCAGACCGGCATCGGGAAAGGGATTGAACGGAATCAGGTTGATCTTGCAGGGCACACCTCGACCGCCGTGCCGCTGCAGCACATCAAGCAACTGACGCGCGTGCTCGGGCTGGTCATTCACGCCATCGAGCATGCAGTATTCGAACGTGATGAAGTCGCGCGGCGCTGCCGGCAAGTAGCGCAGGCAGGCGTCAAGCAGTTCCGCGATGGGGTACTTGCGATTGAGCGGAACGAGCATGTCACGCAGGGCGTCGCTCGGGGCATGGAGCGAGACCGCCAGTGCGACCGGACAGTCTCTGGCCAGGCGGTCGATCATGGGCACCACGCCGGACGTGGACACCGTGACACGACGCCGAGAAAGGCCATAACCATGGTCATCAAGCATCACACGCAGAGCCGGTACCAGCGCGCTGTAATTCTGCAGGGGCTCCCCCATGCCCATCATCACGACATTGGTGATCACACGGTCTGCAGACTTCAGGTGGCGGCGAAGAAAGTGCTCGGCATGCCACAGCTGAGCGAGGATTTCTGCGGTGGTGAGATTGCGTGAAAAGCCCTGGTGCCCGGTGGAGCAGAAGCGGCATCCCACGGCACAGCCGGCCTGCGAGGATATGCACAGCGTGCCACGATCGTCTTCAGGAATGAAGACCGTCTCGACGGCGTTGCCGTCACCCACATCAAACAGCCACTTGATGGTGCCGTCGGCCGAATCCTGACGCGAGAGCACCGAAAGGCCGGAGATGGTACAGACCGAGGGCAGCTTTTCACGCAGACTTTTGGCGAGATCGGTCATCTCGTCAAAACGCGCTGCCCCTTTTTGATGAATCCAGCGAAACAGCTGGACGGCGCGGAAACGCTTTTCGCCCAGCTGTTCGCAGAAAGCGGCCAAGCCCTCGAGGTCGAGATCGAGCAGGTTGGCCGTCATGACATGGTATGCGCGCCGCTTAGCGCGAATACACGTTCATGCCGGGGAAGAAAAAGGCCACTTCCACGGCTGCGGTTTCAGGAGCGTCAGAGCCATGAACGGCATTGGCATCAATGCTGTCGGCGAAGTCGGCGCGGATGGTCCCCGGTGCAGCTTTCTTGGGATCGGTGGCCCCCATCAGATCACGGTTTTTCAGGATGGCGCCTTCCCCTTCCAAAGCCTGGATCATCACCGGGCCGGAGATCATGAAATCCACCAGATCCTTGAAGAAGGGGCGCTCCTTGTGAACAGCGTAGAACTGCTCGGCTTCGCGACGCGACAGATGGGCCATCTTGGCGGCCACAACCTTCAGACCAGCGGCTTCGAAACGGGCGTAAATCTGGCCGATCACGTTCTTGGCGACGGCGTCGGGTTTGATGATGGAGAGGGTGCGTTCGATGGCCATGGTGGTCCTGTCAATACTGGGTTCAAACAAGGTTCTTGCGTGGATTCGCAAAGCCTTTGATTCTACATTGGGAATGCGAAAGCAGTGGTTCAGCGCCCCTTGCGACGAACCGTTCCAGACGGACCGGCACCCCGACGCGGCGCCTGGTCACGCCGGCGCTGGAGAGCGTCCCGACCGATGTAGCCATCACTGGTTTTCACCGGGTCAGGCCGCGGCGAACCGGACAGGGCAGCAGACGTCCGGCCGCTCCCGGGCTGGCGGGGCTTGCCAGCCGCCTTGTCCCAAAGGCTGGCACTGTCCCCGCGACCGCCCGCCCCTGGCCGACGCCCGCGCTCGGACGCCTTGGGCAGTGATGCACGAGGTCCCTGCCCGCGGTCCGATGCGTTTCGACCGGTCGCGCGACCCCGTGGAGCGGCGGCGGGCCGATCACCTCCGTCACTGGGTTCGAGACCAGCGGCATGGCCCAGTCGCTCCACATCCCGATCATCCAGTTCGATCCAAG
Organism: Hydrogenophaga sp.; assembly: GCA_046074205.1. Taxonomy (GTDB): domain Bacteria; phylum Pseudomonadota; class Gammaproteobacteria; order Burkholderiales; family Burkholderiaceae_C; genus Hydrogenophaga. The sequence goes on from JBJTNV010000034.1 coordinate 26,710, forward strand.
CCCCGCGACGCAAACCTCGTGGCAGCAGCATGGCGCCATAGCGGATGCGAATGAGGCGACTGACCGCATGGCCCACCGCTTCAAACATGCGGCGCACCTCGCGGTTGCGCCCTTCGCCGATGGTCACGCGGTACCAGCAGTTCGCACCCTCGCCGCCGCCGTCCTCAATGGAGGCGAACTGCGCCTGCCCGTCCTCCAGCAGCACGCCGTCGAGCAGCCGCTGTTTTTCCTCCTTGGACAGGGCTCCGAGGACACGCACCGCGTACTCGCGCTGCAGCCCAAACCGGGGATGCATCAGACGGTTCGCCAGTTCCCCGGAATCGGTGAACAGCAGCAGTCCCTCCGTGTTGAGGTCCAGACGCCCCACCGACTGCCATTTGCCGTGTTGCAGACGCGGCAGTCGACGGAACACAGAAGGACGGTTTTGCGGATCATCATGAGACACCACCTCGCCAGCAGGCTTGTGATAGGCCAACACTCGCGGGCGCGGAGGCGTCATCCGCACACGTACCGGCTTGCCATTGATTTTGATCACATCGCCATACTGGATGCGTTGGCCCACGTGCGCCGGCTCGCCATTCACCGAGATGCGCCCCTCCAGAATCATTTGCTCCATTTCCAGTCGTGAGCCCAGACCGGCCTGCGCCAGCACCTTGTGCAGCTTCGGCGACTCCGCCTCGGGTGCGAGCACACGCTTGGCCGGCACCACGGGCTGTTCGGGTTCTGTGTCGTAGGCGCCACTGACCACATCGTCAAAGCGCAGCATGGCCGAATCGGTGACGGCCTGCGGGTGGTCCGCCGCCGGTGCCGCGTCATCGGGCAACGCGACAGACGATGCTTCAGGCCGAGGGATCGGACGCTTGTTCATGGGGTTCCTCTGGCGCACGCGAAGGCGCCGGTTCGTCAAAGGGCATGGCCAGGGTATGGGTATCGGCGGTGATCGCATCCACTGCACCGGCCGACACTCCGGCATCGGCCGGGCCGGACAGGGCTTCAAAGTCCAGGCTCCCGAGCGCGGATGCCTGCGCATCCGTTCCATCCAGCAATGGCAGCTGGTCCAGCGAGTCAAGACCCAAATCGTCCAGAAACTGCCGCGTGGTTGCAAACAGCGCGGGGCGACCAACGGTTTCTCGGTGACCGATCACCTCGATCCAGCCCCGGTCTTCGAGCTGTTTGAGGATCATCGAATTGATCGTCACACCCCGAATGTCTTCCATGTCGCCACGGGTGACCGGCTGGCGATAGGCAATGATGGCCAGTGTCTCAAGCGTGGCCCGTGAGTAGCGTGGGGGCTTTTCAGGGTTGAGCCGGTCGAGAAACACACGCATCTCAGGACGACTCTGAAAACGCCAGCCACTGGCCACGTGAACCAGCTCAACCCCACGGGCGGCCCATTCGAGCTGCAGGTCGGACAGCAGTGTCTTGAGCGTATCCGGGGCCAGCTCGCCATCGAACAGCACCGTCATATCGCGCACGGACAGGGGCTGCTGGGCACAGATCAGGGCAGTCTCGAGGACGCGGCAGGCATCCGTGGTGTTCATGGCGTGTTGGGGTCAGGGGCCCGCGCAAGGCCGATCAACGGACAGGCGACCGCTTCCGCGTCGCCCCGACAGGGTCACCGCGCAGCATGGGCGCTGCACGATGGCAACCGAAAGAGGCCCGCTTGCGTCTTGTGGCAACGACGGGCAGCGAGGGTGGCAGGAAAAACCGCTGCGGACTGAGCCACTTCAGTCCGCCCATGGGTCATTGTACTGGAGCCCCGCCTGGTCAAGACCTTGCCGAAAGTCATCCGGCAGCGGCGCAGCAAAGGCCAGCGGCACGCCGCTGACCGGGTGCGCAAGGCGCAAACGGGCAGCGTGCAGGGCCTGGCGCTGCAGCCCGAGCTCCGCCTTGCCCCCATACGTGCTGTCCCCCACCAGTGGGTGGCCCAGCCAGGCCATGTGAACGCGGATCTGGTGGGTGCGCCCGGTGTGCAGCTTGCACAGCACGAGACTGTGCCGTGCAGTGCCCGCCAGAAGACGAATGGTGGTCTGAGCGGGTTTGGCTCCATTCGATAGGCTCCCCAGGACGGCCATGCGCAAACGGTGGTGCGGATCGCGACCGAGCGACTGATCCACCAGTACTTCTGCCCCGCCTCGCCAGAGCCCATGCGCCAGGGCCAGGTATTCCCGGCTCACGTCGCGGGCAGCAATGGCCCGCACGAGCGCATCCATGGCGATGCGGCTTTTGGCCACCAGCATCAGCCCCGAAGTGTCCTTGTCCAGCCGGTGTACGATGCCTGCCCTCGGCAGCCGGGCCGCCCCCGGATGGTAGGCCAGCAAGCCGTTGAGCAACGTTCCGCTCCAGTGTCCGGGGGCTGGGTGCACGACCAGGCCAGCGGGCTTGTGGATCACCAGCAGGTCGGCATCCTCGAACACCACCTGCAGCGCCATGGCCTGCGGCACGAAAGCCATCGCCTGTGGCGTGGGGCGCAACTCGACCTGCAGCCAGGTGCCAGCAAACAGGCGTGTGGCCGGTTTGTGCACAAGGTGATCGCCCTGACGCACCGCACCCTCTGCCATGAGCTGCTGGATATACGAACGGGAAAATTCCGGAATCAGCAGGGCCAGGGCCTTGTCGGCACGCCAGCCGTGCATGTGTTCCGGCAGCCGGCAGCTGCGAACCTCGGTTTCGGCGTCGGCCACCCCATCGTCCCCACCCGTCACCATACCGTCCAGGGCGGCCACCTTGCTCTCATCCCCCTCGTCCGGGTCGTGCGTCGATATAATTTTCCGGCTCAATCCCGTGTTCCTGTTGTAAAGGTATCCCTGATGCGTCGTTCCAGATTATCGGTTGTGGCGCTGTGCAGCACTGCCCTCGCGCTGGGTCTGTCGGCCTGCAGCAGTACCCCGGCAGCGGACCCGACGGCCGGCTGGACTCCTGAGCGCATCTACAGTGAAGCCTCTGACGAGCGCAACGCCGGTGCATACGAGAAGGCCATCGGTCTCTACGAAAAGCTCGAAGGCCGGGCTGCCGGCACACCGCTGGCCCAGCAAGCCCAGCTCGACAAAGCCTACGCACAATACAAAGCGGCAGAGCCGGTACAGGCTCTGGCCACACTGGACCGGTTCATCCGCCTGCACCCGGCCAGTCCGGCGCTGGACTACGCGCTCTACCTCAAGGGACTGGTCAATTTCAACGACAACCTGGGACTCTTTGGCTCGCTCGCACGACAGGATCTGTCTGAACGCGACCAGAAAGCGGCCAAAAGCTCGTTCGAGTCCTTCCGTGAACTGGTCACCCGCTTCCCTGACTCACGTTACACGCCCGATGCGCGCAGCCGCATGGCCTACATCGTCAACTCGCTGGCGCAGTACGAGGTCCATGTGGCGCGTTACTACCTTCAGAGGGGAGCCCACATCGCCGCGATTGGCCGGGCCCAGCAGGCTTTGACGGATTATCCGCAAGCACCCGCCCTGGAAGAGGCGCTATTCATCCTGGTGCAAAGCTACGACGCACTGGGCATGACGCCATTGCGTGACGACGCACGCCGTGTGTTGATGAGCAATTACCCGACCAGCGATTACCTGGCCCAGGGCTTCAAGCGGCGGGACGATCCTTGGTGGAAGCTCTGGTGAACGGTCCAGGACTCAGGTCAGCCCTGTGTCCACCAGGCGGTGTTCAAGCGCGAGATACTCCGCCGACTGCATTTCACGCAACCGGGAGACGGTACGCGGAAACTCGTGGGCCATCGGTCCTTCGGTGTAGAGCTGCTCCGGCTCCACCTGCGCTGACATCACCAACGTGACCCGCCGGTCGTACAGCACATCGACCAGCCAGGTAAAACGCCTGGCCTCTGAAGCCTGGCGCACCGCCATCTGAGGCACATTCGACAGCAACACCGTGTGGAACTGCGAGGCGATTTCCAGATAGTCGTTCTGGGAACGCGGCCCGCCGCAGAGCGTCCGGAAATCGAACCAGATCACCCCACCGGCGCGGCGCACCGCCCGGATTTCCCTCGATTCGATGTGCATCACGGGATCGTCATCCCGCGTTTCAGCCAGTTCGTCAAACGCGCGCGCCATCGCCTCATCAGCCTGTGTGTCAAGCGGAACGTGGTAGAGCTCGATGTGGGTGAGCGTGCGCTGACGGTAGTCGGTGCCGTTGTCGACATTGATCACTTCCAGCTTCTGCTTGAGCAGCTCGATGGCCGGCAGGATGCGGTCCCGGTGCAATCCGTTGGGATAGAGGCCGTCAGGGTGGAAGTTGGAGGTGGTGACAAAGCCGACCCCGGCCTTGAACAGCGCGTCCAGCAGGCGATGCAGGATCATGGCATCGGTCACGTCAGCCACATGAAATTCGTCGAAGCAGATCAGCTTGTAACGTTTGGCTATGTTCGCGCCCAGCACTTCAAGCGGGTTGACGGTACCTTGCAAGTCGCGCAGCTCGCGGTGCACTTCCCGCATGAATTCGTGGAAGTGCAACCGCGTCTTGCGCCGGATCGGAACCGCGTTGTAGAAGCAGTCCATCAGAAAACTCTTGCCGCGCCCCACCCCGCCGTACATGTAGACCCCTCGCGGAATCGACGGCTTGACGAACACCTTCTTGAGCGCGTTGGAGCGCTTTTGCTTGTAATTCGTCCAGTCGACGGCGCACCGCTCCAGCGCGGCAATGGCACTTTGCTGGGCGGGGTCGGTGGTGTACCCGCGCTCCGTGAGTGCGGCGTCGTAAGCGGCTCGGACCGACAAGGGCAGACCCCGATCAGAAGTTCAGGGTGCGCTTGTCCACGGCCAGGGCCGCTTCCTTGGTCGACTCGGAGAGCGACGGGTGCGCGTGGCAGATGCGGGCGATATCTTCTGCCGAGGCCTTGAACTCCATGGCCATCACGGCCTCGGCGATCAACTCCGACGCCATCGGGCCAATGATGTGCACACCCAGGATTTCGTCGGTCCTGGCGTCGGCCAGGATCTTGACGAAACCGGTAGTGTCACCCAGCGCGCGCGCGCGGCCGTTGGCCAGGAACGGGAACTGGCCCGCCTTGTAGGCCACGCCATCGGCCTTGAGCTGCTGCTCGGTGCGGCCGACCCAGGCGATTTCCGGGCTGGTGTAGATGACCCAGGGGATGGTGGCGAAGTTGACGTGACCATGCTGGCCCGCCATGCGTTCGGCCACGGCCACACCCTCTTCTTCCGCCTTGTGCGCCAGCATGGGGCCACGCACCACGTCACCCACCGCCCAGACACCGGGCAGGTTGGTCTTGCAGTCGGCGTCGACCACGATGGCACCGCGCTCGTCCAGTTGCAGGCCCACGGCTTCGGCGTTCAGGCCGATGGTGTTGGGCACGCGGCCGATCGAGACGATCAGCTTATCCACGTCCAGTGTCACCGCATCGCCATTGGCGTTGGCGTAGGCCACCGACACGCCCTTCTTGCCGTTCTTGATCTCGCTGATCTTCACACCCAGCTCGATCTTCAGGCCCTGCTTGGTGAAGACCTTCAGGGCTTCCTTTGCCACGCCCTCGTCGGCTGCACCCAGGAAGGTCGGCAGCGCCTCGAGGATGGTGACCTCAGCCCCCAGGCGGCGCCAGACCGAGCCCATTTCCAGGCCGATCACGCCGGAACCAATCACGCCCAGCTTCTTGGGCGTGGCGCCCACGCGCAGCGCGCCGTCGTTGGACAGGATGTTGACCTCGTCAAACTCGGCACCCGGCAGCTGGCGGGCGTTGGAGCCGGTGGCGATGACGACCTGCTTGGCGGCAATCACCTCTTCGGCGGCACCGGCCACCTTGATCTGGTAGCCACCGTCGACAGCCGCCACGAAGGAGCCACGGCCATGGAAGAAGGTGACCTTGTTCTTCTTGAACAGGTACAGGATGCCGTCGTTGTTCTGCTTCACGACGCCGTCCTTGCGGGCGATCATCTTCGCCACGTCCATCGTCACCTTGCCGGTGCTGATGCCGTGCTCGGCAAAGTGGTGGTTGGCGTGCTCGAAGTGTTCGGAGGACTGCAGCAGCGCCTTGGACGGGATGCAGCCGACGTTGGTACAGGTGCCGCCCGGGGCCGGACCGCCGGCGGCATTCTTCCACTCGTCAATACAGGCCACCTTGAAGCCCAGCTGAGCTGCGCGGATGGCAGCGATGTAGCCGCCGGGGCCGCCGCCGATCACGACGACGTCAAATGCTTGGGACATGATGTTCTTTCATTGAGGTCGCGCCACGCACCCCTTCCAGGGGCACCGCCGGGCCGGCTTTGCCGGACGGCCAGTGCCGCCCCCTTGAGGGGGTCGCGCGCAGCGCGGCAGGGGTGGGTCAAATATCAAACAGCAGACGGGCCGGGTCTTCCAGCGCTTCCTTCATGGCCACCAGGCCCAGGACGGCTTCACGGCCGTCGATGATGCGGTGGTCGTAGGACATGGCAAAGTAGTTCATTGGGCGCACCACGACCTGGCCGTTTTCGACCATGGCGCGGTCCTTGGTGGCGTGCACGCCCAGGATGGCCGACTGCGGCGGGTTGATGATGGGAGTGGACATCATCGACCCGAAAGTGCCGCCGTTGGAAATCGAGAAGGTGCCACCGGTCATGTCGTCAATGCCCAGCTTGCCGTCCTTGGCCTTCTGGCCGAACTCGGCGATCTTCTTCTCGATGTCGGCGAAGCTCATCTGGTCCGCGTTGCGCAGGATGGGCACCACCAAGCCGCGCGGCGATCCGACGGCGATACCGATGTCGAAGTAGCCGTGGTAGACGATGTCGTTGCCGTCGACCGAGGCGTTGAGGATCGGGAACTTCTTGAGGGCGTGCACCGCAGCCTTGACGAAGAAGCTCATGAAGCCCAGCTTGACGCCGTGTTCCTTCTCGAACCTCTCCTGGAACTTCTTGCGCATCTCCATGACCGGGGCCATGTTGATTTCGTTGAAGGTCGTCAGGATGGCGTTGGTCGACTGAGACTGCAGCAGACGCTCGGCCACGCGGGCGCGCAGACGGGTCATCGGCACGCGCTCTTCCGGACGGTCACCCAGGTCCGGTGCCACGGTGGCCACCTGCGGCAGCACCTTGGTGGGCGCACCGGTGGGAATGGCCACGGAGGTGACGGCTGCCTTGGGGGCTGCGGCTGCGGACAGCACATCGCCCTTGGTCACGCGGCCATCCTTGCCCGTGCCGGCCACCGAGCCAGGCGCCATGCCGGCATCTGCCATCAGCTTGGCAGCAGCGGGCATGGCCACGCCGGCTTTGCCGGTGGAGGGTGCGGCAGCGGCTGCCGGGGCAGCAGCCACCGGAGCCGGCGCAGCAGCGGCAGCGGGCGCCGCAGCAGGAGCAGCCGCACCGGCCACAGCAGCGGTGTCGATCTTGGCGATCAGCTGATCGGCGGCGACGGTTGCTCCGTCGCCCTGCACGATCTCGACCAGCACACCGCCAGCGGGGGCCGGACATTCGAGCACGACCTTGTCGGTTTCGATCTCGATCAGGATTTCGTCAGCGGTGACGGCTTCACCGGCCTTTTTCTTCCACTGCAGCAGCGTGGCTTCGGCCACGGATTCAGAGAGCTGCGGAACCTTGACTTCTACGATTGCCATGTTTCTTCTACCTTGATGGTTTCGAGGGGCGCGACCCGAAAGCAGCCCTGGCGGCAAGCCGGGGTGCAGGGCTCACAGACGCCGGAACGATTTATTTGGTGAGGATGAAGCCCTTGAGCTTGGCGAAAGCTGCCTCGATCAGGGCCTTCTGCTGGTCCTGGTGCAAATGGGCGTAACCCACGGCCGGCGATGCCGATGCCGCACGACCGGCGTAGCCCAGCTTCTGACCGTCGAGCATGTTCTCGTGCACCTGATGCTGCACGAAGAACCAGGCGCCCTGGTTCTGCGGCTCATCCTGGCACCACACGATGTCGGTGGCGTTCGGATACTTCTTGAGCTCAGCACCAAAGACCTTGTGGGGGAACGGTTAGAGCTGCTCGACGCGCAGGATGGCCACGTCGTCCGCGCCCTTCTCCTCGCGCTTCTTGACCAGGTCGTAGTACACCTTGCCCGAGCAGCAGATGACGCGCTTGACCTTGTCGGCCTTCTTCACCACGGCCTCGTTCTGCTCCGGGATCACGGTCTGGAAGCCGCCTTTGGTGAACTCGGACAGCGGAGACGTGGCGTCCTTGTTGCGCAGCAGGGACTTGGGCGTGAAGATCACCAGCGGTTTGCGCAGGTTACGCACCATCTGACGGCGCAGCAGGTGGAAGATCTGGCTGGCGGTAGTGGGCTGGCAGATCTGCATGTTGGTGTCGGCTGCCAGCTGCATGAAGCGCTCGACACGGGCCGAGCTGTGCTCGGGGCCCTGGCCCTCGTAGCCGTGCGGCAGCATCAGCGTCAGGCCGTTGGCGCGACCCCACTTCACTTCGCCGGAGGCGATGAACTGGTCGATCACCACCTGGGCGCCGTTGGCGAAATCGCCGAACTGGGCTTCCCAGATCACCAGGGTGTTCGGGTCCGAACCGGCGTAGCCGTACTCGAAGCCCAGCACCGCCTCTTCCGACAGGATGGAGTCGATCACGACAAACGGAGCCTGGTTTTCAGCCACGTTTTGAAGAGGCACATAGGTGCCCACGTCCCACTTTTCGCGGTTCTGGTCGTGGATCACGGCATGGCGATGCGTGAACGTGCCACGGCCGCAGTCCTCACCGGAGAGGCGAACCGGATAACCCGAAGCGACCAGCGACGCGAAGGCCATGTGTTCGCCCATGCCCCAGTCCACGTTGATATCGCCCCGGCCCATCGCGGCACGGTCGTCGTACACCTTCTTGACCAGCTGGTGCGGCGTGACGGTGGAAGGGATGGTCGTGATCTTCTCGGCCAGGCGCTTCCACTCGGCCAGCGGGATCGCCGTGTCAGCCTGGTCGGTCCACTTCTTGCCCAGGAAAGGCGACCAGTCGACCGCGTACTTGCTCTTGAAGTTGGTCAGCACGGGGTCGACCGTGTGCTTGCCGGCATCCATGGCGGCGCGGTAGGCCTTGACCATGTCGTCGCCCAGCGATTCGCCCAGACCTTGTGCGGCCAGCTTGTCGGCATACAGCTTGCGCGTGCCGGGATGCTGGGCAATTTTCTTGTACATCAGCGGCTGGGTCAGGCTCGGGGTGTCCTGCTCGTTATGCCCCAGCTTGCGGAAGCAGATGATGTCGACGACCACGTCCTTGCGGAAGGTCATCCGGTATTCCAGCGCCAGCTGGGTGGCCAGCACGACGGCCTCCGGATCATCCCCGTTGACATGCAGCACCGGCGACTCGACACCCTTGACGATGTCGGTGCAGTACAGCGTGGAGCGCAGGTCGCGCGGGTCGGAGGTGGTGAAACCAATCTGGTTGTTGATGATCAGGTGCACCGTGCCGCCCGTGGTGTAGCCACGGGTCTGGGCCAGCGCCAGGGTCTCCTGGTTCACACCCTGACCGGCAAAGGCGGCGTCACCATGTACCAGCACCGGCAATACCTGCTTACCTTGCGGATCGTCGCGACGGTCCATGCGGGCGCGCACCGACCCCTCGACCACCGGGTTCACGATTTCCAGATGTGAAGGGTTGAACGCCAGCGACAGGTGCACCGGGCCACCGATGGTGGTCACGTCAGAACTGAAACCCTGGTGGTACTTCACGTCACCGGCAGGCAGTTCTTCGGGCGCGGTGTGATCGAACTCGGCGAACAGATCCTTGGGCATTTTGCCCAGTGTGTTGACCAGCACGTTCAGGCGGCCGCGGTGGGCCATGCCAATCACGATCTCCTGTACCCCCTGGGCACCGGCCTGCTGGATCAACTCGTCCATGGCCGCGATGAAGCTCTCGCCACCTTCGAGCGAGAAGCGCTTCTGGCCCACGTACTTGGTGTGGAGGAAGCGCTCCAGGCCTTCGGCCGCGGTCAGGCGGTCGAGGATGTGTTTTTTCTTCTCGGCGTTAAAGGACGGCTTGGAGCGGATGGTCTCCAGCTTTTCCTGCCACCAGCGCTTCTGGTTCTGGTCGGTGATGAACATGTACTCGGCACCCACGGTGCTGCAGTACGTCTCGCGCAGCGCATTCAGCAGCTCGCGCAGCGTCATCACTTCCTTGCCGAAGAAGGTGTTGCTGGTGTTGAAGACGGTTTCGTAGTCAGCGTCAGTGAAGCCGTAGAAGGCCGGGTCCAGCTCGGGGATGTGGTCGCGCTCGGTGCGCTTGAGCGGGTCCAGATCGGCCCAACGGGAACCCACGTTGCGGTAAGCGGCAATCAGCTGCTGGACCGCGACACGCTTGCGGCCGAGTTCGGAATCGGCACCGGTCGGCTGGATGGCACGGGCGACCCCCTGCTTGGCCAGTTCGGCAAACGCGTTGATGACGGGAAGGTGGGGAACATCGCGAGCGTCCGAGCCATCGACAGCCGGAACATGCTGCAGGGCATCGAAATAGTCGCGCCAGTTGTCTGGCACGCTGCCCGGGTTCTCCAGGTAGTTTTCATACATCTCTTCGACGTACGGGGCGTTGCCCCCGAAGAGATACGAGTTGCTCTTGTAAGCAACGTAAACGTTTGTCTCGCTCATTGATCCGCTGACCTCCGTTTCCCTCGGGGAAACATTAGCTGGTTAAAACAACCTTCCGCGACACGGCTGGACCGATTGGCGGATGCGACAGTGACTGTGGAAGGACCTGGCTGCAGCCTGCGATTGTGACAGCTTGCGCTTTCACAGGCGAGAAAAAAATGAAGGTTCTCGCAAGCTGCGCTACGCTGCCCCCAGAAAAGCCAGCGGCCGTGCTGAAGAAAGCACCGGTCAAAAGCCGGTCAGTGCCTGGAAACCTCAGGAAACGATACGTGGAGACAGTCGCTCAGATGCCGGCACGGCGCTGGGTTCATCCATTTCGATAGCAATCTGCGTACAGACGGTGCGGCACAGCGTCACAGCCTTTTCGCTTTGCACACGGTAGATGACCTGGGTTCCCTCCTTGCGCTTGGCCAGTACCCCCGCCCGGTAGAGCAGGTTCAGGTGCTGGGAAAGGTTGGGTTGCGTGGTGTCGATTTCCTGCAACAGCTGGGAGACCGATTTTTCCTGGTCACACAGGGCACTGAGAATGCGCAGGCGCATGGGCGTGGCCAGAACGCCAAACAGCTCTGCCGCCATTTCGAACACACGGACTTTCTCAACGCTGGTTTCCGAGTCGATCATCTGGTTCATGGCACGTGACCTTTGTCAATATAAGCATGCATGATACGCACAAAGCACCGAAAGCCCGATGGCTTTTTTGACACCGGCCTGACACGCGTGCGGCGAGCGGCAGGGACATGAAAAAACCCGGCCGCACGCGAACGTGCGCCGGGTCTGCAGACCGATCGGAAGCGCTCAGGCTTGCAGGTCTTTGATTTGTTGCAGTGCTGCGGGGTCGTCCATGGTGGTCAGATCGCCAGGGTCACGGCCTTCGCATACCGCCTGAATGGCGCGGCGCAGCAGCTTGCCCGAACGCGTCTTGGGCAAAACGTTGACGAACCGCACCCGGGCTGGCCGCGCGACCGCACCCAGTTGCTCGTCCACCAGCTTCATCACTTCACCCTCCAGTTGCCGGCAAGCCGCCTCGTCCCCGAGCACACCAGCGTCTTTGACCACAGCAAAAGCCATGGCCACCTGCCCCTTGAGCTGATCGGCCACACCCACCACCGCCACCTCGGCAATCTTGGGGTGACTGGAAATGCTTTCCTCGATTTCACGGGTGCCCAGGCGGTGACCGGCCACATTGATGACGTCATCGGTGCGCCCGAGAATGAAGTAGTAGCCATCCTCATCACGGACCCCCCAGTCGAAGGTGCTGTAGACCATCTTGCCCGGCACACTGGACCAGTACGTTTTCACGAACCGATCGTCATCGCGCCAGATGGTTTGCATGCACCCGGGAGGAAGCGGCCCCTCGACCGCCACCACGCCCTTGACGTTGCCACCCTTGACTTCCTCTCCGGTCTGGTCGTCCAGCAGCTTCACGTTGTAGCCATACACTGCCTTGCCCGGCGAGCCAAACTTGCTGGGAGCAGCCTCTACGCCATTGCAAATCGCGAGAATGGGCCAGCCGGTCTCCGTCTGCCAATAGTTGTCAACAATGGGTTTGCCCAATTCGCCGGCAATCCACTGAGCGGTGGGCTCATCCAGCGGCTCGCCGGCCAAGAACAGGGCCTTGAGGCTGGAAAGATCGTACTTTTTGATGAAGTCAGGATCGTATTTCTTGAGCACCCGAACAGCCGTAGGGGCGCTGAACATGACCGTGACCTTGTACTTCTCCACCAGGCTCCACCAGATGCCGGCGTCCGGGCGAATCGGCAGGCCTTCATACATGATGGTGGCCATGCCGCCGATGAGCGGTCCGTAGATGATGTAGCTGTGCCCCACCACCCAGCCGATATCGCTGGTGGAGAAGTACGTCTCCCCCGGATTGCCCATGTAAATGTGCTTCATGGACGCTGCCAGCGCCACGGCGTAACCACCGGTGTCACGTTGCACGCCTTTGGGCTTGCCGGTCGTGCCACTGGTGTAGAGCGTGTAACTGGGATGGGTGGCCTCGACCCACTCACAGGGCACGACCACATCCATGACCTTTGCACGCTCGGTGGCGTAGTCCACGTCTCGACCGACGACGGGTTCGAAGGGGGCCAGACCGCGATGGACCATCACCACACTGGAAGGCTTGTGCGAAGACAGCCGAATGGCCTCGTCAAGCAAAGGCTTGTATTCCACCACCTTGCCACCGCGCGAGCCAGCGTCGGCACTCACTATGGCCACCGGCGAAGCGTCTTCGATACGACTGGCCAGTGCGTGGCTGGCAAACCCGCCGAAAACCACGGAGTGGATGGCCCCGATGCGCGCGCAGGCCAGCATGGCAAACGCCGCCTCGGGAATCATCGGCATGTAAATGAGCACACGGTCGCCCTTTTTGACGCCTTGGGCCTTCAGGATGGCGGCCATGCGCTGCACCTCGGCATGCAGTTCGCGAAAGCTGTAGGCTTTTTCCGTCTGTGTCTCGGTGGACACAAAGATCAGCGCATTCTGGTCCGCGCGGTCCTTGAGGTGCCGGTCCACCGCGTTATGGCAAAGATTGGTGAGCCCTCCCTCAAACCAGCGGGCAAATGGGGGGTTGTCGTAGTTGCAGACACGATCAAAGGGTTTGTGCCAGTCCACCAGCGCCGCCTGCTCCGCCCAGAAGGCATCACGCTCCTCGATGGAGCGGCGGTGGAAATCGGCGTAACGCTGCGCGGTGCTCATGCATGTCTCCTGCGGTGAAGGAATCCGGGAATGACAGTCGATACGGCCGACACACGAAAACACCGGCCGTCAAACTGAATTCATAATTATGGCCTGCTGTCTTGCGACAGCCTGACGCATTGACCCAAGCACCGAACACAAACGGTACCCCGACACGCGCGCCTCGGGCGCGTTCGATCACTTGATGAGAGCGAGCGCCTCACGGAACGCCGGATGCTCTGCACTGCGCAACCACTCAAACGCCACCATCTCGGTGGTCAACAGCTCGGCCCCCGCGCCCGCCAGACGGTCGAAGGCCGCGTCGCGGTTGCGCTCGGACCGCGAACCGCAGGCATCAGTGACCACCCAGACGTCCCACTCCTGCTCCAGCAATTCCAGGGCCGTCTGGAGCAGACAGACATGGGCCTCGCAGCCGGCCACTACAACCATGGACCGCTCGGCTGACGGTGCAGCCACCGGCTTCTGCAGGTGACGGGGCAAACTGCGTGCGTTACCGCCCGGAGACCTGGCTGGGGGACGCAGCAGATCCATCAAACCCGCGCCAGAAGCGCTGAACGCCATCTTGGTCAAGGTCCTCTGGCAGTGCTCCCGAATCACCGGGTCATTCGGACCCAGTTTCTCCGGGTTCTGCTCGGTGCCCCACACGGGCACATGCAGCAGACGCGCCAGGCGCGCCAGGCGTTGGGCATTGGCCAGCACATGCTGACCTTCGCAGATGGCGGGCATGAGACGGCTCTGGTAGTCCACCAGCACCAGTTGTGATTCGTCGAGGTCCAGCAGCATGGGGTTTCTTCATCGGTTTGTCGGCAGCGCAGCGGCGATGCAGCTGCGCCAGGAAAGCAAGACCGCATTGTGGCAAAGCCAACCGCGCGCCAACGGGTCACGCCACCTGCCCGGGGATGCATGACGGGTGGCATGCCCAGGGTCGCTGCTTGACGGAACCTGCAAACGCCGATAAGGTCAACCGGTTCATGAAGTCACTGATCGTCGTTCTCGCACTTGTTTGCGCTCCTGTGCTGGTCCAGGCCGCCCCACCGGCTGCGGCTGACGCCGTGCCTGATGCATTGCTGGTGCAAAAAGGGCTGATTGGCCGGCTCGGCGAACACCTCCAGCATGCGCGTGAGGAGGTGAGCGACAGGGCGTCCCAACTGGTGGTCAATGCCATGGGCTTTCTGGGCGTGCCCTACAAATTTGGAGGTGACGACTCCGAGGCGGGTGGACTGGACTGCAGTGGTTTCGTCCGCGCCGTCTACGAGCAGTCCTTCGGTCAGGTCCTGCCGCGCCGGGCCAGCGAGCAGGCTGCCAGCACACAAACCATTGATCGCAAGGAACTCAAGCCTGGTGATCTGGTGTTCTTCAACACCATGAAACGCGCCTTCAGCCACGTCGGCATTTACGTGGGAGACGGTCAGTTCATTCATGCCCCCCGTGCAGGGTCGAATATTCGCGTCGAAGACATGCGAAAGGCTTACTGGCAGCAAAGGTTCAACGGTGCCCGCCGGGTGGTGTCCGCCGCTGCATCCGAGCCCGGCAGCAGCCTGCCAAAGGCAGGCGAATAAGCTCCACTGGGGTTGGTGTGCAGCAAAAAGGCCGGAGACTACCGGCCTTTTTGCTGCTCAAGCGCTGAGGGTTCAACCGACCAGAACCCCGGCGTCCACCGCCACCGGGGCCCTCAGCCATCGGCCTGATCCGCGCCGGCTCACTTGCGCACAGGCGGCACATCCGTACACGACCCGTGCGCCACCTCCGCCGCCATGCCGATGCTCTCGCCCAGCGTGGGGTGCGGGTGGATGGTCTTGCCGATGTCCACCGCGTCGGCGCCCATCTCGATGGCCAGCGCGATCTCGCCGATCATGTCGCCCGCGTGGGTGCCCACGATGCCGCCGCC
>JBJTNV010000035.1:0-4615 GCA_046074205.1 Hydrogenophaga sp.
GTCCGATCGCGGCGGCGATCACGGCGACGTCGCCGTGAGGGCGGGCCGCCGGCGCTTCGGCCGTCACCCGGTCGAGCCACCCGGTGGACACGTCGCCGGTGCGTCCCATTCCGTGGTGACCACCTTGTAGCCTTCCATGGCGGCCTGCAGGGCGTTGATCGGGTCGACCTCGGTCACCCACACCTGGGCACTCAAGGCGCGCAGGGCCTGGGCGCTGCCCTTGCCCACGTCGCCATAGCCGGCCACCACGGCGACCTTGCCGGCCACCATGACGTCGGTGGCGCGCTTGATGCCGTCCACCAGCGATTCACGGCAACCGTAGAGGTTGTCGAACTTGCTCTTGGTCACCGAGTCGTTCACGTTGATGGCGCGGAACATCAGCGTGCCCTTGGCCGACATTTCCTTGAGGCGGTGCACGCCGGTGGTGGTCTCTTCGGTCACGCCCAGGATCTGCGCGCTCTTGCGGCTGTACCAGGTGCTGTCTTCGGCCAGCTTGGCCTGGATGGCGGCGAACAGGATGCGCTCTTCCTCGCTCCCGGGGTTGGCCAGCACGGCGGGGTTCTTCTCGGCCTGCTTGCCCAGGTGCATCAGCAGCGTGGCGTCACCGCCATCGTCCAGGATCATGTTCGGGCCTTCGCCCTCGGTGCCCTTGGCGCCGAAGTCGAAGATGCGGTGGGTGTAGTCCCAGTAGTCGACCAGGGTCTCGCCCTTGACGGCGAACACCGGCGTGCCGCGGGCGGCAATGGCCGCTGCCGCGTGGTCCTGCGTCGAGAAGATGTTGCACGAAGCCCAGCGCACGTCGGCGCCCAGGGCTTGCAGCGTCTCGATCAGCACGGCCGTCTGGATCGTCATGTGCAGCGAACCGGTGATGCGTGCACCCTTGAGCGGCTGCTTGGCCGCGAATTCTTCGCGGATGGCCATCAGGCCGGGCATCTCGGTTTCGGCGATCCGGATTTCTTTGCGGCCCCAATCGGCCAGGCCGATGTCGGCGATGACGCAGTCGGCGTTGACTGCGGAGGGAATGCGTGCGTTCATGGTTCGCTCCATTGCGGGTTGAATGAACCACTTCACGAGCGAGAAGAGCGCAAAAAAAAGCCCATCGCACGAAAAGTGGATGAGCGTCGTTGCAGAGATGTCCGAGCCTCACGAACCACGCCGACCGGGGTCGGGGGTGCGCTGCAACGCTCCTCGGAATGACCGCGATTCTAGCGCAGGCGGCGTTTCGGGACATCTGCGACACTCTCGCCCCTTGATGAACCTGCCACCCCCTTCCAGCCCGCCGGCACAGGCCGCTTGTGCCACACCTCTGCCAAGCCCTCTGGCACGGCGCGGTCTCTGGGCCATCTTCGGCGCCACCTTCTGCGAACTGGTCGGCGTGTTCATGCTCACGCCGCTGCTACTGCTGCGACTGAAGGACAGCGGTGTGTCCACCGCACTGGCCGGCCTGTTCGCCGCCACCGCCTGGATCGGTGTCTTCCTGATGACGCCGCTGACCTCCGTGCTCACCCAGCGCCTGGGCCGCCGGCCCACGCTGTGGGTCTCAGCCCTCGTGCCGGTGGTGACCGCGACCGGCTTTGTGTTGACCGACCGCCTGCCCGTGTGGTTTGCGCTCCACCTGATCGCCGGCATGGCCGGCGGTCTGCGATGGGTACTGGCCGAGGCTGTGGTGGCCGAGTACGCGCCCCCGCTGCAGCGCGGGCGGTTTGTCGGCCTGTTTGAAACCATGGTGGGCACCACCTTCGTCATTGGACCGGCACTGCTGGCGCTCGTGGGACCCACGAGCCCGGTGGCGCTCTGGCTGGTGCTGGGTTTTCTGCTGCTGGGGCTGCTGGGCAGCCTGGCGTTGCCCCGCCTGCCCCGGGCGGCGGACGCACACGAGGCGCGCGTTGGCCTGCACGGGGTCTGGCACGCGCTGCGCGCGCACCCCCTGATCATGGCGGTGGGCTTCGTCGGTGGCTTTTTCGAGAGCGGCCTCACGGCCATCCTGCCGCTGTACGGGCTGGCACTGGGCATGGGCGCCACAGCGGCGGCGCTGCTGGTCTCGGCCAGCGGCCTGGGCAGCGCCCTCATGATGCTGCCTGCGGGAGCACTGTCCGACCGGTTGGCGCAACAGGCCGTTCACGGCGACGCGCACCGGGCGCGGCTGTCCATCCTGCAAGGTTGTGCGCTGCTCACGCTGCTGGCCACCCTGCTGATTCCGCTGGTGGCCGGTGCGCCCTGGCTGGCGGCAGCAGTGGCCTTTGTCTGGGGCGGCGCAGGCGGCAGCCTCTACACGCTGGCAATGATCGACATCGGCTCACGCGAAGATGGCATCACCCTGGTCAACAGCACTGCGGTACTGGTGCTGTCCTACACGCTGGGCGGGGTGCTGGCACCGGCGCTGGGCGCAGCCATGCTGCAATGGGCCCCGGTGGTGGGTTTCCCGGCTCTGCTGCTGGCCGTGGCGGGTGCCGGCTGGTGGTGGTTGCGTCGGGCCTTGCGCGCCGCACCCGGCGGCGGATGAGCCAGCGGGCCTCGCCTCAGGGAGGCGTTGTCCGGCTGTCCAGCAGCCGGTCGGCCACGCCCCCGCCGACCCACATGCCCGCCAGCGTCACCCAGGCGGTGACGGCGAAAATCGCGCCTCCGGTCATGCCGGCACCCACCGCACAGCCACCGGCCAGCATGGAACCGAAGCCCATGAGGATGGCGCCGATGATGTAGCGTGGCATGGTGTAGCCGCCACCGAAGCCCTCGAGTTTCCAGTCACGACCGACCAGGGCTCCGATGAGCGATCCGATGAAGACCCCCGGCATCAGCCCCAGATCAAAACCCCAGGGCTCATCCGAACGGCTCAGCACGCGCATCAGCCATTCGGCTGAAGGGCCACTGAAGGTCAGTCCCTGGATCTGCACCGGTTCGAAGGAGTGCGCCAGCACCTGGTAGGTGGTCAGCCAGGCCAGCGCGACCGCCAGACCGGTACCGATGCCGCCCAGCCACTTCCACACGCCCCAGCCGCTGTAATAGGCAAAAAAGCCTGCGGTCACCACCCACACCGCGCCAAAGGCCAGCCCGTCGTGGGGGCCCACCCCCACGAGTGACAGCAGGCTGCGCGCAGGCCCGCCGTCGATCACCCACAGGGCGGCAATGGCCTCACGCCAGGGCGCCAGCACGCCGGCGAGCGAGGCTTGGGCCGTCACGGCGAAGATCAGGCCCGAGAGCAATGCACGCAGGTTGCCGTTGGCCGACAACACCAGCAGGCGGCTGGCACAGCCACGCGTCATGACCATCCCGGCACCAAAGATCAGGCCACCGATCAGCGCCCCCGACAGACTGCCCCTGGACGCCAGCTGCCGCGCGCTGCTGACATCCAGCAGGCCGACCACTACAAACAGCTGCACCGCCACCACCGCGGTGGCGAACGCCAGCAGCCAGACCGCCAGCTTCTCGCCGAACTGGCCGTGCCAGAACTCGATGACCGCCGCCCGCAGGCAGAACTTGGAGCGCTGGGCGAAGAAGCCGAAGGCCAGGCCGGTCAGCAAGCCACACACCAGCAGCACGCGGGGCTCGCCGAATTGTTCGATCCAGCCGGTCCAGTCCATGACTTCCTCATTTATCAAAATATTGGCAATGGCCGATATTAAGTCCACCACTCTGCAAAGCCTTGATGCAACGCAACATCCTGGCGCTGCGGACGCCGGTTAAGCTGCGGCGATACGGGCGGTGTGTGACCGCCACGAAAGGACCGGCATGGCCATTCCCTGGCTGACCGCCCTGCGGGTGATCCCCTGGGGCGATGTGATCGAACACGCACCCAAGGTGCTTCACGCCGCCCGCGACCTGGTGGAACGGCAGCGGCGGCGCGACACCGAAACACCGGCCCCCACCCCGGCGGCGGTCGACACCGCGCAAGCCCCTTGGCCGGCCCTGCTCGACGTGCAGCACAGGCTGGCCAGCACCCACGACGACCTGGTGCGGCTGCAGCACACGCAGGACCAGATCACCCAGACGCTGGCCGAACTGGCCGAACAGAACAGTCGGCTGGTGGCCACCGTGGAACTGCTGCGCAAGCGCACGCGACTGCTGATGCTGGCGGTCGTACTGCTGGGCGTGGCCGGCGGGTGGGCGCTGCTGGCCTGAGGCTTCAGCGGCGCGCCAGCACCGGCCCCAGCACCTGGCCGGTGTGCGTGCCCAGCCGCACCACGTCCTCCGGCGTCGCCGCCGCCACGATCCGCCCACCGCCCGAGCCACCTTCGGGCCCCAGGTCGATGATCCAGTCGGCCTCGGCCATCACGTCCAGGTCGTGTTCGATCACCACCACGCTGTGGCCGCCGTCGACCAGGCGGTGCAGCACGCGGATCAGCTTGTCGACGTCGGCCATGTGCAGGCCCACGGTGGGCTCGTCGAGCACATAGAGCGTGTGCGGGGCTTTCTGGCCGCGCCGGCCCACGTCGTCGCGCACCTTGGTGAGTTCGGTGACGAGCTTGATGCGCTGCGCCTCGCCGCCCGACAGCGTGGGCGAAGGCTGGCCCAGCGTCAGGTAGCCCAGGCCCACGTCTTTCAGCAGCTGCAGCGGGTGACTGATGGCGGGCATGGAGGCAAAGAAGTCCACCGCCTCATCCACCTCCATCTGCAGGAT
>JBJTNV010000036.1:0-6280 GCA_046074205.1 Hydrogenophaga sp.
CTGGCAAGCCACCCGCTGGTCAGCCGCGTCGGCCACCCCCTGCTGGAAAGCCACCCCAGCCACGCGCTGGCGCGCCAGCTGCTGCCGCGCGGCGCGGGCTCGGTGTTCAGCTTCGACATCGCGGGCAGCCGCGCCCAGGGCAAGGCTTTCATCGAAACCCTGCGGGTCTTCAGCCATCTGGCCAACGTGGGCGATGCCAAGAGCCTGGTGATCCACCCGGCCAGCACCACGCACTTCCGCATGAGCGACGAAGCGCTGGCACAGGCAGGCATCGGTCCGGGCACGATCCGCCTGTCGATCGGTCTGGAAGACCCCGCCGACCTGATCGATGACCTGAAAAAAGCCCTCAAGGCCGCCGAGAAAGCAGGAGCCTGACCATGCAGATCCAGCTCCCCGGCCACAGCCTCTACGCCTACACCGGCGGCAAGGATTTCGATGCCGCCAAGCCCACCGTCGTGTTCATCCATGGCGTGCTCAACGACCACAGCGTCTGGATCCTGCAAAGCCGCTATCTGGCCCACCATGGCTGGAACGTGCTGGCGATCGACCTGTCCGGCCACTGCAAGAGCGGCGGCGAACCGCCTGCCAGCGTCGAAGAGGCGAGTGCCGCCGTCATCGCCCTGCTCGACGCCGCTGGCGTGCAGAAGGCGGCGCTGGTGGGCCACAGCTTCGGCTCGCTGATTGCGCTGGAGACCGCCGCCCGCGCCCCGGCCCGGGTCAGCCATCTGGTACTGGTGGGCACGGCATTTCCGATGCGGGTGTCGGCGGCCCTGCTCGAATCGTCCGTGTCGGCGCCCATGAAGGCCATCGACATGGTCAACACTTTCTCGCACTCCACACTGGCGCCGCCGCCATCGGCGCTGGGCCCGGGCACCTGGCTGTACGGCGGCAGCCGCGCGCTGATGCGCCGGGTGCTGGCCAGCAACCCGAAGGTGAACGTGTTCTACACCGGCTTCAAGGCCTGTGACAGCTATGCAGGGGGCGAGGCCGCCATGGCGCAGGTGCAGTGCCCCACGCTTTTCGTGCTGGGCAGCGCCGACCAGATGACGCCACCCAAGGCCGCGCAAAGCCTGGTGTCAAAGGCGAAAAACGGCCGGGTGGTCACGCTGGCGGCCGGCCATTCGCTGATGACCGAAGCCCCCGACGGGGTGCTGCAGGCCCTCAAGGACTTCCTGCCGGCATGAACCCGATCACGCCGCCGATGTCGCCGGCGCGGGCCGCCGCCATCGCGGCCGGGCTGGACCTGCGCCAGTTACCGGCCGATTTTCTGGCCAACCCCTACCCGGTGTACGCCCGGCTGCGCGAGACCGAGCCCGTCAAGCGCCTGCCCGACGGCGCGTATTTCCTCACGCGGCACGCCGATCTGGTGGCGGTCTACCGCGACGCACAGACTTTCAGCTCGGACAAGCAGGTCGAATTCGGCCCCAAGTACAACCACACGCCGTTCGATCAGGCACCCTGGGCGGTGGCGCCGGGGGTCTCGCCGCTGTTTCAGCACCACACCAGCAGCCTGGTCTTCAACGACCCGCCGCTGCACACCCGCGTGCGCCGCATCATCATGGGCGCCCTCACCCGCCGCGCCATCGACGGCATGGCGCCAGGGCTGGTGCGGCTGGTCGACAGCCTGCTGGACGCGATCGAGGCGCGCGGCGGGGGCGACCTGATCGAGGATTTCGCCAGCGCCATTCCGGTGGAGATCATCGGCAACCTGCTGGCGGTGCCGCACGCCGACCGGGGGCCGCTGCGCGGCTGGTCGCTGGCGATTCTGGGTGCGCTCGAACCCGCGCTCACGCCCGAGCAGGAGGCCCTGGGCCACCGCAGCGTAAGCGAGTTCCTGGCCTACCTCCAGGAGCTGGTGGCCGAGCGCCGCCGCCACCCGGGCGACCCCGAGCACGATGTGCTCACCCGGCTGATCCAGGGCGACGGCGGCGAAGCGCTCAGCGAGGTCGAGCTGCTGCAAAACTGCGTCTTCCTGCTCAACGCCGGCCACGAAACCACCACCAACCTGATCGGCAACGGTCTGGTCCTGCTGCAGGAGTGCCCGAACCAGCGCGAGCAGCTGCTGGCCGACCTGCGCACGGCAGCCGACGCCGCGGCCCGCGAGCAGGTGCTGACACTGGCGGTCGACGAATGCCTGCGTTTCGAGTCGTCCAACCAGCTGGGCAATCGGCGAGCGCTCACGCCCTGCACCATCGGCGGTGCGGAACTGGCAGCAGGCACGCTGGTCACGCTGTGCATCGGCGCGGCCAACCGCGACCCGGCGGTGTTCGACCAGCCCGAGGTCCTGAACCTGCGCCGCGAAGGCAACAAGCACCTGGCCTTCGGCTTCGGCATCCACCAGTGCGCTGGTCTGAGCCTGGCGCGGCTGGAAGGCCGCATTGCGATCGGCCATTTCCTGCAGCGCTTTCCCCGGTTCGAGCTGAGTGATCCCCCGGTGCGGGGCGGCCGGGCGCGTTTTCGCGGCTTCCTGTCGGCGCCGTTTCGAGTGGCTTGATCAGGACGTCTGTGACGGGGTCAGCGCCTGCGCCACCGTCAGGGAGCGCAGGCCACTGGCGTGCCAGAACGCGGCTGTGCTGGCTGCGTCGGGCAGCAGCAGCCGTTGCGCCAGCGGCGCCAGGGGCAACTGGCCCGGGTCCTGCAGCAACACGTAACGCCCCTGCGTTTCATCCAGACACCCCAGCCAGTCCAGCGCCAGCATCGCGGCCAGCGGTTCCTCCAGATGGAGCGCGTCGACTTTCAGCTGCTGCGCCATGGTGTCCAGGCTCAACCCGCGTTCCCGGGCATGGCGCGCGGCCTGCAGGCGCTCCAACATCTCCAGCGCCAGCTGGAAGCGCCAGCCGGGAGAGTTGCCACGGCGTTCGATACCCGCCATCAGGCTTGGCAAGTAGGCGGTGACCACGGCACCCAGCAGGACGATGACCCAGGCCAGGTAAAACCAGATCAGCAAGATGGGCACCGTGGCGAACGTGCCGTACACGATCGAATACGTAGGCACCTGGGCCAGATACCAGGCCAGCAGGCTTTTGGCCAGTTCCAGGCCACTGGCCACGAACAGGCCGCCCACCAGCGCGTGACGCCAGCGCACCCGGGTGTTGGGCACATATTTGTACAGGGCCGCGATGCCGCCCAGGAACAGACCGAACTGCACGGCATCGAGCAGGAAGCGGACACCCCCTGGCACGGCCGACACCATGCCCCGGGAAGCCGACAGCACATAGGACGTGACGCTCAGGCTGGCGGCCAGCAGCAGCGGCCCGAGCGTGAGCACCGCCCAGTACACCAGGATGCGTTGCGCCAGCGGACGCGAAGTCCGCACACGCCAGATGTCGTTGAGTTTGCGATCGATGGTGAGGATGAGCGCCAGCGCGGTCACCAGCAGGAACAGCGCCCCCAGCCAGCCCATTTGCTCCGCCTTGGCAGCGAACTGGTTCAGGTAACTCAGCACTGGTCTGGCGATGTTGTCGGGCACCAGGCTCTCGATCAGCCAGCGCTGCAGCGTGGTCTGCAGGCGCGCAAACACCGGGAACGCGCTGAAAATCGCCAGCGCCACGGTGAACAGCGGCACCAGCGAGATGGTGGTGGTGAACGTCAGGCTGGAGGCGGTCACGCCCAGGCGATCTTCGCGGAAGCGCTCGCGCAGCGTCAGTGTCGTGGTGCGCCAGGGAAAGCGCAACAGGTTCTGCCACAACTCGGCCAGCAAGGTCTGGGCGCCCGCCAGGCGCTCGGAAAAAGTCATCCCGGTATCATGCCACCCGCCATGAACACCCCTGCGCCCTCCCCATTGCCACCGTTGACGCCCCCTGACCGCGTGCCCGCTGCAGTGGCCCTTTCGCGGCGCCTGGCGGTGGGCAGTGTGCTGGGACTGATCGCACTGGGCCTGGCCTGGGAGTTGTGGCTGGCGCCGCTGCGGGCGGGGGGATCCTGGTGGGCCGTCAAGGTACTGCCCCTGGCGCTGCCCCTGCCCGGCCTGCTGAAGAACCGCATGTACACCTACCGCTGGGTCAGCCTGCTGGTGTGGCTGTATTTCACCGAAGGCGTGGTCCGCGCCTGGAGCGACACCGGTCTCTCAGCCGCACTGGCCGGCCTGCAGCTGCTGCTGTGTGTGCTGCTGTTCATCGCCTGCGCCCTGCATGTGCGCACCCGCCTGCGTGCGGCCGGCAGGGCCGCCATTGCGGCCGACGCGGCGCAATATGCGCAGGATATTGGCGCACCGGCCGACCCCGTTTCACCCACTCGCCCATGACCCATAGCGCACTGATCGGCGCCCTGCGCCAGGCCGTGGGACCGGCCCAGGTGCTGACACGGCTGGATCCCGGCGCGGACCCGGCCACCCACCTGCTGGCCTGGGAGCAGGACTGGCGGCGGCGCGCCCGTGGCCACGCACTGGCCGTGGTGCGACCGGGCAGCACCGAGGAGGTGGCGGCCGTGGTGCGTGCCTGCGCGGCAGCGGGGGTGAGCATCGTGCCCCAGGGCGGCAACACCGGTCTGGTGGTCGGCTCGGTACCCGACGCGAGCGGCGACCAGGTGGTGCTGTCGCTCACCCGGATGAACCAGGTGCGCGCCATCGATGGGGCCAATCTGACCCTTACGGTGGAGGCCGGCTGCGTGCTGCAGGCGGTACAGGACACGGCGGCAGCGGCCGGCTACCTGTTCCCGCTGTCGCTCGCAGCAGAAGGCAGCTGCACCATCGGCGGCAACCTGGCCACCAACGCCGGGGGCACGCAGGTGCTGCGCTACGGCAATGCGCGCGAACTCTGCCTGGGCCTGGAGGTGGTGACGGCGCAGGGTGAGGTCTGGCAGGGGCTGAGTGGCCTTCGCAAGGACAACACCGGCTACGACCTGCGCGACCTGTTCGTGGGCAGCGAAGGCACGCTGGGCATCATCACCGCGGCCACGCTCAAGCTCTATCCGCTGCCAGCCGCACAGCTGACCGCCTGGGCAGCACTGCCCTCGCTGGACGCAGCGGTGCAACTGCTGGGGCTGGCACACCGGCACCTGGGCTCGGGGCTGACCGGGTTCGAGGTGATGGGCCGTTTCGCTCTGGGCCTGGTCGACCGGCACTTTCCGCAGCTGCGGGTACCCCTGTGGGCCGATCACCCGTACTGCGTGCTGCTGGAGAACAGCGACAACGAATCCGAAGGGCACGCGCGTGGCCAGTTCGAGCGCCTGCTGGAAAGCGCGTTCGAGCAAGGCATGATCAGCGACGCGGTGGTGGCCGAGAGCCTGCAGCAGGCACGCGGGCTCTGGCACATCCGCGAGAGTATCCCGCTGGCCCAGGCCGAAGAAGGCCTGAACATCAAACACGACATCAGCCTGCCGGTTTCACGCATTCCTGCGTTCTGCGCCGAAACCGAAGCACTGCTGATGCAGACCGTTCCCGGCGTGAGACTGGTCAATTTCGGCCACCTGGGGGATGGCAACCTGCATTACAACGTGCAGGCGCCCGAGGGCGGCGATCCGGTGGCCTTCCTGCGCGAACAGGAAACCCGCATCAACCACCTGGTGTTCGACCAGGTGCAGCGACACGGCGGCTCCATCAGCGCGGAGCACGGCATCGGCAGCCTCAAGGCCCAGACCCTGCCCCACTACAAAGACCCGGTCGCCCTGGCGCTGATGCGCCGGATCAAACAGGCGCTGGACCCGCAGAGCCTGCTGAACCCGGGTCGGGTGCTTCAGGGCTGAGCGGTCAGGCGCGCCTCGTTGATGTGCGACGCGCGCACATGGGCGGGACGGTCCACGACACGGGCTGCGTAGTCCTCGAACACCGGTCGTTTTTCAATGGTGCCAAACTGCGGCCCCCAGACCACACTGGAGCCCACGTTCACATCTGCAGCGGTAAAGCGCTCGCCGCACACATAAGGCCCGCTGGACAGGCCCCGCTCCAGCGCATCCAGCGCATCGCTGCAGGCTCCAAAACCGACCATGCCCTGCCGACCCGGCGGCACCTCCCAGCCCAGCGCCCGGGCGCGATTTGTGCCACCACAGAACCCGAAGCCGGGCGGGCACAATGTGGCCTGTCTGCGCCGCAAGCCATCACCATGCCCCTCCTGCCTGTCCGCCCCATTCGCTCCCAGTACGAAGACTTCATGCGCCACGTGTTCGAACACGGCGTGCGCAAGGGTGACCGCACCGGCACCGGCACGCGCAGCGTGTTCGGTCACCAGATGCGCTTCGACCTGAACGAGGGCTTCCCGCTGGTGACCACCAAGAAGGTCTTCCTCAAGGCCATCATCGTCGAGCTGCTGTGGTTCCTTCGCGGTGACAGCAACGTCAAGTGGCT
>JBJTNV010000037.1:0-20633 GCA_046074205.1 Hydrogenophaga sp.
TGTGGGTGCTGCAACCGCCGAGCGCGAGGGCGCTGGCTGCGGTGGCGGCGCAAAGGAGCAGGCGTCGTTTCATGGGGTCTTCCGGAGGATGAGGGTGTAGAGCAGTGCGGCGGCCACGGCCTTGAGGGCGCAGGGCAGCAGGCAGTAGGCGATGGTGAGCGTCCACAGCGCATCGGCGTCGCGCGCGCCGGGCGTGTAGCCGAAGGCGCCCAGCAGCGGCAGGGCCAGGCCGGCGGCCAGCGCCAGGTTGAGCTTGGCGGCGAAGTTCCACCAGCCCAGGTAGGCGCCTTCGCGCTGGCCGCGTTCGCCCAGCTCGTCCATCAGGCCGGTGAGCAGGGCCGAGGGCAGGGCCAGGTCGGTGCCCAGGGCCACGCCCGAGAGCGCACAGACGGCGAGGAAGGCCATTACATCGCCGGTGCCCAGCGTGGCGGCCCACACAAAGACACCCACCGCCACGGCCATGCCAGCCAGCCAGGTGCGTGCCAGGCCCAGGCGCGGCACCAGGCGCAGCCACAGCGGCAGCGAGAGCGCGGCACACAGGAAGTAGGTGGCGAGGAAGGCCGGTTCGATGCTGGTGGGTGCCTGCAGCCGGTCCTGCACGAAGAACAGCACCAGCGTGGCGGGCACCGCGCTGGCCGTGCCATTGACCACAAACACGGCCAGCAGGCGCACAAAGCGCGGCTGGCGCAAAGGGTGCGAACGGGGCAGTACGCCCAGTGTGAGCAGACGCGCGGTCGGTGCCACGGCGCCCTGCCAGGCGATCCAGCCCAGCGTCAGCAGCATGGCAAAGGCCCCCACCGTGGCGGCCAGCCCCAGGGTGCCCGGCAGCACGGCGGCGGTCAGCACGCCCGCCAGCGCCAGGCCCTCGCGCCAGCCGCTGATGCGGCTGCGTTGCGCTTCGTTGCCGCCCAGTCGGGTGCCCCAGGCCTGGTGGGCCACGCTGGCCACGCTGTAGGCGGTGTAGGTGACGGCCAGCAGGGCGCCCGCCCAGACCAGCAGGCCGGTGGTGTCGCCGCGCAGCACCGCGGGCGGGAACAGCAGTCCCCACAGGCCCAGCGCCAGCACGGTCGACGCCGCGCCTCCGGCGGCCAGCACGGCGCGGATGCTGCGGGCGAACAGGCGGTCGGTCCAGCGGCCGATCCACGGATCGAGCACGGCGTCGAACAGCCGCGCGCCCAGCAACACCGCGCCCAGCGCGGCCAGCGGCACCGCGAAATCGCGTGCGTAGTGGTTGGGCAGTATCACGTACAGCGGCAGCGCCACAAAGGCCAGTGGCAGGCCCATCAGGCCATAGCGCAGGCCGTGCCGCCAGGCGCCGGGCGCAGTGAAGCGCTCGGCCGGAGCGGGGAGTGTGTGACCGGTGTCCATACCGTCAGCGGGTGGCCCCGATCAGGGCCGCGCGCAGTTGCGGCGCCGAGGTGCTGGGCGAGAGCCAGATGCCGAAGAAGCGTGCCGAAAAATCGGGGTCGTCCACCGTGGTGTGCAGCCGGCCGTTGAAATAAAAGCGGGCTCCGCTGCCCGGCACGTGCACGCCCAACAGGCGGTCGCCCGGCCGGATGTCGGGAAAGGCGCGTTCCAGGATGCTTGGCCAGTCGGCCAGCTGTTGTGCGGTCATGGGGGCAATGGCCTGCATCTCCTCGATCGAGCGCTGCGCGATGTCGCGGCCCTTGAAGGCGCGGCGGTACTGCAGTTCCAGCGCAAAGCGCTGCTGCGCATAACGCGTTGCATCAAAACCGGCCCTCGCCTGCAGCGTGGCCTGGTAGACCTCGAAACCCCAGTACCGGAACAGCGAGCTGCCCACGGTCTGCTTGCCGTTCAGGGCATCGGCGGCAGTCGGCTCGACGGGGCCAGCCTGCGCTGGCCAACACAGCGCCGCCGCGAGCACCGCAGTGACCATGCTGGCGGACAGGACGTGGCGGGTCATGGACAGGGCTCTGCAGACGCTCAGGCCGGCTTGCGCAGCGTGAACTGAACGACGTCGGTGCTGCCCTCGGCAAAGGCAGCTTCGCAGTAGGCCAGATAAAACGTCCAGGTGCGGATGAAGCGCTCGTCAAAGCCCAGCGAGCGCACCGCCTCGTGCCGGGCCTCGAATCGCTCGCGCCATTCGCGCAGGGTACGTGCGTAGTCGGCACCAAAGGCGAAGGCATCCACCACCTGCAGGCCGGCGCGTTCAGCCGCTGCGCGGAACGCGCGCTCGCTGGGCAGGCAACCGCCCGGGAAGATGTACTGCTGAATGAAGTCGGTGCCGGCGATGTAGCGTTCGAACAGGTCGTCGCGGATGGTGATGCTCTGGATGCAGGCCCGGCCACCGGCCTTGAGCAGGCGAGCGACCGCGCCGAAGTAGGTATCCCAATACTCGCGCCCGACAGCCTCGACCATTTCGATGGAGCAGATGGCGTCGTAAGGACCGTCATGGATGTCGCGGTAGTCCTGAAGGCGCAGATCGGCGGTGGGATTGCGCTGCTGCGCAAACGCCAGCTGTTCTGTCGAGAGCGTCACCCCGGTGAGCGAAGCGCGGAACTCGGTGGTGGCCATCTCGGCCAGTGCGCCCCAGCCGCAGCCGATCTCCAGCACGCGATCGCCAGGCTGAACGCCTGCCATGCGCAGGGCGCGGCGTACCTTGGCGTGCTGTGCAGCCACCATGTCCTGCGCGGGCGATTCGAACAGGGCCGACGAATAGTTCATCGTGCCGTCGAGCCAGAGTTCGTAGAAGGCGTTGCCCAGGTCGTAGTGGGCGTGAATGTTGCGGCGGCTGTTGGCCTTGCTGTTGCGGTGGAGCAGGTGGCGCACGCGATAGGCCAGACGGCCCAACCAGTGGCCGTAGACAGCCTTGTCGAGCGTTGCACGGTTGGCCAGCAGCAGACGCAGCAGCGCCGCGAGGTCGGGTGTGGTCCAGTCGCCCGCAATGAAGCTTTCGGCGAAGCCGATGTCGCCCGACTTGAACACGGCGCCGAAGACGTTCCAGTTGGTCAGACGCATGTGAGCAGCCCCCACGCTCGGCCGCTGGCGCGGGTCACTGCCGCCCAGCGGGGCTGCAGCACCCTGGGCTGTCCCGGCGGTGCTGCTCGCATGCGGCCCCTCGACAGTACCGAAGCGTTGCACCGTGCC
This sequence comes from Hydrogenophaga sp., assembly GCA_046074205.1. Lineage (GTDB taxonomy): Bacteria > Pseudomonadota > Gammaproteobacteria > Burkholderiales > Burkholderiaceae_C > Hydrogenophaga. The sequence goes on from JBJTNV010000037.1 coordinate 3,109, forward strand.
ATCCGGCAGCTGCAGGCTCAGGCTGCCGTGCTGCAGGCGTTGCAGCAACAGCAGCGCGTTGCGAGCGGTGGCGGGCGCGTGGCGGGGCAGGGTGAAACCGGCGGGCTGGGGCGCGGTGGTGCTGTTCATGACGGCGGGCTCTCAGGGCTGCAGGTGGTTGGCGGTGACGAAGTCGGCCGGTGCGGCGGGCTGGCGGAAGAAGGGCGTTCGTTTGAACCACAGGCGCATGGCCTGCCAGTGGATGCGTGCCATCACGCCCAGGGTCAGCAGCGGGTGTGACCACAGGGCGCGGCGCCGGGTTTTCGGTGTCAGGGGTTCCAGGGTGCCGCTGACGCTGGTGCCGATCAGCACCGGTCCGCCGGCTTCATCGTGGTAGTCGATGCGGGCCACGGTGCGGTCTTCGCCCGCCTGCAGCGTGCGCATGAAGACGAAGCGGTACTCGCCGCGCACGGGGCAGAAGGGCGAGACGTGAAACACTTTGGTGGCCGTGCAGGGCACGCCGTGGCGCGGTCGGTCCAGCAGGTAGCAGTGACGTTCGCCGAAGGTGTTGTTGACCTCGGCCACGATGGCGCGCAGCGAGCCATCGGCACGGTGGCAGTACCAGAAGCTCACCGGCTTGAAGGTATGGCCCAGCACCCGCGGGTAGGTGTGCAGCCAGATCTCGCCGTCGGCATCGGTGATGCCGTGGCCGGCCAGCAGCTGCTCCATCCAGGCCAGGGCGTCAGGGCCCCCCGTGCCGTGGTCGGTGTCGTGGAAGGCCAGCGCCGCACGGCGGTTGCGCGCCAGATGCCCGTTGCCCTGCGCCCGCAAGCTGCGCAGCGGCAGCATGAGGAAGCAGGTCGGGTAAGCGAACGCGTTGCGACGCGGCCGGTGGCGGGTGTGGCGCACCTGGCCGAAGCCGATCATGGCCTGCGCGCCCGGCCCCCCCTGACCGCCGTCTCCCGTGCAGGCGGGCATTGGACTGCCGGGGTCCGCAGCGGCGTGCATGGCGTTTTCACTCACGCAGCTACTGCCATGGCTGAAGGGAGCCGTCTGGTGGGTGCCAGACCGTGCGCATCCATCAGGGCGTGTGCGGCCTGCAGCCCGGCCTTGAGGCCATCTTCATGGAAACCGTAACCCATCCATGCACCGGCGAAGAAGGTGTTCTGCCGGCCCTGCAGCGCCGGGACCCGGCGCTGGGCACGAATGGCCGCGAGATCGAACACCGGGTGCGCGTAGGCGTACTCGCCCAGGACGGTGTGCGGTGCGATCGCGCGGCGCGGGTTGAGCGAGACGATGACGGGCACTGGCGTGGGCAATGGCTGCAGCCGGTTGAGCCAGTAGTGCAGACAGACCTGGGCCGATTCCTGCGCCTGCTGGGGCGAGCGCTCGTAGTTCCAGGCCGCCCAGGCCCGCCGGTTCTGCGGCATCAGCGTCACGTCCGTGTGCAGCACCGCGCGATTGGGCTGGTAACGGATGGCGCCCAGCACATCGCGCTCGTCGTCCCGTGCGCCAGCGCCCAGCAAGGCCAGGGCCTGGTCAGAGTGGCAGGCCATGACCACCGCATCGAAGCGTTCAACCGTTCCCGCGCAGACGATGCGCACGCCGTCCTCGTCGCGCAGCACCTGCTGCACCGGGTGGTTCAGCCGTGCGTCGGGAATGCGGGCAGTGATCTTCTGCACGTAGTGCCTGGCGCCGCCCGCCACGGTGTGCCACTGCGGACGGTTGGTCACCTGGATCAGGCCGTGGTTGTGGCAAAAACGCACCATGGTGGCCACGGGGAACTGCAGCATCTGGTCGGTCGGACAGCTCCAGATACAGCCCAGCATGGGCAGGAAATACCAGTCGCGGAACTCGGCCGAAAAACGGTGCTGTGCGAGGAAGTCGCCCAGCGGCTGCAGCAGGGGGCTGCCGTCACCCAGGTCTTCGCCTCCTTTGGCCAGGCGCGTGGCCAGCCGGTTGAAGCGCACGATGTCGGCCAGCATCCGCCAGAAACGCGGATTGGCCAGGTTGGCGCGCTGGGCGAACACGGTGCCCAGGTCAGAACCGTTCCACTCCAGGGGGCCGCCGCGTCGGCCAGCGCCCGGCGCCTGGACCGAAAACGACATGTCCGACGGCGCGGTGGCGACGCCCAGTTGTTCGAAGAGGGCCAGCAGCTGGGGGTAGGTGCGCTCGTTGAGCACCAGAAAGCCGGTGTCCACGCCGAACGTGGTCGGACGGCCGCCGGCATCGGGCAGGGTCACGTCAACGGTGTGGGTGTGGCCACCAAAGTAGTCACCCGCCTCGTACAGCGTGATGTCGGCCAGGCCGCACAGGGTATGGGCGGCAGCCAGGCCCGAAATGCCGGAGCCGATGATGGCCACGCGCGGGGGGCTTTGCTGCATGCCGCCCAAGGCGCCGGGGGAGGGATCGGCGTACATGGCTCAAACCTCCGCCTGGCGGGGCGGCCAAGAAAAGACTGCGAAGCACCCCGGAACGAAAGAGAGAGGGAGGGAGGAGGAGAAGCGTCCCGGGTGAACATCCACCGCAGCGGGTGGAAGGCTTCGCAGTGCAAAACGGTGACAGCATCGGTCTCTGACGGCATGGAGCCGTGGCGCGGGCCAAAAGTTCCGGAAACGCTGCGGCATGCTGTCCCTCCGTGATCTGGGGCTGACCTGCGGCCGGCTGCCCATGAAAACTTATGAGTCCGATTGTGACTGACTAGTCGCAAAACGACCTAGCATCTTTTTTGTAATCCCATGCCATCAGCATGGTTAACAGGAGGGACCTGTTCCAGCCCCGTAGCCGTCAGGGGTGGATGCTGTCGTTCACCGCTGGCCCGTGATCCCGCGGGGTGGGCCAGCGACGGGGCAGCCAGGCGGTCAAGGTGCCCAGGAGCAATCCCCAGACAGCGCCGGTCAGGTGCAGGGCCTGCACCAGCGACCGCTCGTTGGCGCGATCCCAGACCACCGGGTGGTGCCAGGCCTGTTCCAGGCCGAGTTTGAGCAGCAAGCCCAGCAACAGCAAGCCACCCCAGCGACGCGCCTGGGGCATGCCAATGCGCTGCAACAGCAGCTGGACCGCCAGCACGGCCCAGGCCGCGTGCAGCACGCCGGTCAGTCCCTGGGCGTAGCCGATCTGGGGCCACAGTCCGAGCGAGGCTTGCGCCAGCGGCCAGGCCAGGCACCAGGCCAGGGTAGCGTGCCAGGGGGGCCGCGCCGCCCAGGCAAAGGCGGCCAGCCCGCCCAGGGCCAGCTGGTGCCCGATCAGGCTGGCGGTGGTCGGGTCGACCCAGGCGCTGGTCCACCAGACCCACGGGCGCAGCAGCGCATCGTCGGCACGCCATATCAGGGCCTGCAGTGTCGGGGCATCCACCCACCAGAGCAGCACACTGGCCACGCCGTGCAGCGCGCACAGCAGCAACCAGCTGCGCGGCCGGCTCATGTGCCCAGCACGTGTTGCCAGAGGCGGCGAACCGCTGCGGCCAGGGGCTCGGCCTCGGCAGCGCCCATCTGGGTCGGCGCTTCGTCCAGTCGGGCCTGGTGTTGCCGGTGGCGCAGTTCGCGGTAGGCGTCGGCGGCGGCCAGCCCCATGCCGGCGGGCAGCAGCCCCACGCTTTCCGCGTGCTGCAGCAGGGCAATGTTGCCCAGATTGCCGCGCAGCCCGGGGCAGGTGGCCGAATGGGCCAGCACCAGGAACTGCACCGCAAACTCCACGTCCACCATGGCGCCGACGCTGTGCTTGACGTCGAACACCTCGTCGCGCACCGGGTGGGCCGAGCGGACCTTCTCGCGCATGGCAACGATTTCCTCCCGCAGCGCCGCCTGGTCGCGCGAGGCGGTGATGACCGCTTCGCGCACGCCGTCAAAGCGGGCGGCCAGGCCCGGCTGTCCCAGAATGCAGCGCGCGCGGGTCATGGCCTGGTGTTCCCAGGTCCAGGCGGTGTTGCTGCCGCGGCCGCGCTGGTAGTCCTCGTAGGCGGCGAAGCTGGTCACCAGCAAACCCGAATTGCCGTTGGGCCGCAGCGCGGTGTCGATTTCGTAGAGGTCGCCCTCGCTGGTCTTGACCTGCAGCCAGTTGATGAGTTTGCGCACGAAGCCGGCGTAGATCTCGTTGGCGTTCTCGTCGTCATCATCGAACACGAAGACGATGTCCAGGTCGCTGCCATAACCGAGCTCTTTGCCCCCCAGCTTGCCGTAGCCGATGATCGCGAAGGCTGGCTCGTCGCGGTGGCGTGTTTTCAGGCGGCTCCAGCACCAGCGGGCGGTCACGCGCAGCACCGTGTCGGCCAGCGCGCTCAGGTCGTCGGCCACCTGTTCCACGGTCAGCACGCCTTCCACGTCGCGGGCCAGGGTGCGGAACACCTCGGCGTGGTGGGCCCGGCGAAGCAGGTTCAGCAGCGCTTCCTCATCGTCTTCGCCGGTGCGCTGCAGCGAGCGGCGGCGTTCTTCAAGGTCGGCTTCAAAGCCGGTGGCGTCGAAGCGTTCCCCGAGCAGTTGCTGGCTTGCCAGTTCGTCGATCACGCCGGGGTGTTGCTGCAGGTAGCGTGCGGGCCACTTGGCTGCGCCCAGCAGCCGCAGCAGCCGCTCGTGTACCGAGGGCCGTTCCTGCAACAGGGCCAGGTAGCTCTCGCGCCGCAACAGCGGCTCGATCCAGTCGGCCAGGCGCAGCGCGGCCTGTTCGCTGACGCGCCCCTCTTCGAGCCAGGCACCCGTGCGTTCGACCAGTCGCACCAGGCGTGCGCGGGCGTCCTCGCGCAGGGCCATCACGCGCGGGTGCCGGCTCCAGGTGTCGACCTTGGCCGCAAACGCTGCGGGCAGTCCGGGCAGCACCGTCTGCAGGTCGTCGCCGGTCTGCGCCTTGCCGTGACAGCCCTTGCCCTTGCAGCCGCCGTTGCCAGCGCCGCCGAGCAGGATGTCGAACTCGTGGGCCACCACTTCGCGGTGACTGTCGAGTTCGCACAGGAAAGCGCAGACATCGGGGAAGCCCATGGTGGCGGCGATCCAGGCCAGGTCGTCGTCGCGCGTGGGCATCAGGTGGGTCTGCTGGTCGTCCAGGTACTGGATGCGGTGTTCCACCTGGCGCAGGAACCCGTAGGCCCTGGCCAGCGCATCGGCGGTGGCTGCGGGCATCAGGCCGGCGCGGGTCACGCACTGCAGGGCTTGCAGTGTGGGACGCTTGCGCAGTTCGGGGAACTGGCCGCCGCGCACCACCTGCAGCAGCTGCACGGTGAACTCGATTTCGCGGATGCCGCCGCGCGAGAGCTTGACGTCATTGGCCCGGCCGGGGTTGCCGGCGGCGCGCTTGGCGGCATGGTCCCGAATCTGGCGGTGCAGGTTCCGCAAGGACTCGAACACGTTGTAGTCCAGGTACTTGCGGAACACAAAGGGCAGCACCACGGCCCGCAACGCGCCGGCGCCGCCGTCGGCCACACAGGCCAGCGGCGCGATCACCCGACTCTTGAGCCAGGCAAAGCGTTCCCACTCGCGGCCCTGGACGAGGAAATATTCCTCCAGCGCACCCAGTGAGACGACCGGCGGCCCTGAGTGTCCGTTGGGCCTGAGCGCCAGGTCGACGCGGAACACACTGCCGTGTTCGGTGGTCTCGCCGATGGTGTTGTAGATGTGCTTGACCGCCTTGGCGAAGTACTCGTGGTTGCTGATGCGATGGCGGCCAGCGGCGTTGCCGGCGGTCTCGCCGTCCGCGTCGTAGACGTAGATCAGGTCGATGTCGCTGGAGACGTTGAGCTCGCGCGCGCCCAGCTTGCCCATGCCGATGACCCACAGCTGGGCCCGGCGGGTTTCCACGCCGCCCATCTCGGCTGAGGGGGTGCTCCCCATGGGTGAGGGGTGCGTCTGCGGTGCCCGCACCAGGGGCGGACCGTACAGGGCGTCCAGGTCGGCAAAGGCCAGGCGGCAGGCGTGGTCCAGCGCGAGCTCGGCCAGTTCGGTGACCGATCGTGTCACGTCGGCCAGGGCCGCGCCCTGCTCGCAGTCGAGCACCACCAGGCGTTCCATGACCAGCTGGCGCAGCACGCGCAGCGCGGCGGGCATGGGCAGACCGCGTTCGGTCAGACGGTCCAGACACACGCGCATGCTGGCGTGCACCGGGGCGCCAGGCGGCAGGAGCGCCAGCTCATCGGCGTAGCGGCGTCGGATGCGCTGGACAAAGCGGGCGTGGTCGGCGCGCCGGTCACGAGCCGTCAGGGGTGGGCAGGCCGCGGCGCCAAGCGCCACGGGCGGGGACAGACCAGGAACGGAATCGGCGGAACCGGGGGAGGGGCTGACCGTCATAATTTGCGTTGGACATGAACCCAAGCCCGGCGCCGATCGCACCTGCCACGCGAACCTTCAAGACACTTTCCGTGGTGACGCGGCTGCTGCTGTGGCTCGTGCTCGCGGCGTGGGCGCTGTTCGCGCTCACCTGGGGAGCTTTGCATCTCTGGATTGTGCCGCGAATCGATCAGTGGCGCCCCGACCTGGAGCGATGGGCCACGCAGGCCGTGGGGGTTCCGGTGCGGGTCTCGGTCCTGCGCGCGCGCTCGGGTGGCGGCCACCGCTGGCTGCCCGACGCCCTGCCCGACCTGGCCGCCACCGTGGAACTGCTGGAGGTGTCGCTGCTGGACGAACAGGGCCGGGAAGCGTTGCGCCTGCCGCGGGTACAGGCCACCCTGTCGCCGCGCTCGCTCTGGCGGCGTGGTTTTGACCAGATCCTGCTGGATGCGCCGGTTCTGGAGGTGCGCCGCACCGAGCAGGGCCGTATCGAAGTGGCTGGTCTGGACCTGTCGGGCACGGCCGGCGGTGGTTCGGCGGCGGCCGACTGGCTGTTCGCCCAACCGGTTTTCGTGATCCGCCAGGGCACGCTGCGCTGGAGCGATGACCGGCGCGGCCAGGCGCCGCTGGCCTTGTCGGACCTGGATCTGGTGGTGCGCAACACGGGCCTGAGCCATGCCTTCCGGCTCGACGCCACGCCGCCCGGGGACTGGGGCCAACGCCTGAGCCTGCGGGGCCAGCTGCGCGAGCCGCTGGTGGTCTGGCCCCGCGAGAACGCTGACCCGCTCCCCTGGCGCCACTGGCGCGGTGAGCTGTACGCCGACCTGCCGCATGCCGACGTGGCCCGGTTGCGCGCGTATGCGGACCTGTCGGACTGGGGTGTCGACGTGCAGGGCGGACAGGGAGCGTTGCGGGTCTGGGCGGACGTGAGTGATGGTCGCATCGCGGGCATCACGGCCGATCTGGATTTGCAGGCCGTGGATGCCCGGCTGGGCCCGCAGCTGCCCCCGCTGGCCATCCAGACGGTACAGGGGCGACTGACCGCCGATTGGGGCGAGACGGGCTTCGGACTGGCGACGGAAGACCTCAGCCTGCGCACACGCGAAGGCCAGGTCTGGCCGGGCGGCCACCTCTCGCTGCGTCACAGCCAGGCGCGCCCGGGACAGCCGGGCAGCACCGTCCTGGCCGCCGAGCGTGTCGATCTGGCGGCGTTGGCGGCGCTGGCCGCCCACCTGCCGGTGTCTGCCGAGGTCCATGGCTGGCTGCAACGCCTGCAGCCAGCCGGTCAGTTGCGTGCCCTCACGGCGAGCTGGCAGGGGCCGCTGTCCGGTGCGTCAGCCTACCGCGCGAAGGGGCGGGTCGAAGGGCTGGCGCTGCGCGGAGAAGACAGTGGCCGACGCTCTGATACCGGGCAGCACCCCGTTCCCGGGCGGCCGGGCATTCGCGGGGCGACGGTGGCCTTTGAGCTGGACCAGGCCGGTGGTCGCGCACAGGTACAGGTGAAGGATGGCGCGCTGGAGCTGCCGGGTGTGTTCGAAGAGCCCCTGCTGCCCCTGCAGCGCCTGGAGACCGAGGCCGGATGGACCGTACGGGGCGAGCGCATCGACGTCTGGCTGGACCGCCTGAGCCTGGCCAATGCCGATGCCGAAGGCAGCGGCCAGGTGCGCTGGCGGACCGCAGACCCCGATAACGCTTCGACGCGCTCGCGTTTCCCGGGTGTTCTGGACCTCAGGGCCACCCTCACGCGCGCTGATGCGACCCGCGTGCACCGCTACCTGCCCCTGAGCGTCGATCCGTCCGTGCGCCGTTATGTGCGTGAGGCGGTGCGCGCCGGCCGGGCCGACCGGGTCGATTTCCGTATCCAGGGCGATGTGTGGGATGTGCCCTTCAACGCTCCGGGCACCCGCGGCGAATTCCGCATTGCCGCCGCCCTGCGGGGCGTGGCATTCGATTACGTGCCCGCGTTTTTGCAGGACGCCGGGGAAACGCCATGGCCGGCACTGCAGGCGCTCGACGGCGAGTTGCTGCTCGATCGGGCTGCCCTGCGGGTCACCGGCATTCAGGCCGGACTGGCGGGAGCGCCGGGCGTCCGGCTGGCACAGGGCACCATCGCCATTGCCGATCTGTCCCATGCCGCCACGCTGGAGGTCCGGGCGCAAGCGCAGGGGCCGGCGGGCGACATGCTGGGCTTTGTGCGCCGCTCGCCGCTCAACGCCATGACCGGTGAGGCCCTGGCGCAGGCCCAGGCCAGCGGCGCGGCCCGGTTGCAGTTCGACCTGAACCTGCCCTTGCATGCGGTGCACAGCACCACCGTGCAGGGCACGGTGCAACTGCCGGGCAACGACCTGCGCATGAGCCCCGATGCGCCGCTGCTGGGCAATGCCAGCGGCCGCCTCGGTTTCAGCGAACGCGGTTTCACCGTGCGCGACGGGCGCGCGCGCCTGTATGGCGGCGAGGTGCGCTTTGACGGCGGCCTGGCACCGGATGCCCGCGGTGTGCCGCGCATCCAGTTTCGTGGCCAGGGCACAGCCAGTGCCGATGGTCTGCGCGATGCCGGGCTGGGTTTCGTCTCGCGGCTGTTTGCCAACGCCAGCGGCAGTGCGCCCTACAGCGTGCAGCTGGGCTTTCGTGCCGGTGAGCCCGAGCTGCGTGTGAGCAGCAACCTGCAGGGCATGGCCTTCGCGCTGCCGGCCCCGCTGGGGAAAGCCGCTGCCGAAACCCTGCCGCTGCGGTTCGAGACCCGCGTGCTGACCACCACCTCGGGCGTCAAGGGGGAACTGCCGCTGACCGATCGCCTGCGGGTGGATGTCGGCCCCCCCCAGCAACCACTGCTCGCCCTGCAATACGAACGCAACATCAGCGGCCCCGAGGCGCGGGTGCTGCGCGGCAGTCTGGCCTTTGGCCTGGGAGACCTTGACGCAGCACCCCTGCCGGCGGCCGGTGTGGTGGCCAACGTGAGCATGCCGCTGATCGACGCCGACGCCTGGGACAAGGCCTTTTCCGCCGCCACTGGCGTGCGGGTGCTGGCACCGGCCGGGCCATCCACCGTCGCCAGTCTGAGCTACCTGCCCACGCACCTGGCCTTGCGCACTGAACGGCTGGTGCTGGGCGGGCGTTCCTTCCACCGGGTGGTCCTGGGCGCCACGCGCGAGGCGGGAGGGCTCTGGCTGGCCAATGTCGAGGCCGACGAACTCAACGGACACGTGGCCTACCGTCCACCGGCGGGCAGCGGCTCGGGCACCGTGCAGGCCCGCCTGGCCCGCCTCGCGCTGGCGTCGGGCGCGGCACAGGAGGTCGAGAAAATCCTGCAGCAACCCAGCAGCGTGCCGGCGCTGGACATCGTGGTCGACGAGCTGGTCGTGGCCGGTCGCCGCCTGGGCCGCATCGAGATGGAAGCGGTCAATCGCGGTGAAGCACCGCGCCCGCCCGAGTGGCGCCTGACCCGGCTGCGGCTGGACGCGCCCGAGGCCCGCCTGGCCGCCACCGGCAACTGGGCGGCCACCGCCTCGGGTGCGCCGCGGCGAACCGCCCTGGGTTTCACGCTGGACATCAGCGACGCCGGCGGATGGCTGGCGCGGCTGGGCCGCGAGGGGCTGGTGCGTGGGGGCAAGGGCCGCATCGAGGGCAACATCGGGTGGATCGGCTCGCCGCTGTCGCTGGACCTGGGCAGCCTGTCGGGGCAATTCAAGACCGATGTCGAACGTGGGCAGTTCCTCAAGGTCGAGCCCGGTGCCGCCAAGCTCCTGGGTGTGCTCAGCCTGCAGGCATTGCCGCGTCGGCTGGTGCTCGATTTTCGCGATGTGTTTTCCGAGGGCTTTGCGTTCGATTTCGTGCGTGGCGATGCGCGCATCGAGCAGGGGGTTGTGCGCACCCAGAACCTGCAAATGAAGGGCGTCAACGCCGTCGTGCTGATGGAGGGCAGTGCCGATCTGGCGCGCGAGACGCAGGATCTGCACGTGGTGGTGGTGCCCGAAATCAACGCCGGCACCGCTGCCTTGCTGGCCACCGCCGTGAACCCGGCCGTGGGCCTGGGCACCTTCCTGGCCCAGCTGCTGCTGCGTGCCCCGCTGCAGAGCGCCACCACGCAGTCATTTCACATCACCGGCGGCTGGGCGGACCCGCAGGTGACGAAGGAGTAACCCCCCTGCGCCGCTGCGCGGGGAGACGCACCCTGTGGCCGGGCCCAGCCCGTTCCACAGGTGCCCTGGATCAAGCCCGCGCGCCGGATGCGGGTGTGCGCTTTCACACTCTGCAGTACGCTCGCCTGTCATTGAAGAAGGAATCGCCATGAAAGTCGCCGCCATCCAGATGGTCTCGGGCATCAGCCTGGACGCGAACCTCAGCGAAGCCCTGCGCCTGCTGCGACAGGCCGCAGCCTGTGGAGCGGAGCTGGCGGTGCTGCCCGAGTATTTCTGCTTCATGGGTGAGCAGGACAGCGACAAGCTGCTGCTGGCCGAGCAACCCGGTCTGGGTACGGTGCAGGACTTTCTGTCCGATGCCGCGCGTGACCTCAAGCTCTGGCTGGTCGGCGGTACGCTGCCCATGGCCACCCATGACCCCCACCACGCGGCCAATGCCTCGGTGGTCTACAACCCCAAGGGTCAGGCCGTCAGCCGCTACGACAAGATCCACCTGTTCCGTTACGACAACGGCCGCGAAAGCTACGACGAAGCCGCGGTGCTCAAGGCCGGCGACACGCCCACCGCCTTCAACTGCAGCAGCCGCGACGGCCAGACCTGGCGCGTGGGCCAGAGTGTCTGCTACGACCTGCGCTTCGCCGAGCTCTACCGCCTGCTGGCAGCCGACGTGATCCTCATGCCGGCCGCCTTCACCCACACCACCGGGCAGGCGCACTGGGAGGTGCTGCTGCGCGCGCGCGCCATCGAGAACCAGGCCTACGTGATCGCCAGCGCGCAGGGCGGCCTGCACGAAAACGGCCGTCGCACCTGGGGCCACAGCATGGTCATCGACCCCTGGGGCCAGGTGATGGCCATGCACGCGACCGGCCCCGGCATTGCCATGGCCGACATCGATATGGCCGAGCTGCAACGCGTGCGCCAGCAACTGCCCGCCCTGCAACACCGCAAGCTGTGACCACGGCTGCGCTGCGCTCGCGCCGCTGGCTGCTCTGGGGGGCGCTGCTCGCGCTGGTACTGGCGCTGCTCGCGGTGCTGGTGTTTCTCGCAACGGCATACGAACAGCAGCGCGACCAGGCCGAGCTGGAGACGGACGTGCTGGCGCTGGCCGGTGACATTCGCAGCGGTTTGCTGCGCAATGTGCAGACCTTGCAGTCCCTGCACAGCGTGTCCCCCAGCGTGGCCTCCTGGGAAGCGCCGGCGGCCGAGTTGCTGGCCTCCCACCGCGAGGTGCTGCGCCTGGAGTGGCGCGATCCGCAGTTGCGCCTGCTGGCCGCGCGAGACACACCTTACATGCCCGATCCTTTCGCGCAGATGGGGCGCGACAACGCCCTGGCTGATGTTCGGCAGGCTTGCGAGAACGCGCGCCGCTTGTCCGGCCCGGCGTTTTCGTCGAGCTATTTCTGGCCGCTGCGCGACGGGCGCGGTTTCGAACTCATGGACATGTGCCTGCCGGTCGCGCGCGCCGGTGTGCCTGATGGGTTCCTGGTGGCCACCTACGGTCTGACGGGCATCCTCGCCGAGCTCACCCCGCCGGACGCCCTGCGCGGGCGCAGTCTGGCCTTTACCGAGGCCGATGGCACCCGCCTGGCGTTGCACAGCACCGTGGGTGCCACGCGCCGCACCCTGGTGGCCACCGGTCTGCTGGACGTGCCCGGGCACACCCTGATGCTGCGGCTGGAGGCGCCGCGAACGGTCTACGCCCTGTTTCCCAATGTGCTGACCGCGGTGGTGGGGGTGCTGGCGCTGGCGCTGCTGGCAGTGCTGGGCCTGCTGGGGCGCGACATCCGCCGCCGCCAGCAGGCCGAACACGAGCTGGCCCAGGCGCTGGCCTTCCGCAAGGCCATGGAAGACTCGCTGGTCACCGGCTTGCGCGCGCGCGACATGGACGGCCGCGTCACCTACGTCAATCCGGCCTTTTGCCAGATGGTGGGCTACAGCGCCGAGCAGCTGGTGGGCAGCGGCCTGCCTGCCCTGTGGTGGCCGCCGGAGCGGGTGGACGAATACCAGCAGCGTCAGGCGGTGCACCTGGCCGGCCAGGCGTTGCCGCGCGAGGGCTGGGAGTCGGTGTTCCAGCGCAGCGACGGCACGCGCTTTCCGGTACTCATCATCGAGGCGCCGCTGATCAATGCGAACGGGGTTCAGACCGGCTGGATGAGCGCCATCCTCGACCTGACCGAACAGCGCCGGGTGGAAGACCTCAACCGAGCCAGTCAGGACCGCCTGCAGGCAACCGCCCGGCTGGCCACCGTGGGTGAGATGGCTTCCCTGCTCAGCCACGAACTCAACCAGCCGCTGGCGGCCATGGCCAGCTACGCCACCGGTGCGGCCAACCTGCTGGGGGGTGATCCGGCGGCCTTGCCGGTGGACGAGTTGCGCCAGGCCATTGGCCGCATTGGCGAACAGGCCGAGCGCGCCGGACGCATCATCCGCAGCGTGGCCGACTTTGTGCGCCGTCGCGAGCAGGCACGTGAGCCCGTGGCGCCCGCCAGCCTGTTCGATGCCATCGCCCCGCTGCTGGGGCTGCAGGCCAAGAAGCTGGGCATCCAGGTGCGGACCGAACTGGCGCCTGGCCTGCCGGCCGTGCTCTGCGACCGCACCATGGTCGAGCAGGTGTTGCTGAACCTGGCGCGCAACGGCATGCAAGCCATGCCGGAGGGCGATCCGCCGGCGCGCTCGGGCCTGCGTGTGCTCACGCTCTCGGCGCGCTGGCCCGGGCAGACGGCGGGTGGCGATGCCCTGTGCCCCAGGGCCGGGGTCGAGTTCGCTGTCACCGACCACGGCCAGGGCCTGAGCGAGGCCGTGCGGGACAAATTGTTCACGCCGTTTTTCACCACCAAGGCCGAGGGCATGGGCCTGGGCCTGAGCCTGTGCCGTACAGTGGCGGAGCAGCACGGTGCTGCGTTGGTCCATGAGCCGGCACAACCGCGTGGCACCACCTTCCGCTTCACCCTGCCGGTGGGGTAACCAGGCCCCCCCCGCGCCGCCTGCGGCGTCACCCCCCAGGGGGCGGCACTGGCGGCCCGGCAAAGCCGGTTCCGCGGTGCCACTGGACCAACTCCCCTTCCGGCGCGGCGCGTCTGCTTCGAGGATGCGGTGGAACCGGCTTCGCCGGGCCACTCGCATCGCCCCCTGGGGGGTGACGCCGCAGGCGGCGCGGGGGGGGGGGGTACCATATTCTGATGACCGAGTACCCCGACGCGAAAGTGTTTCTGGTGGACGACGACGCGGGGGTGCGCGAGGCGCTGGCCTGGCTGTTGCGCACCCGACGCCTGCTCAGCGAGGCTTATGCCAGCGGCGATGCCTTTCTGGCCGACATCGCGCACTGGCGCGACGCGCCGGTCGAACCCTGTTGTCTGCTGCTGGATGTGCGCATGCCCGGCACCAGCGGTCTGGCGCTGTTCGAGCACCTGCTCACCCTGCCCTGGCAGGCTGCCATGCCGGTGATCTTCCTGTCGGGCCATGCGGACGTGGCCACCGCGGTCGACGCGGTCAAGCGCGGCGCCTTCGACTTTTGCGAGAAGCCGTTTTCCGACAATGCGCTGGTCGATCGTGTGGAGCAGGCCTTGCACCGGTCGGCGCAGGTGCAGGCGCAGCGCACCGTGCAGCGCGGGCTGCAGCAGCGCCTGGATGGGCTGACCGAGCGCGAGCGCGATGTCATGCGCCTGGTGATCGGCGGCTTGCCGAACAAGCTGGTGGCCGATCAGTTGGCCATCAGCGTGCGCACGGTGGAAGTGCACCGTGCCCGCGTGTTCGACAAGATGGGCGTGAAGTCCGCCGTCGAACTGGCCAATGTGCTGCGCCAGCTGGGATGAGCGTCAGGCACGGGGTTCGGGCGGATCCGGCGGCGCGTCGCCGGACGCCTCGCGCGGCGGCTCGCCGTTGCGGCGACCGGAAAACATGGTCCACCACACGATGAACACCAACAAGACCAGCGCGCCCAGCGCTTCAAGCAACAGCAACGTCATGAGCCCGGAAACCGTTGAGGACAAAACGCAAGGGGTGTGTGCCGCGGCCAGCCGGTTGTGGCGCGGCGCCACGGCGGCGCTGATTGTAGGCAGCCTGGCCGCTTGTGCCGTGGCCCCTGCGCCATACCCCCAGGACACGCCGGTGCCCGTGTCGTTCGAGGCCGACGACGGCCCCTTGCCCCCGGTCCAGCAGCGGGGCAGGAGCCGTTGGACGCCGGTGCGCTGGGCCGACGTGCCCGGCTGGGGGCAGGACCGCCTGCACGAGGCCTGGAACGCCTGGCTCAAGGGCTGCGAACGACCGGCACCTGCGGGCATGCCTGGCCAGGCCGCCTTGTGCAGCGAGGTGCGGCAACTCTCCATCGGCTCGGCCCAGGCGCAGGCGGCCTGGGTCATGCAGCGCTTCCAGCCCTACCGCGTGGTGGAGTCCGACGGCAGTGCTCCGCAGGGCTTGCTGACCGGCTACTACGAACCGATCCTGCCCGCCAGCCGGGTGCCCACCGAACGCCATCGTGTGCCGCTGTATGCCCCGCCCGCCGGGCTGGCCACGGCCTCGGGCGGCACGCGCTGGTTCAGCCGGCAGGAGATCGACACCCTGCCGGCGGCCCAGGCGGCGTTGCAGGGCCGGGTCATCGCCTGGCTGGCCGATCCGGTGGATGCCCTGGTGCTGCAGATCCAGGGGTCGGGCCGGCTGCAGCTGGGCGAGGCCGATGACCGCCAGCGCATGGTGCGCCTGGCCTTTGCCGGCCACAACGGCCATCCCTACCAGAGCGTGGGGCGCTGGCTGCTGGACCAGGGCGCCATCCGGGAAGGCTCGTGGGAGGCGATCCGGGCCTGGGCCCGTGCCAACCCCGCCCGCGTGAACGAGATGCTCTGGAGCAATCCGCGCACCGTCTTTTTCCGCGAGGAGCCGCTGAGCGATCTGGACGCCCAGTTCGGTCCGCGGGGTGCCCAGGGGGTGCCGCTGACGCCAGGACGTTCGATCGCCGTGGACCCGCAGAGCATTCCCTACGGCACCCCCGTCTGGCTGGCGACCCAGGGGGCCTCGCTGCGGGCGCAGAAACTGGTGATGGCGCAGGACACCGGGGCCGCCATCGTGGGCGCAGTGCGGGCCGACCTGTTCACCGGCTGGGGTGCGCAGAGCGACTCGGCCTACACGGTCGCGGCGACGCTCAAGCAGCCGCTTCAGCTGTGGGTGCTCTGGCCGCGCTGAAACACGGCCTGGCACAGCGGTTCAACGCGGCGGTGCCAGATGCGACAAGGGCAGCGCGCCGCCCGCCTTGACCTCGCCGAGCGAAAAGCTGGTGTGCAGGTCTTTCACGTTGGGCAGGTGAATCAGCACCTCGCGTGCGAAGCGGCTGAACTCCGCCAGGTCGGGCGCGACCACCTGCAGCTCGAAGGTGCCCGAGCCGCTGATGTAGTGGCAGCTGACGATCTGCGGGATGTCGCGGATGGCCTTCTCCATCTGGCCCAGCGCGTCGCCGCTGTTGCGTTCGGCATCCAGCCGCACAAAGGCCAGCACGCCCAGGCCGATCTTGTCGCGGTTGAGTTCGGCCCGGTAGCCGGTGATGAAGCCGGTGTCTTCCAGCGCGCGCACCCGGCGCCAGCAGGGTGCGGCCGACAGGCCCACGCGGCTGGCCAGCTCGGCATTGGTCAGGCGGCCGTCGGCCTGCAGTTCCTGCAGGATGGCGAGGTCGAACTTGTCGAGTGTTTCCATATTGGGGATTTAGAAGAAAGAAGCTTTCTCAAGTCTGGCAATTTTGGGCATGAAAAGCAAACACCTGTCGGCATCACGGCCATACACTGTGCGGCACACTGCAGTGCGACAAGGGGTGCTGGAAAGCGCCACAAAGCGCCGCTTGTCGCACCAGGCCCACCCGGCCGGTGTTCTGACCGCGCCCCTCACAAGGGGGCCTTACCCACGAAGGAGACCACACGATGAACGCCCCGCTGCCCGAACACATCCGCCGCGCCCTGGAAACGGTGACGCTGGACGACAAATACGCGCTGGACCATGGCCGCGCGTTCATGAGCGGGGTTCAGGCCCTGGTCAAACTGCCCATGCTGCAGCGCCAGCGCGATGCGCTGCTGGGCAAGAACACCGCCGGTTTCATCAGCGGCTACCGCGGCTCGCCGCTGGGCGGCTACGACCAGGCGCTGCAAAAGGCCGCGCCGTACCTCAAGCAGCAGAACGTGGTGTTCCAGCCCGGCGTGAACGAGGAACTGGCGGCCACGGCCATCTGGGGCACGCAGCAGCTGGGTTTTGCGCCGCCCGGGACGAACAAGTTCGACGGCGTGTTCGGCATCTGGTACGGCAAAGGCCCGGGCGTGGACCGCTGCTCGGACGTCTTCAAGCACGCCAACATGGCGGGCACCACACCTTGGGGGGGTGTGCTGGCCGTGGCCGGTGACGACCATGTGGCCAAAAGCTCCACCGCCGCGCACCAAAGCGACCACATCTTCAAGGCCTGTGGTCTGCCGGTGTTCTTTCCGGCCAGCGTGCAGGACATCCTCGATCAAGGCCTGCACGCGCTGGCCATGAGCCGCTTTGCGGGCATCTGGTCGGGCATGAAAACCATCCAGGAAATTGTGGAATCCAGCGCCACGGCCCACATTGACCCCGAACGTGTGCAGATCGTGCTGCCCGAATTCGTGATGCCCCCCGGTGGCGTGCACATCCGCTGGCCCGACACGGCACTCGAACAAGAAGCCCGTTTGTTCGATTACAAGTGGTACGCCGCGCTGGCCTACATCCGCGCCAACCGGCTCAACCACAACGTGATCGCCACTGCCAACGACCGCTTTGGCCTGATCGCCAGTGGCAAAGCCTACAACGACACCCGTCAAGCCTTGCTGGACTTGGGACTCGATGACGACCGTTGCCGACAATTGGGCATACGTTTGCACAAAGTGAACGTGGTTTGGCCTCTTGAAGCCCAAACCACACGTGAGTTTGCCACCGGGCTGCGCGAAATTCTGGTGGTTGAAGAAAAGCGCCAAATCATCGAATACCAGCTCAAGGAAGAGCTTTACAACTGGCGTGACGATGTTCGCCCCAACATCCTGGGCAAATTCGACGAAAGCGAAGGCGATGTCTCTGGCGGTGAGTGGTCCATTCCCAACCCCAGTGAACGCAAACTCTTGCGTGCCAATGCCGATTTGACGCCCGCCATCATTGCCAAAGCCATTGCCAA
>JBJTNV010000038.1:0-23112 GCA_046074205.1 Hydrogenophaga sp.
CTGGTGCGCGAGATGCTCACCCGCGCCAAGGCCGATGGCGGCACGGTCAACGCCGACGACTACCGACCCGAGGGCCTGGAACGCGCGTTCGGCATGCAGGTTGATGGTCTGTACCGTCTGTCCGAGACGCAAGCGCAGGAAATCCTGCAGATGCGCCTGCAGCGCCTGACAGGCCTGGAGCAGGACAAGATCGTCGCCGAGTACAAGGACGTGATGGCCGAGATCGACGATCTGCTGGACATCCTGGCCAAGCCCGAGCGCGTGTCCACCATCATCAGCGAGGAGCTGGTGGCGGTGAAGACCGAGTTCGGCCAGACCAGGCTGGGCGCCCGCCGCAGCGAGATCGAACACAGTGCGCAGGACCTCTCCACCGAGGACCTGATCACGCCGACCGACATGGTCGTGACGCTGTCCCACAGCGGCTACATCAAGAGCCAGCCGCTGTCCGAGTACCGCGCGCAGAAGCGCGGCGGTCGCGGCAAGCAGGCCACGGCGACCAAGGAAGACGACTGGATCGACCAGCTCTTCATCGCCAACACGCACGACTACATCCTGTGCTTCTCCAACCGCGGCCGCCTGTACTGGCTCAAGGTCTGGGAAGTGCCCGCCGGTTCGCGCGGCTCGCGCGGCCGCCCCATCGTCAACATGTTCCCGCTGCAGGAAGGCGAGAAGATCAACGTGGTGCTTCCGCTGACCGGCGACGCCCGGAGCTTCCCGGACAACCGCTTTGTGTTCATGGCCACCCGCATGGGCACCGTCAAGAAAACCTCGCTGGACGAATTCAGCAACCCGCGCAAGGCCGGCATCATCGCGGTGGACCTGGACGAGGGAGACTTCCTGATCGGTGCCGCGCTGACCGACGGCCAGCACGACGTGATGCTCTTCAGCGACGGTGGCAAGGCGGTGCGCTTCGATGAAAACGACGTACGCCCCATGGGCCGCAATGCCCGCGGCGTGCGCGGCATGATGATCGAAGACGGGCAGAGCGTGATTGCCATGCTGGTGGCCGAGGACGAAGAGCAAAGCGTTCTGACCGCCACCATCAACGGCTTTGGCAAACGCACGCCGATCGGCGAATACACCCGACACGGCCGTGGCACCAAGGGCATGATCGCCATCCAGCAGAGCGAGCGCAACGGCAAGGTGGTGGCCGCCACACTGGTGCATGCCGACGACGAAATCATGCTCATCACCGACACCGGCGTGCTGGTGCGCACCCGCGTGAGCGAGATCCGCGAGATGGGACGGGCCACCCAGGGCGTGACGCTGATCGCGCTGGACGATGGCGCCGAGCTCTCCGGACTGCAGCGCATTGTGGAAAACGATGCCAACGCCCCCGAGACGACCGAGGACGACGACGCGGCGGGTGAAGCCGCATGACACTGCGCCCTTACAACTTCTCGGCCGGTCCGGCCGTCATGCCTGAAGCCGTGCTGCAGCAGGCGGCAGCCGAAATGCTGGACTGGCATGGCAGCGGCATGGGCGTGATGGAAATGAGTCACCGCGGCAAGGAGTTCATGTCCATCGCCGCCCAGGCCGAAGCCGACTTGAGGGAGTTGCTGGCGGTACCCGCACACTTTCGCATCCTGTTCATGCAGGGCGGCGGACTGGCCGAAAACGCCATCGTGCCGCTAAACCTGTCGCGCGGCGGTGTCGTGGACTTTGTGGTCACTGGTGGCTGGAGCCAGAAATCGGCCCAGGAAGCGCGCAAGTACGCGACATCCACCGTGATCGCCACCAACGCGGCGGACGGTCACACCACCCTGCCTGCACCGAAGGACTGGAAGATCAGCCCTGACGCACAGTACGTGCACATCTGCAGCAATGAGACCATCCACGGCGTGGAATTTCATGAGCTGCCTGACCTCCAATCCTTGGGCAGCAACGCCCCGCTGGTGATCGACTTTTCATCCCACGTGGCCTCACGCCCGGTGGACTGGTCGCGCGTCGGCCTGGCCTTTGGCGGCGCTCAGAAAAACCTGGGGCCGGCGGGTGTGACGCTGGTGGTGGTGCGCGAAGACCTGCTGGGTCACGCGCTGTCGATCTGCCCCAGCGCCTTTGATTACAAGACCGTGGCCGACGCCGCGTCGATGTACAACACGCCACCCACCTACGGCATCTACATGGCCGGCCTGGTCTTCCAGTGGCTCCGGCGACAGCGGGAAGGCGACCTCACAGGCATCGCAGCCATGCAGGCACGCAACACGGCCAAGGCCCGCCTGCTGTACGACTTCATCGACCAGTCTGCTTTCTACGTCAACAAGGTAGCTCAAGACTGCCGATCGCGCATGAACGTCCCTTTCTTTCTGCGCGACGAAAGCCGCAACGACGCGTTCCTCTCTGGCGCCAAGGCGCGCGGTCTGCTGCAGCTCAAGGGACATAAATCGGTGGGCGGCATGCGTGCCAGCCTCTACAACGCCATGCCTCTGGCAGGTGTCCAGGCGCTGGTGGACTACATGCGCGAATTCGAGAAAACACAGGCATGAGCGACTCCCAACAGCCCGTACAGTCCGACGCCCTGGCCGCACTGCGGGTGCAGATCGACGGCATCGACCAGCAATTGCTCTCGCTGGTCAACCAGCGCGCTCGCGTGGCCGAGCAGGTGGGTGAGATCAAACGAGCGGAAGGCTCGCCATTCTTCCGTCCGGACCGCGTGGCACAGGTGATCCAGAAGATCCAGCACGCCAACCAGGGACCCCTGCTGAACCAGCACGTGGCGGCCATCTGGCGCGAGATTATGTCCGCCTGCCTGGCGCTCGAAGCACCTCAGCGTGTGGCCGTGCTCGGACCTGAGGGGACCTTCACCGAACAGGCTGCTGTCGAGTACTTCGGCAGCGCTGCCAATCTCATCTACTGCAGCAGTTTTGACGAGGTGTTTCACTCGACCGCTGCGGGCACGGCGCAGTTTGGCGTGGTCGGCATCGAAAACTCCACCGAAGGCGCGGTGGCGCGTTCACTGGACCTCTTCCTGCGTTCGCCGGTGCACGTGGTCGGCGAAGTCAGTCTGCTCGTGCGCCACAACCTGCTGCGCCAGGTCAACCACCTGAACAACGTGGACGTGGTGATGGCCCATCCCCAGGCGCTGGCGCAGTGCCAGGGCTGGCTGAGCCAGCACCTGCCCACCGCCGAACGCCGTGCAGTGTCGAGCAATGCCGAGGGCGCGCGCCTGGCGGCCACCAACCCGGCGTGGGCGGCCATCGCCAGCGAACGGGCCGCCGGGCAGTTCGGCCTGCACCTTGTCTCGCACGCCATTCAGGACGAAGCGTACAACCGCACACGCTTCGTCATCATCTGCCTGCCGCAAACCATGGCGATGCCACCGGCCACGGGCAAAGATTGCACCAGTCTCGTGGTGTCGGTGCCCAACCGGCCTGGCGCGGTGCACGACCTGCTGGTGCCCCTGAAAGCCAACGGTGTGTCCATGACGCGTTTTGAGTCGCGACCCGCCAAATCAGGACAGTGGGAGTATTACTTCTATATTGATCTTGCCGGTCACCCGACGCAGCCGAACGTGGCCGCTGCGCTCCAGGCCCTGCAAGGCCTTTGTGCCTTCTACAAGGTGCTGGGCGCTTATCCGGTGAGCGAATGATGAATGCCCGCCCCGCAATGTTCAGGCAGCTGGGCCTGGTGGGCTGTGGCCTCATGGGCGGTTCCTTTGCCCTGGCCATGAAGAAAGCCGGACTGGTGGACCAGGTGGTGGGATACAGCGCGTCGGACGCCACCAGCGAACGGGCTCAACGGCTGGGCGTGATCGATGCACGGGCACCGTCAGCCGGTGACGCGGTTGCGAACGCTGATCTGGTCCTGATTGCGGTACCGGTGGCGGCCACTGGCAGCGCGCTGGAGGCGATTCGACCCCGGATCGCGGACGGCACCCTGATCATGGATGTGGGGTCGACCAAGCGCGATGTCGTGACCGTCGCACGGCCAGCGCTGGCACAACACATTGGCCACTTCGTCCCCGCGCACCCGATTGCCGGCAAAGAGCTCGCGGGCGTTGAGCATGCCGACGCCATGCTGTATGCAGGCCGGCAGGTCATTCTCACGCCGACGCAAGACACGTACGCATCCAGGGTTGAGCAGGCCCGCCAGCTCTGGACCGCCCTGGGCTGCCAGGTCAGACTGATGTCACCAGAGGCCCATGATGCCGCCTTTGCCGCCGTCAGCCACCTGCCTCACCTGCTGGCGTTTGCACTCATGAACGCCATCGGCAACCAGCCCGACGCCCCCGCGTTTCTGTCACTGGCCGGCCCGGGCTTTCGAGACTTCACCCGCATCGCGGCCAGCGACCCGGCCGTCTGGCGGGACATCCTCATCGCCAACAAGGAAGAGGTGCTGGCCCAGACCCGTCATTTCCGGCAAGCCCTGGAGGCCCTCGAAACGGCCATCGGCAGCGACCGCCGGGACGCTCTGCAGGCCATGATCGACGCGGCCAGCACCACACGCGCCCACTGGCGCATGACTGCAGCCGAGCCGCGGCATTGAAGCCCGGCGCCGCTGCCCCGGACGCCACCGCCCGCCGCACGGCGGCCTCCTCTCTCCAAACGGAATTCGTGCATGTACACCACCGCATTCCTTGATGTCCCACCCCTTGCCTGCGCTGGTGGCAGCGTGCGCCTGCCGGGCTCCAAAAGCATCTCCAACCGTGTCTTGCTGCTCGCAGCACTGAGCAGCGGGCACACCGATATCGTCGACCTGCTCGACTCCGACGACACACAGGTCATGCTCACGGCGCTGGCTGCGCTGGGTTGCCGCCTCGAACGACCAGCGCCGGGTGTGCTGCGTGTGCACGGCCTGGGTGCCCGGTTGCCGGTGCTCCGGGCACCGCTGTTTCTGGGCAATGCCGGCACCGCAATGCGTCCGCTGACCGCTGCGC
The DNA here is from genome assembly GCA_046074205.1 of Hydrogenophaga sp. GTDB lineage: Bacteria > Pseudomonadota > Gammaproteobacteria > Burkholderiales > Burkholderiaceae_C > Hydrogenophaga. Next base: position 4,877 of record JBJTNV010000038.1, read on the forward strand.
TCGCACTGCTGTCGACTGAGCAGGGCGGCCAGTTCGAGCTCAGCGGTGTCGCCCGCATGCACGAGCGGCCGATCGGTGACCTGGTCGATGCCCTGCGACAGCTGGGGTGTCCGGTGCAGTGCCTGGGCCAGGAGGCTTACCCGCCGCTGCAACTGGGAGACGGCACATCGCATGCGCTGAAGCTGGACCAGCCGATCCGCGTGCGCGGGGATGTTTCCAGCCAGTTCCTCACCGCGCTGCTCCTGGCCCTGCCGCTGGTCGCGCGACAGGCTGTGGTGCTTGAAGTGGTGGGCGAGCTCATCTCGCGTCCCTACATCGAGATCACGCTCAACCTGCTGGCGCGTTTTGGCGTGCAGGTGCAGCGCGATGGCTGGCAGCGCTTCACCATCCCGGCCGGCAGCCGCTACACCTCGCCGGGCGTCATCCATGTCGAGGGGGATGCATCATCGGCCAGTTACTTCATCGCACTGGGCGCGCTGGCACCAGCCGCAGGCGGCACCGATGGCATCACCATCGAGGGCGTCGGCCTGTCGTCGATCCAGGGGGACATCCGCTTCGTCGAGGCCGCGCAGCGCATGGGCGCCGAGGTGACGGGCGAAGCCAACCGCCTGCACATCCGCCGCGGCGCATGGCCGCTCAAAGCCATTGACCTGGACTGCAACCACATCCCCGACGCGGCCATGACGCTGGCCTTGATGGCGCTGTACGCAGACGGCACGACCACCCTGCGCAATATCGCCAGCTGGCGTGTAAAGGAGACTGACCGGATCGCGGCCATGGCCACGGAGTGCCGAAAATTCGGCGCCAGGGTAGAAGAAGGTTCGGACTTCATTCGCATCACGCCGCCGCTGAAGTGGACCACCGGGCCTGTCCACACTTATGACGACCATCGGGTAGCCATGTGCTTCTCGCTCGCCGCGTTCAACCCTGCCGGTCTGCCGGTACGCATTGAGGATCCCAAGTGCGTCGCCAAGACCTTCCCGGACTATTTTGAAACGCTGTTTGCGGTCTGCCAGACGCCGGCACCTGTCATTCCGGTGATCTGCATCGACGGCCCCACGGCGTCCGGCAAAGGCACGCTGGCGGCAGCAGTAGCGCAGCGCCTGGGCTACCACCTGCTCGACTCCGGCGCGCTCTACCGGGCCACCGCACTGGCGGCACAGGAGGCGGGCATCGACCTCGATGACGAAGCGGCCGTCGCGCGCCTGGCAGCCGCTCTGCCGGTTCACTTCCAGGACCAGCGTGTGTTCCTCGCCGGGCGCGACATCACCGACCCGCTGCGGCTGGAATCGACCGGCGGCATGGCCTCACGCGTCTCGCGCCACCCAGCCGTCCGCCAGGCCCTGCACAACCTGCAGCTGAGCTTTCGCCGCCTGCCCGGGCTGGTGGCCGACGGCCGCGACATGGGCACTGTGGTCTTCCCCGACGCACCACTGAAGGTCTTCCTCACCGCCGGCGCCCGCCAGCGCGCAGATCGCCGGCATAAGCAATTGATTTCAAAGGGAAATTCTGCTAGCATTGTCGACCTTTTGGCAGACATCTTGATGCGTGACGAGCGGGACACCAACCGCGCCGTCGCGCCCCTGAAGCCTGCCGAGGACGCCAGGCTGCTGGACAACTCGGACCTCGGTATCGAAGCCTCGGTACAACAGGTTCTGGTCTGGTGGCAAGGCACAACGGTGTTCTCAGGCCACTGAGTTCGCCGCACTGGCCCAGAAGGCCCCGCCGGGTGTCCCCGCCCGCAGGCCCCATGGTTCAACAACCCAACCCCGCGGTGCTGCGCATCGCATTTGAAACGCCGCCCATCCGTCGATTGACCGCGCCAGCGCCGACAGCCCACCGCTGTCCTTGGTCGCGCCCGACGCTGTGTGGCCCTAGGAAACCTCATGTCTGAATCTTTTGCCGCCCTCTTTGAAGAGTCCCTCAAGCGCGCCGAAATGCGCTCGGGCGAAGTCATCACCGCCGAAGTCGTGCGCATCGAGCACAACCACGTGGTGGTCAACGCCGGTCTGAAGTCGGAAGCCTATGTGCCCAGCGACGAATTCAAGAATGACCAGGGCGAACTCGAAGTGCAGGTTGGCGACTTCGTCTCCGTGGCCATCGACTCGGTCGAAAACGGCTTCGGCGACACCCTCCTCTCGCGCGACAAGGCCAAGCGCCTGGCCTCCTGGATGGCCCTGGAAAAGGCCCTGGAATCCGGCGAATTTGTCACCGGCACCACCTCCAGCAAGGTCAAGGGCGGCCTGAAGGTCATGGTCAACGGCATCAGCGCCTTCCTGCCGGGCTCGCTGGTGGACAGCCGTCCGACCAAGGACCTGACCCCGTACGAGAACAAGACCCTGGAATTCAAGGTCATCAAGCTCGACCGCAAGCGCAACAACGTGGTGCTCAGCCGCCGTGCCGTGGTGGAAGCCTCCATGGGCGAAGAACGCGCCAAGCTGATGGAAACCCTGAAAGAAGGCGCCATCGTCAACGGCGTGGTCAAGAACATCACCGAGTACGGTGCCTTCGTGGATCTGGGCGGCATCGACGGTCTGCTGCACATCACCGACATGGCCTGGCGCCGTGTCCGCCACCCGAGCGAAGTCGTTCAGGCCGGCCAGGAAATCACCGCCAAGATCCTCAAGTTCGATACCGAAAAGCACCGCGTTTCGCTGGGTCTCAAGCAAATGGGTGACGACCCCTGGATGGGCGTGGCCCGCCGCTACCCGCAAGGCACCCGCATGTTCGGCAAGGTCACCAACATCGCCGACTACGGCGCGTTCGTGGAACTCGAACCCGGCATCGAAGGCCTGGTGCACGTCTCCGAAATGGACTGGACCAACAAGAACGTGGCCCCGTCCAAACTGGTGTCGCTGGGTGACGAAGTCGAGGTCATGGTGCTCGACATCGACGAAGACAAGCGTCGCATCTCCCTGGGCATGAAGCAGTGCCGCGCCAACCCCTGGCATGAGTTCGCTGAAGGCACCAAGCGCGGTGACCGCGTCAAGGGCCCGATCAAGTCGATCACCGACTTTGGCGTGTTCGTGGGTCTGGCTGCCGGTATCGACGGCCTGGTGCACCTGTCCGACCTGTCGTGGAACGAGCCGGGCGAAGCGGCCGTTCGCAACTACAAAAAAGGGCAGGATGTGGAAGCCATCGTGCTGGCCATCGATGTCGAGCGCGAACGCATCTCCCTGGGCATCAAGCAGCTCGACGGCGACCCGTTCAGCACGTTCGCATCGGTCAACGACTAGGGCTCCGTGGTGACTGGCAAGGTCAAGACCGTGGACGCCAAGGGCGCCGAGATCGACCTCGGCGAAGACATCCTCGGCTACCTGCGCGCCTCGGAAATCTCGCGTGACCGTGTGGAAGACGCCCGTAACGTGCTCAAGGAAGGCGACGAAGTCACCGCTGTGGTGGTCAACGTGGATCGCAAGACCCGCAACATCCAGCTGTCGATCAAGGCCAAGGACATGGCTGACCAGAACGAAGCCATGGCCAGCCTGAACCAGAACACGGGCAACGCCGGTACCACCAACCTGGGCGCCCTGCTCAAGGCCAAGCTGGACAGCAACAACTGATCGCAGCACCCGCGTCGGGCACCCGGCGTCGGCTCAGCAAGGGGTTTGCACCTTTGCTGACCCGCAGCGGGTGTCCGGCGCCCAACACCCTGACAACATGACCCGCAGCGACCTCGTCGAAGCATTGGCCAGCCGCTTCATCCAGCTCACCCACCGTGACGCCGAGTTCGCCGTGAAGACGATTCTCGACGCGATGGGGGAAGCGCTGGTCAAGGGCCACCGGATCGAGATCCGCGGCTTTGGCAGCTTCTCCGTCAGCCGCCGTTCGCCGCGCGTGGGGCGTAACCCGCGTTCGGGTGAAAGCGTGATGATTCCCGAAAAGCGTGTTCCGCACTTCAAACCCGGGAAGGCTTTGCGGGAGCAGGTGGAGCGCCACACCGGCAGCGTCACCGCCGAAAGTCCTGGACAACCGGACTGATCGCTACAATCGCCCCACCACACAGGGGACGATGTGAGATACCTGATGTGGCTGCTCAATGCAGCCATTTTTTTTGCCCTTTTCGCGTTCGCCCTGAACAACCAGGAGCCCGTCACCCTGCGCCTGTTTTTCGGCGCGGTCTGGCATGCACCGCTGGTGCTGGTGCTGTTGTGCGCAATGGTGCTGGGGGTCTTTCTGGGCGTGATCGTGATGCTGCCGCTGTGGCTGCGGGCACGGCGTTCGCGTCATCTGACGACGGATCTTCCCGACCGTAAGGCTGCACAGGGTGCTGCCACGGCTGCCTGGCGTTCCCCACCCGACGCTCCCTGACATGGACCTTGACCTGACCTGGCTGCTCTGGGGTCTTCCACTGGCCTTCGCGGCCGGGTGGATGGCCTCCCGTTTCGACCTGCGACAGTGGCGCCTGGAAAGCCGGCAAACCCCAAAAGCCTATTTCCGAGGACTCAACCACCTGCTCAACGAACAGCAGGACCAGGCGATCGACGCCTTCATCGAGGCGGTTCAGGGCGATCCCGACACCGCTGAATTGCACTTTGCACTGGGCAACCTGTTTCGCCGTCGTGGTGACTACGACCGCGCCGTACGCGTTCACGAGCATCTGCTGGCACGCGCCGACGTCAAGGGCAAGGACCGGGACCGCGCTCAGCACGCATTGGCGCTGGACTTTCTCAAGGCAGGCCTGCTCGACCGTGCCGAGGCCGCCTTGCACCGGCTGGACGGTACAGCCTTCGAGGGTGAGGCCCTGCTTGCGCTGTTGGCCATCTATGAACGGTCGCGCGACTGGCCGCAGGCCCGCCAGGTAGCGCTGCGACTGGACGCTGCACAGCCCGGCAGTTTCACCACCCGCCTGGCGCACTACCTGTGCGAAGAAGCCGAGCTGCAGCAGCGCAGCGGCCACAGCGACCTTGCCAGGTCATTGCTCGACCAGGCCTTGCAGCAGGCACCCCAGATGCCGCGTGCCTGGCTGGCCCGTGCAGCACTGGCCGCACAGAACGGGCTGCCGGACGCTGCCATGGACGACCTGGTGGAGTTGACCATTCACGCGCCACAAGGCATCCCGCTGGCAGCCCGTACGCTGGCCGAGCGGGCACGGCAGACAGGCCGCGAGTCCGAGGCACGGGCACTGCTGCAAGCCGCCGATGCACGGGCACTGTCGCTGGATGTCACCGAAGCCCTGGCCAGCCTGAGCCCCGACCCTGCAGCCGCACGGACGCATTACCTGCGGCACCTTGAACGCGAACCTTCGCTGGTCATGGCCACACAATGGATGGCTGGTGAAACCCTCTCGGAACCGCATGCCCGGCAAAAGGTACAGGCGGCACTCGAGCAAGCCAGCGCTCCGCTCAAACGTTATCGCTGCGCGGCCTGCGGCTTTGAAGCACGCCAGCATTTCTGGCAGTGCCCGGGCTGCCAGGGGTGGGACACCTACCCGGCCCGCCGGGTCGAAGAACTCTGACCCTGCATGACCAGCGCCTTGCAGCCACCCCGTCTGCTGGCACTGGGTGACGGTGCCTGGACGCTGGAGTTTGGTCAGACGATCGATCCGGACACCCATGGCCGGGTGATGGGGCTGGCGCAACACCTCCTGCAGCTGCTCGCGGCACCGCCCGAGCCGATGCAGGGCGTGACCGATGTGGTGCCGACCTTCCGTTCCCTGACCGTTCATTACGACCCGGGTTCAGCCCAGGCTCACGCGCTGGGCCCATGGCTGCTGTCGCTGGCCACTGAAGGGGTTCAGCACGCGGAACCGACAGTGCGCCACTGGTGCCTGCCCGTCTGCTTCGACGACGAATGGGCCCCCGATCTGCCTCGCGTGGCGGCCCTGACCGGACTGCGTCGCGAGGCCGTGATCGAGCGACTGCTGGGCACAGAGTTGCGCGTCTACCAGATCGGCTTTCAACCCGGGTTTCCCTACATGGGAGACCTGCCGTCCGAGCTGGCCGTCCCACGGTGGCCATCACCCCGGCAAACGCTGCCGGCACGGTCGCTGGCGATCGCCGGCGGGCTGTGTGCCGTCTATCCCTGGAAAAGCCCGGGTGGATGGAACCTGCTGGGTCGCACACCGGTGGTGCTGTTCGATCCCGGTCAGCAGCAACAACCGGCGATGCTCGCTGCCGGCGACACGGTGCGCTGGATGCCCATCGACCGTGCCATGCACGACCGGCTGGCCGCCGATATCGCCCACGGCCTGCCACGCAGCCACTTCCTCGCGCGGGAGCGAGCATGAGCGGATGTCTCGAAATCGTCCAGCCGGGGATCGGCACCACGGTGCAGGACGCCGGGCGAACCGGTCACCGTCACCATGGCTTGCCTGTCGCGGGCTGGCTCGATGTGCCACTGGCGCAAGCCGCCAACGCCTTGCTGGGCAACCCGATACACGCAGCGCTACTGGAATTGCGCGGCTTAGGCACCCGCTGGCAGGTCATTCGGGGTCCGGTGCGGATCGCGATGACCGGTCGCGTGGAAGCCATCGTGTGGCGCCCGGATGGTTTGCGCGAGGTCTTGCCCGCCTGGCAGACCACCACACTGCACACCGGTGATGCGGTGCAAACAGGCCTGGCGGAAGACGGCTGTGCCTACCTGGCGGTCAGCGGCGGACTGGACTTGCCGCCAGCCTTTGGCAGCCGGTCCACGGACTGGCGTGCAGGCCTGCAGGGCGTGCTGGGGAGAGCCTTCGTGCCCGGAGACCGGCTGCCCTGCGGCGGATGGGGCGATACCGATGCGCGCGAGTGGCGCTACCCGGTGCCCTGGACCCTGGACGATGGCCCCATCCGTGTACTGCCCGGTCCCCAGGACGGGCATTTCACGCCCGATGCATGGGCATCCTTTTTCGACCAATCCTGGCAGGCCACGACCGCCCAAAACCGCATGGGCGTGCGTCTGCAGGGGTCGCCACTGACCCACACCAGCACGGCGATGGCCGAGATCGTCTCAGACGGAGCGGCACCGGGAGCCATACAGGTGCCGGCCAACGGCCAACCCATCGTGCTGCTGGCCGACAGCCAGACCGTGGGCGGCTATCCCAAGATGGCCACCGTGATCACCGCTGACCAGCCTCGTCTGGCGCACCTGCGCCCGGGCACACGCATTCGCTTCGTGGCGGTCAACCTCGATCAGGCGCATGCTGCCCTGCGCGCACAACGGGCACGCTGGCAGCGCTGGCTCGGTACCCGCCAAACGTTCCTGCCGCCCGGAACGCTCGACCAGGAGGCGCTCTACAGCGCCAACCTGGTCAGCGGCGTGCTGGGCATCCATCCACCCGAAACGCTCCCATGCCCCTGATCAACCTCAACGCCGATCTCGGCGAAAGCTTCGGCGCATGGCGCATGGGCGACGATGCAGCGCTGCTCCAGGTGATTCGCAGCGCCAACATCGCCTGCGGCTTTCACGCCGGCGACCCGGTGGTGATGCGCGAGACCGTGCGGCTGGCGGTGGCCCATGGCGTCAGCCTGGGCGCGCACCCCGCCTTCCCCGACCTCCAGGGTTTCGGCCGGCGCGTCATGCGACTCTCACCCGAGGAGCTCGAAGCCACCATCCTCTACCAGGTCGGTGCGCTGCAAGCCATGGCGGCGGCCGAGGGGGCACGCGTGACCCATGTCAAACCACACGGCGCCATGAGCAACATGGCCTGTGCCGACGACGCCATGGCCGCCACCATCGCGCAAGCGGTGAAGCGGCTGGATCGCGAACTGATCCTGCTCGCGCCCGCGCTGTCGGCACTCGAGAGGGCGGGCGAAGCAGCCGGTCTGCGGGTCGCTCGCGAAGTGTTCGCCGACCGCAGCTACCAGGCCGACGGCCAACTCACGCCGCGCTCGCAGCCGGGTGCGGTGCTGCACGATGCACAGGAGTGCGTGCGGCATGTGCAACGCATGCTCGACGCCGGGGGTATCGTCACCACCAGCGGGCAGCACCTGCCCACGCCCATCCACAGCATCTGCGTGCACGGCGACGGTCCTGCGGCGGTGGCGGCAGCGCGGGCCATCCGTGCGGCGCTGGAGAAGACGGGTCATCGCCTGGCGGGGCTGCCGGAAATGGTCTGAACGGCCCCCGGGTCAAGCACCCCGGCTCTGTATCATCGAACCCGAGGTTCGCCGGTCGGGCAGACCACCTGTTCGAAGGAATTCCGTGTTCAAGAATGTGACGATCTACCGCATCGCGCCCGGCTGGGACGTGACGCTGGCGTCGATGGAGGCCGCTCTGGACGCGGCGCGTTTCGTGCCCTGCAGTGCCTCGCAGGACAAGTCGGTTGGCTGGGCCGCACCCAGGGGCGAAGCCCATGGCCCGCTGGTCGAATCGGTCAACGGCCAGCGCATCCTCCAGCTGGTCATCGAAACCAAGGCGGTTCCCGGGGCTGTGGTCAAGGAAAAAGCCCAGGCAGTGGCCGACCACATCGAGGCCACCACCGGCCGCAAACCCGGCAAGAAGGAAACCAAGGAACTGCGCGAAGACGCGCTGCAAGCCCTGCTGCCCCAGGCCTTTCCGCGCCGCGGCAGCGTCTGGGTCTGGATCGACCTGAAAAACGGCCTGCTGGTCACCGACGCCGGCAGCCAGGCCAAGAACGACGAGGTCGTGACCGCCCTGGTGCGCGTGTTCGACGGCCTGGCCCTGACCTTGCTGCAGACCGCCATGACGCCGCAGACCGCGATGACGCAGTGGCTGGCCACCACCGAACCCGAGAACGACTGGCCCGAGGGCTTCAACGTCGAGCGCGAGTGCGAACTCAAATCGGCCGATGAGGAAAAGTCGGCCGTGAAGTTCACCCGCCACCACCTGTTGACCGACGAGGTGCGCAAGCACCTGGCCGAAGGCAAGCTGCCCACACGGCTGGCCATGAGCTGGGAAGGCCGCATCGGCTTCACGCTCACCGAGTCGATGCAACTCAAGAAGCTGGCCTTTCTGGAAGGCGTGTTCGATGACCGTGCCAACGACGACGAAGCCGGTTTCGACACCGACGTGATGCTGGCCACCGGCGAATTGTCGAAACTCCTCCCGGCCCTGATCGATGCGCTCGGGGGGGAGATCGAGTCCGGAGCAGCGCTGCCCGCCACACCAGCCATACCGGCACAGCCCAGGCAGGTGGCCGTGACGGCGACCGGTGACGACGAGCCCCCCTTTTGAACCCTCCGCCAGCGACTGAACCATGCTGCAAGTGATCTCCATCTGCCTGGGCGCAAGCGCCGGTGCCCTCGCGCGCTGGCAGCTGGGACTGTGGTTGAACCCGGGCAACGCCCTGCTGCCCTGGGGCACACTGGCGGCCAACTGGCTGGGGGCCTGGCTGATTGGCCTGGCGGTGGTGTTCTTCCAGAGTCAGTCGCAGCTGGACCCGGCCTGGCGGCTGGCGCTGATCACCGGCTTCCTGGGCGCACTTACCACGTTCTCGACCTTCTCGGCCGAAGTGGTGTCCATGTTGCAGCACGCGCGCTACGGGTTGGCGATGGTCACCGCCGGACTGCACCTGCTGGGCTCGCTGGCACTCACCCTGGCGGGCATGAAGATGGCCGGCGCCTGGTTCGGCCCGGCCGCCTGATCCCGCCAGCGCCGCTCAGCCCTTGATGATGGCCCCTGCGCCGTCGCGCACCTCGATGTCGATGGCAATGCCCTGGCGCACGCTCATGGACACGGTGCAGAAAGCCTCGAACTGAGACAGCACCCGGTCCAGGTGTTCGATGTCGCCAGCGGTCTTGCCCAGTTCCAGCTGCACATGAACGCGCTGGATACGCAGGCGCCTGTTTTCATCGCGGCCCAGTTCTGGCGTGGCCGTGGCCACCAGCGAACCCGGGTCCTGCTTGAATTTCTGCAGCGCAAACAGCAGGCTCGCGCTGAGGCAGTTGGCCACTGCGGCCAGCAGCATGTGATCGGGTGCAGGACCAGCCCCCTGCCCCAGCGGTGCCGGCTCGTCGGCCAACATCTGCGGAATCGCAGGGCCGAAATCGACCAGAAACTGGTAGCCCGACTGGCGGGTGATGGTGACGCTGGCGTTTTCGCTCATCAATGACTCCTTGCGGTCTGGATGCGGGTTTTCCCACAGGCACCGACCCCACGACTTTGACGAATGTCAAGCCGCGATGGTGCCAGTCGGCCTACAGTTATACACCCCCAGGGGTATATGCATCCCTATCCAGACCAGGAGACCGACCATGTCCAGACCCCGCCTTCCCGACCCGCAGGACCCTGCCGTTGAACCCATGCGCCGACGCTTTCTGGCGGGACTGGGCGCCCTGCCGCTGGCAGCCGCGGCCGCTTCCGCTGCGGCCCCGGCTCGTGCGGCACCGGTCAAGACCCCGGCACGAATCGTCATCGCTGGCGGGGGCGCTGCCGGCCTGACCGCGGCCAGTCGCCTCGCCGCCAGGCTGGACGGCGCCAGCATCACCGTGGTCGACCCCCGCAAGGAGCATTGGTACCAGCCAGGCTTCACGCTGGTGGCGGCCGGCATCAAACCCCAGGACTATGTGGTGTCGGGCACGGCCAGCTATGTCCCCAAGGGCGTCGAATGGGTCGGGGAGAAGGTGGCCGAGATTGACCCCGAGGGCCAAAAGGTGCTCACCGGCAGTGGCCGGGTGTTGCCGTATGACTTTCTCATCGTGGCATTGGGCCTGGAACTCCACTACGCGGGCATCGAAGGCATGGACGCGGCCCGTATTGGCCAGGATGGCCTGGGCAGCATCTACCACAGCCCCCAGGCCGCGGCCGCCACCTGGGGGGCCATGAGCCGGTTCAGCCAGACCGGCGGTGTAGGGGTTTTCGGTCGGCCAGCCGGTGAAATGAAATGTGCCGGCGCCCCGCTGAAGTACACCTTCATCACCGACGACCGTCTGCGCCGTTCAGGCCAGCGCGGCAAGGCCGAACTGGTTTATATGGCGCAGAGCAAGAGCCTGTTCGGCGTGCCCATCGTGGCCGAGAAGGTGCGCATGCTGTTTCAGGATCGTGGGGTCAAGGTCCAGCACGAACACGTGCTGCAATCCATCGACCTGGGCAAGCGTATCGCGACCTACAAGACGCCCACGGGCAGCGCCGAACAGCACTACGACTTCATCAACGTGGTGCCGCCGATGCGCGCGCCCGAGGTGGTGCGCAACAGCGCCCTGCCCTGGACCGAAGGCCCCTGGGCGGCAGACGGATGGATGGAAGTGGACCGGGACACCCTGCGCCACAAGCGTTACCCCAATGTCTTCGGCGTCGGTGATATTGCCGGCGTTCCCAAAGGCAAAACTGCTGCCAGCGTCAAATGGCAGGTTCCCGTCGCAGTGGACCACCTGATCGGGGACATCTCCGGGCAGCCCTCCGGCGAGGTGTACAACGGCTACACCAGTTGCCCGCTGATCACCCGACTGGGACGCGCCATGCTGATCGAGTTTGACTACAAGGACAACCTGATCACGTCCTTCCCGGGCGTGATCGCCCCGCTGGAGGAGTTGTGGATCAGCTGGGTCATGAAAACCATGGCGCTCAAACCCACCTACATCAGCATGCTGCGCGGCCGCGCCTGACCGACCTGGAGAGAAGACATGAAAGAACTGGATCCGATGGTGTTCCTGGCCGTATTTCAGGAAATGCTGGGCCCCATGCTGTGGCTGATGCTGGCGGCTGCCCTGGCTGCGGTCGCGGCATTCGTATCGCTCGTTGTTCGGGAGAAGGGCATCGTCTCGCGCCGACTGGTGCACGCCGAACTGCTGGGACTGGTCGGTGGCGGGGTGGCACTGGTCATCATGGCCCAAGTGTCTTCCTCCGGCTTCACGGATGCCGGGGGGCCAGCCGACTGGTTTCTGATCGCGCTGGTCTACGGCGTGGGCGCAGTGGCCACGGTGATCCTGACCTACGCGGTCATGGGCTGGATGCAGCCAAGACCGGCCGCCCGCTGATACCCGCTCTGCGGGACGCAGTGCTCAACCGCCGCCGCGCTGCAGGCTCAGGTCGAAAGGCCGCATGAACGCCCGCCGTCCGGCGGCGTCCACCCCTTCGAATGCAAAGCGCACCAGCAGCCGGGGCATGCGCAACAGCGCGATGCGCCGCTCCGGCAGGGGTGACCAGCTCATGCACAAGCGGCCCCCGCCCAATGCCACCGTGATCTGCGCCGCCTGCTGCTGCCAGGGGTGGGCACCGATGGCGCGTGGCATCCAGCCGATCCATTCGGCCTCACTGCAGCCCATGTCACGCTCAAAACGCTCGGGGTAATCGGTCTGCATGGTGCACCTCACCCTCCGGCGATGGGGGGCCATATCGCCAGCACGTCCCCCTCGCTCAAAGTGGCGCTCAGGCGTTGTTCAGGCTCGATGTACTTGCCGTTGACCAACACCAGATGCACCAGCTTCGGTGGCAGGCCAAAGGGTTCGATGATCTGGCTGATGGTCGCCTCGGGCGCTACATCCAGCGTCAGCTGATTGCTGCGCCGCGCGTCGGGCGGCAGGTGATCGGTGAGCGTGGCAAACAGCTTGAAGGTGATCTGCATGGCGCGGATTGTCGGCAAAAAGGTCGGCCCCTGTCCGCCACAGGGGCAAGGGCGGGACGGCCGTGATCAGGCCCTTCGGCGGTGGTCGGCCGCACCCATCCAGTGACCTTGTCCCTGTGCAGCGGCCAGGTACGCGTCCATCAGCCGCGTCGGATCGGCCAACAGCCGGTCTTTCCATTCGCCAAGCCTGACCTGCCCCTCGACCAGCCCCCGCATCACGCCCACGTGCTCGGTCCAGCCCACGCTGTTGCAGCCGATCATCTGGTCGCCGAGAAACTGCAGGCTCAGGTGACGGTGATTGGCCTGATCGGTCAGCTCCACATGCTCACCGCCGGGCACACCTTCCCAGTTGCCGAAGCTGCTGGAGATCAGGCCCAGCGTGTCGAGCACGTTGATCTGCGTCACACCCTTGAGCTCCGTGCGCTGGCCCACCATGTTGAGCGCCGCCACCCGAGCCTGTTCGGCCGCGTTCGGCTGGATCGCGCTGACGATGGTCTTGCCGCTGACCTTGTCAAAGGCCTCGGCACAGTCCCCGGCCGCGAAAACACCGGGCACATTGGTCTGCATGCAAGCGTCGGTGAGCACCCCCAGCAGGCAGCGCACACCCGAGTTTTCCAGGAAACCGATGTTGGGTCGAACGCCAGTGGCACTGATGACCAGATCCGCCTCCAGACAATCGCCCGTCGACAGACGCACCTTCATGCGGCCGCTGGGCATGCTGCCCTGGCCGATGCCGACCACCTCGGCAATCTTTCCCAGCAGGCCTTTCTCGCCCGTTGTGCCGCGCTCGATCGCTTCCACGCGCGCGCCGGTGAACACTTTCACACCCTTGGCCACACACCAGTCCTTGATCATGCCGCCAGCGGCTGGCCCCATCATGCGCGGCACCATCCGGTCGCCCATCTCCACCACCGACAGTTCCACGCCACGCTGCTGCAGCGCTTCCATGATGATGCAGCCGATGAAGCCGGCGCCCATCTGCAGCACCTTCGCACCGGGCTGGGCCAGGCGGGCAATGGCACGCGCGTCGGCCAGGGTCCAACAGCTGTGCACACCGGGCCCGTTGATGCCGGGCACCGGTGGCGTCGCGGGTGAGGAACCGGTGGCGATCAGCAGCTTGTCGAAGGTGAGGGTGTTGCCATCGCTCAGTTCGATGGTGCGCTTGGCCGCATCCACCACCTTGGCGCGCACACCGCGCCTGACGGTCACGTCGAGCTGCTCGAAGTGCCCGGCCGTGTGGCGCAGATGGGTGCCGTCTTCACCCACTTTGCCGATCAGCAGGTAGGGAATCGCCATGCGCGAGTACGGCGCTTCGTTCTCGTCACCGATGACGGTGATCTGGTCCTTCGGTGCGTGCTGGCGGATGGTTTCGGCCGCGATGACACCGGCCGGGCCGGCGCCGAGGATGACGTGGTGGGTCATGTTCTAGCCTCTCGTAGAGCCGCCTCAAGGGTGGCGTACGCCCCCTCGGGGGGCGGTGAATACACAAAGTGATGAACGTGGGGGCGAACGTGTGTTCTCCAAAAGAAAGAAGCGGCCGCAGGGGACCGCTTCTTCGTTGTCCCCGATAGGAAAGATCAGAGACCCAGGCGAGCCTTGGTGTCGGCAGTCGGGCGACCCTCGGTGTCCCAGCCGCGCACCGCGTAGTACTTGGGCAGCATCTCGCCGAGCTTGCTGACCGTGCCTTTGCCCGGGCCGGTCTTGGCGGCTTCGGTCATCAGGCGCTTGGGCAGGTTGTCGTCGGCCTTGGTGAAGCCGGCCGCGTTGTTGAACTCGCGCTCCATGTTCCAGATGCGCTCGCCGATGTGGTTGAGGTGCTCCATGGTGAACTCCTCGCCGCAGGCTGCCTGCACCTGGGGGGCCACGTCGGCCAGGGTCCAGGCGAAGCTGGTGAAGATGCAGATGCCGGCGGAGTCGAACGCAGCGGTCGCGTCCTGAAAGGCTTTGACCAGTTCGGGCTTGCCCTCGCTCTCGGACGGCTCGGTCTTGACCGGGATGCCCAGCACTTCGGACGCGATGGTGTAGCCGCGCAGGTGGCAGGCTCCGCGGTTGGACGTCGCGTAAGCCAGGCCAATCCCCTGGATCACGCGACCGTCATAGGCGGGAAATTCCTGGCCCTTGACGCTCATGGACAGATCGGGGTGGCCGTACTTGGCGGTCAGGCGCTTGGAACCCAGACCGATCTCCTTGCCGAAGCCTTCGCCACGAGCGGTCATCACGGCCAGTTCGCACAGCGCCTTGGCCGAGCCAAACGGCGCTTCGATGCCGATCTGCTCCTTGGTCAGCACGCCCATTTCGTACAGTTCCATCACCGCACCGATGGTGGCGCCGAAGCTGATCGGGTCCATGCCTTCTTCGTTGCAGATCAGGTTGGCGAACTGCAGCGCTTCCAGGTCATTCACGCCGTTGGCGGCACCCAGGGCCCAGGCCGCTTCGTATTCCAGACCCCCCGACGCACCCCAGTACTCGGGCTTGTTCTGCACCGAGAAATGGCCTTCGTCGATCTTGGAGATGCGGCCGCAGGCAATGGTGCAGCCGAAGCAGGCCTGGTTGGTCACCAGGTGCTTCTTGCCGTCGGTGGCACGCGGCGTGGCCATGGCTTCGGCCGAGATGTCCTTGGCACCTTCGAACTGCACGTCGCGGTGGTTGCGCGTGGGCAGGCCACCGATTTCGTTGATCACGTTCATCAGCACCTGGGTACCGTAGGTCGGCAGGCCCTGGCCGGTGACGGCGTTGTCGGCCAGCACCTTCTTGGCGGCTTTGGCGGCGGCCATGAAGGCCTTGGGGTCGCGCACATTGCCGACGCCCTTGGTGCCGCGCACGGCAATCGCCTTGAGGTTCTTGCTGCCCATGACGGTGCCCACGCCCGAGCGGCCAGCCGCGCGGTGCAGGTCGTTCACCACGGCCGCGTACAGCACGCCGACTTCACCCGACTTGCCGATGCTGGAGACGCGCAGCAGCGGGTCCTGCAGGCTGGTCTTGAGGGCTTCTTCTGTCTTCCAGACGCTCTGGCCCCACAGGTGCGACGCGTCGCGCAGTTCAGCCACGTCGTCGTTGATGTAGAGGTAGACCGGCTTGGCCGACTTGCCTTCAAAAATGACCATGTCCCAGCCAGCCATCTTCAGCTCGGCACCCCAGTAGCCGCCCGAGTTGGAACAGGCGATGGCGCCGGTCAGCGGCCCCTTGGTGACCACGGTGTAGCGGCCGCCGGTGGAGGCCATGGTGCCGGTCAGCGGGCCGGTGGCCCAGATGATCTTGTTGTCCGGCGACAGCGGGTCGACCTTGGGGTCGATCTCGCTGGTGAGGTATTTGGTGGCGAGGCCGCGCGAACCCAGGTAGGCCTTGGCCCACTCCATGTTCAGCGGTTCGGATTTCACGGTGCCCGCGGTCAGGTTGACGCGGAGGATTTTTCCAGCCCAAGACATGTGGTGCTCCTTGAATGTGTTGGGGAATCAGGCGGCGGACGGCTGGTTGCCCAGCTTGTCGGCCCACTGCTTCATCTTGTCGATACCGGTCCAGTTGGCGTCCACAAAGGTGATCGCGCTGGTCGGGCAAGCGTCGGCACAGGCCGGGTCGCCGCCGCACAGGTCGCACTTCTGGACCTTGCCGGTTTCCTGCACGTAGTTGATGGTGCCGAAGGGGCAGCTGATGGTGCAGACCTTGCAACCCACGCAGGTGGTCTCGTTGACCACCTTGGCGCCGGTGACCTTGTCCACCGTGATCGCCTCCACCGGGCAGGCGTGCAGGCACCAGGCCTCGTCACACTGCGTGCAGGTGTAGGGCACTTTCTTTCCGGTGTGGTGGAAATCGAAAACCTTGATGCGCGACTTCGATGTGGCGTAGGTGCCGTAGTTCTCGAAAGAACAGGCCATTTCGCACTGCAGGCAGCCGGTGCATTTGTCCGGGTTGATGTGCAGGACTTTCTGCATGAAGTTCTCCGTAAGGTTGCGGCGCCTCGGATGACGCGCCTAGGCTTGTGAATGCGCAAACATAAGCATTGTTGAAGCCTTGTGAAGACATGAGCTCAGGGTAATCCCTCGGGCAAGCCCTCTGACCAGCCAAATTCTCAAAATGAGACAGGCGTCACTTGGCATACTGAACAACTTCAGGCAAAGCGGTCTTCCAGGCTGCGCCACCCACCAGCGAGACGCGTTCATGGCTCAGACACCGAGTGCACTGCCAGCCGCCCCGGCCAACCGCCTGGCGATGATCGAACAGGCTCGCCGTGCCGTGCTTGACAACGGCAACCGGTCGGGTGTGCCGTCCGTGGCCAGCTGGATCGAGCGGTCCTGGAAGCGCTGCCTGGCGCAAGGACATCGGCCGCAAGACCGTGTCAGCTTCAATGCCGTGTCGGCAGCTGCCGTTGGCCGGGCACTGGAGGCCAACCAGCCACTGCTGCGCGCTGCAACGCCGGTCATCGAATCCCTCGCCCGCGCCATGGCCGATTCAGGCTACTTCGCCATCCTCACAGACGCCCAAGGCGTGGTGATTGGTGTCAACGGTCCCGTGGACCATCACAACCGCCACGCGCAACTGATCGCTCGCGTGGGGGTAGACCTGTCAGAACAGGCTGTAGGCACCACCGCCATCGGAGCCACACTGACCGAACTGCAACCCGTCTGGCTGCACCGGGGAGAACACTTTTTTGAGGATACCGGCGTGTACAGCTGTGCAGGCGCGCCGCTGTTTGGACCAGACGGCCAATGCATGGGCATGCTGGACCTCACGGGTGTGAACATGCCGGAGCGTCCCGCCCTTAAACACTTGGTCACGCAATCGGCGCAGCGCATTGAAAATGCGGTGCTGCTGGCACAGGCTGGTCACCTGTTGCTGCGCGTGAACTGGCCAGGGCATGCGATGGGTACCGAGACCGATGGACTGGTGTGCGTGGATGCGCACGGCTGCATCACAGGAACCAACCGTCATGCGGCCCACATGCTCGGTCTTGCTGGCGGCGTACCCTGGCCTCACTGTGATGACCTGTTTGCCGTTTCACACGACGCTCTGTGCGATGCGGCGAGGGCGGGTCGACCGGCTGCGGAGCAGCCCCTGTGGTCGGGTCTGCGCGTGCAGGTGCTGCCCCGACTCCACCAGCCAACCTTTCATGTACCACCCAGTCCTTCGGTTCAGCGTCCGCCACTGCTCCTCAAAGACCTGGAAGAGGCACTGATCAGAAAAGCCGTACAGGAAGCGCGTGGCAAGGTCAGCGAAGCGGCCCGGGCACTTGGTATCAGCCGGGCGACGGTCTACCGGAAGCTCCAGCGCCGAAAGCCCCTTGATGACTGAGGATGGCAGATTCGACAATTCCTGCAGCCTCAACGAATACCGACTGAGCACACTGGCAGCGCGCGTCACACCATCAGGGTCACGGGTGCGCTGTAGCCAGCCGGTCAGCTGCTGAGCGCGATCACCAGGGCGGCGGTGTCCATGACCGCACAAACCCGTTGACCACGGCGAGCCTGGAACGGGTGCGCCGCAAATCCCACCCACTGCCCGCCCCCGTCGAGGCCGATCACCACCTCGTCGCGCCCCTGGCCTTTGGCGATGCGGTCGATGCGGCCACACAGCCGGTTGGGCGCGGCCGGGTCCACGGGCTGGCCCGCGGTCACCGTCACCGCCGTGGCCTTGCACAGCACCAGCGCCAGCGTGCCCGGCTGCAGGGCCAGCAGGTCGGCGCTCTCGCGCGTGACGCTGGCCACCAGCACCGCGCCGCCTGCCGTGCGCAGGCGGATCAGCACCGTCGGGTCATCGGGTGAAACGGGTTCGGCACCCAGCACCTCGCAGGGCA
>JBJTNV010000039.1:0-15315 GCA_046074205.1 Hydrogenophaga sp.
GTCTACAACTGCCCCGAGATCCGCACCAACTCGTCGGACATCTTCTCGGGCGTGGAACTGCCCCTGTTCTCGCTGCTGCGCGCCCTGCGCCGTGAAAACGGCAGCGCCTGGGCCGAGGGCATCTGGACGGAATGCGCCGAACGCCTGAACGAGGGCGAAGCCGGCCTGGCCGTGGTGATGCAGCGCATCGCCGACTTCTACGCCAGCGACGTGATGCAGCGCTACGACAACTTCGCCGCCTGGCCCATGGCCAACAGCCAGGACCTGGCCGAGCTCATGATTGGCGCCAGCGACGACATCGTGGCCATGCACAAGGACCGCAACGCCCTCATCACCGACCTGCTCAGCGGTCTGGTGATCGAGTCGTCCGGCTGGCTGATGTTCAACGAGTCGGCCCAGCCCACAGGCCCGGTGCTCTGGCTCAACCATGACCTGATCGCGCAGCAGCTCAACCGCGCCCACGCCTGAGGGGGCGCCTGGGCCGCCGAGCGCGGCCAGGTTGCCCGAACACATGAGCCGACTGCACACCGAACAGCAGCGCCTTTTCGGCCACCATGCGCCAGCCGAACCGTCGGTGGTGCCCGACGAGGTGCGTGCATTCGTGCTGGCCCTGCACAGCCCCGCCGACTGGGCCGCGCTCGCACCCCTGTGGCGCGGCGTGCAGGCTGACTTCGACTGGCCCGAACCCGCCATCGCCGTCAACGGCAGCGACGCATTCGAACTCTGGTTCGCTCTGGCCGACCCCATGCCCCGTGCCGAGGCCGCCGAGCTGCTGACCCAGCTGCAGCGCCGCTACCTGGCCGACGTGCGCGCCGACCGCCTGCGCGCCTGGCCTGCGGCCGACGCCGCGCCGCCGGTCTGCCCGCCGTTCGCTGCCGGCCCCGAACGCTGGGCAGCCTTTGTCAGCCCCGATCTGCCCGCTGTTTTCGGCGACGACCCCGCGCTGGACTTCGAACCCGGCGCCGACGCCCAGGCCGATCTGATGGCCCGTCTGCGCCCCATCACCGCCACCCTGCTGTGCCGGGCGCGCGCCGTGATGACCCCGGCCGAGAAACCGGCGCCGCCCACCCTGCCGGCAGCCGCGGCCCAGCCCGCCACAGCACCCGCGGCCACCCCCGCTGCCTCCAGCACAGGCACCATCACCCTGGGCCAGTACAACGACCCGCGGGCTTTTCTGCTGTCCGTCATGAATGACCCCGCTACCCCGCTGGCCTTGCGCATCGAAGCGGCCAAGGGGCTGCTGCAGGCGCCGGGCCGGTGACGGCGTCCGTCACGGACCAGCTCGCCGTGCTGCGCACGTCGCCCGCCAAAGCAGCATGGCTGGCCCGCTCCTGGCCGTGAGCAGGTCCTGAGCTCAGGCGCCGAGGCTGCCCAGCAGCAGCCGCGCCGTCGCCACATTCGTCGCGCACGGCACGTTGTGCACGTCGCAGGCCCGCACCAGGGCGTTGATGTCGGGTTCGTGGGGCTGGGCGGTCATGGGGTCGCGCAGGAAGACCACCGCATCCACTTCACCGACCGAGAGTCGTGCGCCGATCTGCAGGTCGCCGCCCAGCGGGCCGCTGAGCAGGCGTTCCACCGTCAGGCCCACCTCGTTCTGCAGCCGGCTGCCGGTGGTGCCGGTGGCCATGAGGGTGTGCTGTTTGAGCAGTGGCGCGAACTCGGTGGCCAGGGCCACCATGTGATCCTTCTTGCGGTCGTGGGCGACGAGGGCGATGATCATCGGTTGACCCCCACGCTCCACCGCTTTGCGGGTCGCTGCCCCCCTAGGGGGCTGAACCCGCCTTGGGGCGGCCCGGCGGCGGGTTCGTGGTCGCTCTGCCTCATGCGCTCCGTTCCATGGCTTTGGCCATGGTCTTCCCGAGTTCCACGCCCCACTGGTCATACGCGTTGATGCCCCAGACGGCGGCCTGCACAAACACCTTGTGTTCGTACAGCGCGATCAGCGCGCCCAGGCGGTGCGGGCCGAGCTGGTCGATCCAGAGCACGCTGTTGGGCACGTCGCCGGCAAAGCTGCGCTGGGTGACGAAGGGTTCGGCCTGTTCCGGCGTCTGGCCTTCGGCCATCAGGGCCTTCAGGGTGTCGGCGGCGCTGCGACCCACGGCCAGGGCTTGCGACTGCGCGCGCAGGTTGAGGTTGACCACGCGGTGGTGTTCCGCCGCCAGCGGCAGGGGCGTGTCTTCGGTCTCGACGCCGACAAACTCCACCGGCACACGGTGCGTGCCCTGGTGCAGCAGCTGGAAGTAGGCGTGTTGCCCGTCAATGCCCAGGCCGCCCCAGAGGATGGGGCCGGTGCCGGTGTCACACGGCTGGCCGTCCTGGCGGGTGCGCTTGCCATTGCTTTCCATGTCCATCTGCTGCACGAAGGGCGCAAAGCGCACCAGGCGGCTGGGGTAGCAGCTCAGCAGCTGTGTCGGGCAGTTCAGGAAGTTGCGGTTCCACACGCCGCTCAGGGCCAGGATGACGGGCAGGTTCTGCTCCAGCGGGGCCGAGCGGAAGTGCGCGTCCATGGCCTGGCCACCGGCCAGGAATTCGCGGAAGGCTGCTGAGCCGATGGCCATGGCCAGCGGCATGCCCAGGGCGGACCAGACCGAATAGCGGCCACCGACCCAGTCCCAGAAGGTGAAGGTGTGTTCGGCGGGGTAGCCGGCGGCGCCGGACTTCTGCGGCGCGGCGGTGATGGCGACCAGGTGCGCGCTCTGCGCCGCGCCGGTGACGCCGCCGTCTTCCAGCCAGCGGCGGGCGCTGGCGGCGTTGGTCATGGTTTCCTGCGTGGTGAAGGTCTTGCTGGCGACGATGACCAGGGTGGTCTTCGGGTCCAGGCCGCGCAGCGTGCTGTGCAGCGCCCAGGCGTCGGGGTTGCTGACGAAGTGCACCCGCAGGCCGCAGTCCTGTCCATGCGGACCGCCGCTGCACCACGGGGCCAGCGCGTCGGCCGCCATGCGCGGGCCGAGGTCCGAGCCACCGATGCCGATGTTCACCACGTCGGTGAAGGCGGCGCCGGTGCTGCTTTTCACGTCGCCGGCGCGCACGCGGTCGGCGAAGGCGCAGACGCGGTCCAGCTCGTTCTGCACCAGTTGCTGGATAGCAGCGCCCCAAGGGGCCGCGTCACCGGTGGCGCCGGGTGTGCCGCGCAGGGCCACGTGCAGCACGGCGCGTTGTTCGCTGGTGTTGATGACCTCGCCCGCGAACATGGCGTCGCGCTGCGCTTGCACGCCGGTTTCGCGGGCCAGCTGCAACAGGGTGGACCAGATGGCGCCGTCAAACGCCTGACGCGTGAAGTCGACGCGGATGCCGGTGCCGGTGGCGCTGGCCTGCATCGCGTCGCGGCCGGGCTGCGCCAGGCGCTCACGCAGGTGGGGCTGGGGCAGGGCGGCCAGCGGGGCCAGTTGCCGCCAGGCGGGGAGGGTGGTGGGGGAAGCGTTCACGGCCATGTGAGGTTCCTGAGTTTGGGCAGTGGAGGTGGACAGCGGACAGGGCGCCGTGGAACCGGCTTTGCCGGGCCGCAGGCGCCGCCCCCTGGGGGGGTGACGCGCAGCGGCGCGGGGGAGATTACCTTCCCGCCAGTTCGGTGGCTTCTCGGGCCAGCTGCGTGATGCGCTTCCAGTCGCCGGCGGCCAGCGCGTCGGCCGGGGTCAGCCAGCTGCCGCCGGCCATGGCCACGTTGGGCAGCTTCAGGAAGTCCTTGAGGTTCTCGGGGCTGACGCCGCCGGTGGGGCAGAACTGCACGTCGGGGATGGGGGCGCCCAGCGCCTTGAGCATGCCCAGGCCGCCGGCCTGCTGCGCGGGGAACAGCTTCATGAGGGTGAAGCCCTGTTCGCGGCGGTGCATCACCTCGCCGGGTGTCATCACGCCGGGAATGAAGGGCAGGCGCGCGGCCTGCACGGCGGCGAACAGCGCGTCGGTGCAGCCGGGCGAGAGCGCGAAGCGGGCGCCTGCGTCGATGACCTGCTGGACCTCGCCCACGCGGGTGACGGTGCCGGCGCCGGTGTGCATCTGCGGTACGGCCTTGGCCACCGCTTCAATGGCCTTGAGCGCGGCGTCGGAGCGCAGGGTGATTTCCATGACGTCGATGCCGCCTTCGAGCAGGGCGTGTGCCAGCGGCACGGCGTGCACCGGGTCCTGCAGCACGATGACCGGGACGACGCGGGAGGTGAAGGCGGGGTGGGTGAAGCAGGTGGTGGTCATGGGGTTTCGAGTGAGTTTGGGTTTCTTCGCCAGGGTCAGCGCGGAACCGGCTTTGCCGGGCCGCTGCTGACGCCCCCTTGAGGGGGTGACGACGAAGTCGGCGCAGGGGTGGTCATGTCAAATGAACAGGGGCGAAGCACCCTGTTCCGGCGCCGAGGCGTTGTGGCGGAACAGGCCGAAGAGTTCGCGGCCGGTGCCGTGGCCGTTGTGGGCCAGGTCGGGGTGCTGCACCGGGCGGGCGGCGAAGGTGGCGGCGTCCACCTCCACCTCCAGCACGCCGCGTTCGCAGTCCAGCGTGATCATGTCGCCGTCCATCACGCGGGCGATGGGGCCGTCGGCCAGCGCCTCGGGGCTGAGGTGGATGGCGGCCGGCACCTTGCCCGACGCGCCGCTCATGCGGCCGTCGGTGACCAGCGCGACCTTGAAGCCCTTGTCCTGCAGCACGGCCAGCGGGGGCGTGAGCTTGTGCAGCTCGGGCATGCCGTTGGCGCGCGGGCCCTGGTAGCGCACCACGGCGATCAGGTCCCTCTCCAGCTTCCCGGCGTTGAACAGGGCCAGCAGGTCGGCCTGGTCGTGCACCACCACAGCGGGCGCACGCACCACGCGGTGTTCGTGCGCCACGGCCGAGACCTTGACCACGCTGCGGCCCAGGTTGCCCTGCAGCAGGCGCAGGCCGCCGTCGGCGCTGAAGGGCTCGCTCACCGGGCGCAGCACGCTGGTGTCACCACTGGTGGCGGGCACGTCGCGCCAGGCCAGCGTGCCGTTGTCCAGCCAGGGCTCCTGGCCATAGGCGGCCAGGCCGTCGCCCACCACGGTCTTCACGTCGCCGTGCAGCAGGCCGGCGGCCAGCAGCTCGCGCATCAGGAAGCCCATGCCGCCCGCGGCGTGGAAGTGGTTCACGTCGGCCTTGCCGTTGGGGTAGACGCGGGCCAGCAGCGGCACCACGGCCGAGAGTTCGGCGAAGTCGTCCCAGTCGATCAGCACGCCGGCCGCGCGCGCCATGGCGATGAGGTGGATGGTGTGGTTGGTCGAGCCGCCGGTGGCCAGCAGGCCGACCAGGCCGTTGACCAGGGTCTTCTCGGTCACGATGTCGGCCAGGCGGATGACGGGCTGGCCGGTCTTGCCGGTGTTGGCCACGGCGCGTTCCAGCGCGGCCTTGCTCAGCGCTTCGCGCAGCCCGGTGCCGGGGTTGACGAAGGACGAGCCCGGCAGGTGCAGGCCCATGATCTCCATCAGCATCTGGTTGCTGTTGGCGGTGCCGTAGAAGGTGCAGGTGCCGGGCGCGTGGTAGGCCTGGGCCTCGCTCTCCAGCAGCGCATCACGCCCGACCAGGCCCTGCGCGTACTGCTGGCGCACCTTGGCCTTGGCGTCGTTGGACAGGCCGCTGACCATGGGGCCGGCGGGCACGAACACGGTGGACAGATGCCCGAACTGCAGCGCGCCCATGAACAGGCCGGGCACGATCTTGTCGCACACGCCGAGCATGAGCGCGGCGTCGAACACCTTGTGCGACAGGCCCACGGCGGTGGCCAGGGCGATGACGTCGCGCGAGAACAGCGACAGCTCCATGCCCTCGGCACCTTGCGTGATGCCGTCGCACATGGCCGGCACACCGCCGGCCACCTGCGCCGTTGCGCCGATGGCGCGCGCGTGGCTGCGCAGCAGCTCGGGGTAGTGCTCGTAGGGCTGGTGGGCCGAGAGCATGTCGTTGTAGGCGGTGATCACGCCCACGTGCGGCGCGCGTTCGGCGTGGATGACCAGCTTGTCGGCCGCGGGCAGCGCGGCCGGGGTGTGGGCCATGTTGGCGCAGCCCATGCCGGCGCGCTGCGTCTTGCCGGCGCGGGCCTGGGCGTCCATGCTGGCCAGGTAGTCGCTGCGCAGGCCACGGCTGCGCTCGACGATGCGTTGCGTGACGCGGGCGAGGGTGGGGTTGATCTGAGACATCGTGGGCTTTCAGTGGCTTTGTTCAGGAACACCGCGGAACTGGCTTGGCCTGGCCGCAGGTGTTGCCCCCTTGAGGGGGGATGCGGCTACGCGCAGCGAGCAAGCGACGGGGGTGGTCTTATTCATCCGATCCATACGTGGACAGGTGTCTGGGTCTGGTTCAGTACCAACGAGATCGGCAGCGCCGGGTCGGCCTTCTGGGCTGCGCGGCGGTAGACGGCGAGCTTGGTCTCGCCGCTGATGGACAGCAGCAGTTCGCGCGCTTGCAGCAGCGCGTGCAGCGTGAAGCTCAGGCGTGCGTGTGGTGCCGGGATGGGCGCCTGCTCGGGTATCACCCAGGCCAGGCGCTGATCGGTGGCGATGGCGCGGGCGTAGCCGGGCGCACCGGGGAACAGCGATGCCGTGTGCGCGTCTTCGCCCATGCCCAGAACGGCCACGTCCAGCGGCCAGGGCAGGTCGGCGATGCGTTCGGTGGCGTCGCTCACCAGCGCGTCCAGCACCTCGGCGTTGAAGACGGTTGCCAGTTCGCGGAAGAAGGGCACCAAGCGCGCGGCCGCAGCCTTGCCCTGCAGCAGGTGGCGGGCCACCAGGGCCGTGTTGCTGGCTTCGTGATCGAGCGGGACGATGCGCTCGTCCACCAGCACGATGCGCACGCGGGACCAGTCCAGATCCTGCTCGCGCAGGGCCTCGAACAGCGGGATGGGCGACTTGCCGCCCGACACCGCCAGGCTGGCCTGGCCGCGCGCGGCGATAGCGGCGCGCAGCGCGTCGGCCACGTGGGCCGCGATGGCTGCGGGCGTGGCGCCAGGATGTTCAGTGATCATGGGTGCAGGCATGAGGTGACTGGGTCCAGGAACACCGTGGAACCGGCTTTGCCGGGCCACTGGTGTTGTCCCCCCTCAGGGGGGAAGGCGCGAAGCGGCGCAGGGGGGTCATGACTCCTCCACCCAGGAGCTGCCCTCGCGAGCCATCAGGGCCGACGATGCGGCCGGGCCCCAGCTGCCGGCGGTGTAGGGCCTGGGTTTTTCGCCCAGCTGCTGCCAGCCGTCGATGATGGGTTCGACCCAGGCCCAGGCGGCTTCGAGCTCGTCGCGTCGCATGAAGTGGGTCAGGCGGCCCTTGATGACGTCGATCAGCAGGCGCTCGTAGGCTTCGGCACGGCGTTCGGCAAAGGCGGTCTGCAGATCCAGGTCGAGCTTGACCGGGCGCAGTTTCATGCCGCTGCCGGGCTCCTTGGCCATCATCTGCAGCTGGATGTGCTCCTCGGGCTGCAGGCGGATCATCAGCCGGTTGACCGAGCGGTGCGGGGAGTCGTTGAAGATGGTGAAGGGCAGGTCGGCAAATTCGATGACGATTTCCGACTGGCGCGCGGCCATGCGCTTGCCGGTGCGCAGGAAGAAGGGCACGTTGGCCCAGCGCCAGTTGTTGATGTGCGCCTTGAGAGCGACGAAGGTTTCCGTGGTCGTGTCCGGCGGAATGTTCTCTTCCTGCAGGTAGCCCACAGCCGCCCCGCCATCAGACGCGCCAGCTGTGTACTGGCCGCGGACCGTGTCACGCGCCACGTCGGCCACGGCCATGGGCCTCAGCGAACGCAGCACCTTGAGCTTTTCGTCGCGCACCGCGTCCGGGTCCAGCGAGACCGGGGGCTCCATGGCCACGATGCACAGCAACTGCAGCAGGTGGTTCTGGATCATGTCGCGCATGGCGCCGGTACCGTCGTAGAAACCGGCACGGCTGCCCACGCCCACGCTCTCGGCCACGGTGATCTGCACGCTTTTGATGTGCGGGCTGCGCCACAGCGGCTCGAAGATGCTGTTGCCAAAGCGCAGCACCATCAGGTTCTGCACCGTTTCCTTGCCCAGGTAGTGGTCGATCCGGAAGATCTGCTGCTCCTGGAAATACCGCCCCACGTCGTGGTTGATCTGTTGCGCCGAGGCCAGGTCATGCCCCAGCGGCTTTTCCAGCACCACGCGGGCGCGCCCGTCGATCAGGCCGGCACCCTCCAGGTTCGCGCAGATGCCCACAAACAGGCTCGGGGCTGTGGCCAGGTAGTACACACGGTCGGAGCCTGGCTGCATCTGCGCCTTCAGGTTTTCGTAGTCGGCGGCGGCCGTGGCATCCACACAGGCGTAGCTCAGGCGGCGAACGAAACGGGCCCAGGCCTGGTCGTCGTAGGCCTTGCTGCCGATGAAGCCGCGCACCTTGTCTTCGATGAAGTGCAAAAAGGCAGCCCGGTCCCAGGCCTGGCGGCCCAGGGCGTGGATGTGGGTGTGCTCGGGCAGCGTGTTGTGCAGGTGCGCCATGTACAGCGCGGGCAGCAGCTTGCGCACCGAAAGGTCGCCCACGCCTCCAAAGATGACGAGGTCCAGCGGCGCGGCGGCGGGGGATGGCGTGGCAGTGCTCATGGTGTGTCGGGTTACGTGAATGGATGTACTGTACTGTAATTAAGTTACATGACGGTTTCTTTTGTGCGGGGGCTCGACGTTCGGCCGTGCCACCCGTTCAGCGGTCTTGCGCTTGCGTCATGCTGGCGCGGATACCGGCCTCGGCCTGCCCTGTTGCAGGCGTTGCAGCACCTGCTGGCGTGTGGGCGGCTGGCAGCCGGTCTGCTGTACGCAGAGGCTGGCGCTGGCGATGGCGTGGTCCAGGACGGCTTGCACATCGTCAGCGTCCAGCCGCAGACCCGCCGCGTTCGGTGCGGCCTGGACGCCAGGCCGTTCGAGCAGCGCGGCCAGCAGACCGGCCAGAAAACAGTCACCCGCGCCCACGGTGTCGGCCACGGTAACCGGCTGCGATTCGGCGGCCTGCCAGGTCCCGCCGTCACGCACCAGAAAGACAGCGCCCTGGGCACCCAGCGTGAGCGCCAGCCAGCGGGCGGGTGTCTGGGCCAGCAGCGCGCGGGCGCCAGCCACCGGGTCGGTGTCGGTGAAACCGAGGAGCTGCAGGTCGTCGTCGCTGACCTTGATCAGGTCGGCCTCGCGCAGTGCCGCCATCACGCTGGTCTGGTAGGCCGCCATGTCGGGCACGATGGCCGGGCGCAGGTTGGCGTCGACGACGACCAGGCGACCGGCCGCGCGCTGCGCCTGCAGCCAGGGCAGGTACTTGTGCGTGTCGTTGGCCACCAGGGCCAGGCAACCGGTGACCACCATCTTCAGCGCCGGCTGGGCGGTGCACTGTGCCGTCATGGTGGCGGCGTCCACGCGGCGGTCGGCCACCCCCTCGCGGTAGAAGCTGTAGCTGGCTTTGCCGGCGTCGTCCAGGCTGACGACGGCCAGCGACGTGGGCTCGTGCGCCGGCTCGGTGTGGGCCAGGGTGACGCCTGCGCAGGCAATGGCGCGGGCCAGGCCGCGGCCGAAACGGTCCTGCGAAAGCGGGTTCAGGTACAGCGTGCCCACGCCTTGCAGGCCCAGCGCACGGGTGAGGTTGTAGACGGCGCCGCCGTCGCAGGGGCGCAGGCGGCCGTCGGCCTCCTGGATCATGTCCATCAGGGCTTCGCCGGCGGTGGCGACGGTGATCGGGTGCTGCGCAGCGGGGGAGGCATCGCTAGGGAAAACCATAACTAAATCCAGTTGATTTATTAACCTGTGGGCAACTATAGTTCAGGGACTTCGCGGCCGTCACCGGGGAATTACCCCGAGTCCGTGCCGGGAAGCCACCGACCGCATCGTCCCATGGGACGATTTCCACCCCTTGCAGGAGACCTCCGTGAAAAAAACCGCCCTCGTGTTGTCTGCCCTGGCCCTGGCCGCCAGCACCGCCTTCGCCCAGTCGCAGCCAGTGATCGGCCTGATCACCAAAACCGAATCGAACCCCTTCTTCGTGAAAATGAAGGAAGGCGCCGACGCTGAAGCCAAGAAGCTGGGCGCCAAGCTGATCGCCGCCGCCGGCAAGACCGACGGCGACAACGCCGGTCAGGTGACCGCCATGGAAAACATGATCGCCGCCGGTGCCAAGACCATCCTGATCACCCCCAGCGACGCCAAGGCCATCATCCCGGCCATCAAGAAGGCCCAGCAGCAAGGCGTGATGGTCATCGCCCTGGACAGCCCGACCGACCCGGCCTCTGCCGTGGACGCCCTGTTCGCCACCGACAACTACAAGGCCGGTGTGCTGATCGGCCAATACGCCAAGGTGGCCCTGGGCGGCAAGAAGCCCGTCATCGCCACGCTGGACCTGTTCCCTGGTCACCCGGTGGGCGCCCAGCGCCACAACGGCTTCCTCAAGGGCTTTGGCCTGACCGCACCGGACGCCAAGAGCAACGAACTCGGTGGCAAGGCCGCCGGCGTGGTCTGCATGGCCGACAGCTTCGGTGACGCCGCCAAGGGCCAGACCGGCATGGAAAACTGCCTGCAGAAGAACCCGAACATCAACCTCGTCTACACCATCAATGAGCCCGCTGCTGCCGGTGCCTACAAGGCGCTGAAGGCCGCCGGCAAGGAAAAGGACGTGGTCATCGTCTCGGTGGACGGCGGCTGCGCCGGTGTGAAGGACGTGGGCGCCGGCGTGATCGCCGCGACCAGCCAGCAGTACCCGCTGCGCATGGCTGCCATGGGCGTGGCCGCTGGCGTGGAATACGCCAAGACCGGCAAGAAGGTCAGCGGCTACACCGACACCGGCGTGACCCTGATCGCCAACAAGGCGGTGGCGGGTGTGGACAGCAAGGACGTCAAGACTGGCATGGACCTGTGCTGGGGGAACAAGTAACTCCCCCTGCGGTGGCAGGGCTCACCCCCCTGCGCCGCAGCGCGGCTTCCCCCCTCTCTGTCGCGCCTTCGGCGCTTGGAGGGGGGACGTCACCTCAGGCCGGCAGAGCCGGACCCTCGGTGCCCCTGGATGAAGTCACTTCTTTCCTCGGGTCACTCTTGGAGATTCCTTTGACTTGAGAGCCCGCGTCCGACGGGTACTCCGTTTGCAGCTCACCTGCCCTCGCGGGCGGTGGTTGCGACCCCTTCTTCTCTGATTGGACGGGTTCCCGCCATGAATGCCATCAAAGCCAAACTTCCACCCATGGGCACGCTTGGGCCGTTCATTGCCCTGCTGTGCGCCTGCCTGTTTTTCACCACGCAAAGCGATCGCTTTCTCACGCTGCAGAATTTCTCGCTGATCCTGCAGCAGGTGATGGTGGTGGGGACGATTGCCATCGGCCAGACGCTGATCATCCTGACCGCGGGCATCGACCTGTCCTGCGGGATGATCATGGCGCTGGGCTCCATCGTCATGACCAAGATGGGCGCGGATTTCGGCCTCTCGGCACCGTTGGCCATCGCCCTGGGCATTGCCGTGACCACGCTGTTTGGCCTGGTCAATGGCCTGCTGGTCACCAAGGCCAAGCTGCCACCCTTCATCGTCACCCTGGGCATGCTGAACATTGCGTTCGCCATCACCCAGCTGTACTCGGGCTCGCAAACCATCACCGAGGTGTCCGACGGCCTGACCTGGCTGGGCAACAGTTTTCGCATCGGCGAAACCAACATCCTCTACGGCGTGGTGCTGATGCTGGTGCTCTACATCATCACCTGGCTGTTCCTGCGCGAAACCGCGCCGGGCCGCCACATCTACGCCGTGGGCAACAACCCCGAAGCCACGCGCCTGACCGGCATTTCCACCGACAAGGTGCTGCTGGGCGTCTACGTGCTGGCCGGCGTGTTCTACGGCATCGCCTCGCTGCTGTCGGTGGCGCGCATCGGCGCCGGTGACCCGAACGCCGGGCAGACCGAGAACCTGGACGCCATCACCGCTGTGGTGCTGGGCGGGACCAGCCTGTTTGGCGGTCGCGGCATCATCCTGGGCACCCTGGTGGGCGCGCTCATCGTGGGTGTGTTCCGCAACGGCCTGACGTTGATGGGCGTGTCTTCCGTCTACCAGATCCTGGTGACGGGCATCCTCGTGATCCTCGCGGTCCTCACCGACCAGATGTCCCGCAAAGGAGTGCGGTAATGAATCACCCCCTGCGTCGCTTCGCGACTCCCCCCTCCAGGGGGGCCACGCTGGTGGCCCGGCA
The DNA here is from genome assembly GCA_046074205.1 of Hydrogenophaga sp. Lineage (GTDB taxonomy): Bacteria > Pseudomonadota > Gammaproteobacteria > Burkholderiales > Burkholderiaceae_C > Hydrogenophaga. The sequence goes on from JBJTNV010000039.1 coordinate 12,131, forward strand.
AAGCCGGTTCCACGGCGTGTGCTGGTCCTGCACACCCGTATGCCCCTGTCCGTGCTCGCCGGAGAACTCACATGTCAATTGATGTATCTGCCCCCCTCGTGATGCAGGCCAAGGGCCTGGTCAAGCGCTACGGCCAGGTCACCGCCCTCGACGGGGCCGACTTCGAACTGCGCGCCGGTGAGATCCTGGCCGTGATCGGCGACAACGGCGCCGGCAAGTCCAGCCTGATCAAGGCGCTGTCGGGCGCCACCATCCCCGACGAAGGCGAGATCTATCTGGACGGCCGGAAGATCCAGTTCAAGAGCCCGATCGACGCACGCCGTGCCGGCATCGAGACCGTCTACCAGGACCTCGCCGTGGCCCCGGCCATGACCATCGCGGAGAACCTGTTCCTCGGCCGCGAGATCCGCCGCCCCGGTGTGCTGGGGAGCGTGCTGCAGATGATCGACAAGAAGAAGATGCTCGAGGAAAGCATCGCGCGCATGAACGACCTCAAGGTCGGCATCCGCTCCATGACACAGGCGGTGGAAACGCTCTCGGGCGGGCAGCGTCAGTGCGTGGCGGTGGCGCGCGCTGCGGCCTTCGCGCAGCACGTGGTCATCATGGACGAGCCGACCGCCGCCCTGGGCGTGAAGGAAGGCAATATGGTGCTTGAACTCATCCGCCGCGTGCGCGACAAGGGCCTGCCGGTGATCCTGATCAGCCACAACATGCCGCACGTGTTTGAGATCGCCGACCGCATCCACATCGCCCGCCTGGGCAAGCGGGCTGCGGTGGTCAACCCGAAGAAGATCAGCATGAGCGACACCGTGGCGGTGATGACCGGCGCGATGACCGTCGATCAGCTGCCGGCCGAGTGCCTGGCCTGAAGGACCGACATGCTCAAAGGCATTGATCCCCTGCTCAGCCCGGAGCTGCTCAAGCTGCTCGCGGAGATGGGGCACGACGACGCGGTGGTGCTGGCTGACGCCAACTTCACCGCCATGAGCCTGGGCGCCGGCAAGCCGGTGCTGCGTCTGCCCGGTGTGGGCATGACGCGTACCGTGGACGCCGTGGCCAGTGTGCTGCCACTGGCCGAAGACGTGCCGCACCCCGTGGCCTACATGCAGGTCGGCGGCACCGAACCCGGCTACCGCTCGGCCCTGCAGCGCGAGACGCTGGCGGTGCTGGCCAAGCACGGCCTGCAGGACGGCCAGGCCGAGGCGGTGGAGCGCTACGCCTTCTACGAACGCGTGAAGCAGGCCTACGCCATCGTCGTCACCGGCGAACTGGAACCCTGGGGCAACTTCCTGCTGCGCAAGGGCGTGCTGGGCCAGGCCTTGCGGCCTTGACCCAAGGGTTCACGTGTCACACTTGCCCACCGTGAACGACACCCCCGAACTCCCCCCCTTCGCAGCCGAAGCCGGCAGCCAGCCGCTGCGCCCGCGAGGGTCCAACCAGGTGGGCATGCGCCAGTTCAACGAGCGCGTGGTGCTGCAGGCCCTGCGCACCCACGGCAGCCTGGCCAAGGCCGACCTCGCGCGCCTGACCGGCCTGTCCGCGCAAACCATCGGCCTGATCACCGCCCGGCTGGATGAAGACGACCTGCTCACCCGCGGCGCACCGGTGCGCGGCAAGGTCGGGCAACCCTCGGTGCCCATTGGCCTGAACCCCGATGGCGCCTTTGCCATCGGCATCAAGATCGCGCGCCGCAGCGCTGATTGGCTGCTGGTCGACTTCACCGGCCGTGTGCGCCAGCGCATCAGCGTGGCCTACGATTTTCCGGAGGCGACCACCCTGTTGCCCACCATCCGAACCAATCTTGAACGGCTGGTCGACGGGCTGGGCAGCCTGGCCCGCCGGGTGGTGGGGGTGGGGGTGGCGGCGCCTTTCCAGCTGGGCGGCTGGCACCGCATGCTGGGCCTGACCGAAGCGCAGGCCGATGCGTGGAACCATCTCGACCTGGGCGCCGCTGTCCAGCAGATGACGGACCTGCCGGTCAGCTTTGCCAAAGACACCACTGCCGCGTGCGTGGCCGAGCTGCTGCAGGGCAAGGGCCGCGATATCCACAGCTTTCTCTACCTGTTCCTGGACACCTTTGTGGGCGGTGGTCTGGTGCTGCATTCGCACCTGCACCGCGGCGAACATGGCAATGCGGGCGCGGTCGCGTCCTTGCCGCTGGCGGCAGCCGCGCCGGGCGTGAAGGACCTGCCGCCGCAGCTGATCAGCCTCGCCTCGCTGTGGGAACTGGAACAGCGCCTGCGCGCACACGGCCTGGACCCCATGGCCGCCTACGATGGACGCGCCTTGCAGGACCCGTGGCGCCCGCATGCGCTGGACTGGGTGGAACGTGCTGCGCCAGCACTGGCCCATTGCATTGTCTCGGGCAGCGCCTTCATGGACCTCGAAGCGGTGGTGATCGACGGTGTGCTCGCCCCCGGCCTGCTCGCCGAGCTCATTGCACACACCCAGCAGGCGCTGACGGCCTACAACTGGGAAGGTTTGCAAACCCCGCCGCGTCTGGTGCCGGGCAGCATCGGATCGGACGCGCGCGCACTGGGCGGCGCCTTGCTGCCGCTGCACGCGAGCTTCGCGCCCGACCGGGATGTGTTTTTGAAGACCTAAACGTCGAACAGACCATCGCCGCGCAGGTGCAGCACCCGATCCGCCCGTGCCGCCGCCGCTTCCGAGTGCGTGACCAGCACCAGTGAACTGCCGTGTTCGCGCGCCTGCGCGACCAGCACGTCCATCACCTGCGCGGCGGTGCGCGGGTCCAGGTTGCCGGTGGGTTCGTCGGCCAGGATCAGGCGCGGCTGGTGCACCAGCGCACGCGCAATGGCCACGCGTTGCAGCTGCCCGCCGGACAGTTGCGAGGGCAGGCGTTCGCCCAGGCCGTGCATGCCCACGGCGTCCAGCATCTGCGCCACGCGTGCCGGGTCCGGGCGCTTGAGCAAGAGCAATGGCAGGGCCACGTTCTGTGCCACGTCCAGGTGCGGCAGCACGTGGAAGGCCTGGAAGACAAAGCCCAGGTGTTCGCACCGCCAGTGCGCGGCCTGCGCTTCGCCCAGCTGGCCCAGGTCCACGCCGTCGTGGGTGATGCGGCCTTCGCTCCAGGTGTCGAGCGCGGCCATGCAGTTGAGCAGGCTGGACTTGCCCACGCCCGACTCGCCGACGATGGCGACGAACTCGCCGGGTGCGACGTGCAG
>JBJTNV010000040.1:0-11873 GCA_046074205.1 Hydrogenophaga sp.
TGGTGATCATGTCCATCACCGTGGCCTCGCTGCTGGCGCTGGCACTGGCGGTGGTCAACCGCATCACCCGCATGGGCCTGCTGTCCAAGCTGGCCGAGCAGGTGACCTTTGTGCTGATCCCGCCGCTGGTGCTGATCTTCCTGGTGCTGGGTACCATTTTTCTGGGCATTGCCACGCCCACCGAAGGGGGTGCCATGGGGGCCCTGGGAGCGCTCATCATGGCCGGTTCGCGCCGCCGCCTGAATACCGAGTTGATGCAGCAGGCGCTGGAGAACACGACCAAGCTGGCCATCTTTGTGCTGTTCATCCTGATCGGTTCGACCGTCTTCAGCTTCACCTTCAACGCGGCCGACGGGCACATCTGGGTCGAGCACCTGTTCGACAAGCTGCCGGGCGGCCAGATCGGTTTCCTGATCGTGGTGAACCTGCTGGTGTTCGTGCTGGGCATGTTCATCGACTTCTTCGAGATCGCCTTCATCGTGATCCCGCTGCTGGCGCCCGTGGCCGACAAGATGGGCATCGACCTGATCTGGTTCGGCATCATCATCGCCATGAACCTGCAGACCTCGTTCCTGACGCCGCCCTTCGGTTTTGCGCTGTTCTACCTGCGCAGCGTGGCCGCCCGCAGCGACTACACCGACCAGGTGACCAAGCAGCGCATCCCGGCGGTGACCACCGCACAGATCTACAAAGGCTCGATCGCCTTCATCGTCCTGCAACTCATCATGGTGGCCTTCATCATGATCAATCCGGGGGTCGTCACCGGCAACCTCGACAAGGCCGTCAGCGTGGACGAGTCCACCGTGACCGACATGCTCAATGCCATGCCCGGGCTGGATGGAGACGAACCGGATGACGGAGCTGACGCGGACGATCCGCTGCAGAAGCTGGCCCCGCCAGCCGACGGTGCAGCCGCAGAAACCGACCCGGTCAAGGCGCTGGAACAGGCCGCCGGCCAGGGTCACAAGGGGCAGTGAGCCTGGGCTGGCCATGCAGATCGACGTCAAGATCCTCGACCCGCGCATGGCCGGCCAGCTGCCGGCTTATGCGACGGCGGGCAGCGCCGGGCTGGACCTGCGCGCCTGCCTGGATGCGCCGCTGACCCTGGCGCCCAACGCCTGGCAGCTGGTGCCCACCGGGCTGGCCATGCACCTGGCCGACCCGGGCTACGCCGCCATGATCCTGCCGCGCTCGGGACTGGGCCACAAGCACGGCATCGTGCTGGGCAATCTGGTGGGACTGATCGACAGTGACTACCAGGGCCAGCTGATGGTCAGTGCCTGGAACCGCAGCGATGTGCCGTTCACCATTGAACCCATGGAGCGCATCGCGCAGATGGTCATCGTGCCCGTGGTGCAGGCGCGCTTCCAGGTCGTGGAGGACTTCGCGTCGGCCAGCGAGCGCGGAGCCGGCGGCTACGGATCGACCGGTACCCGCTGACCGCGGTGGTTCCGACACCCAGCAAAAGGGCTGCCGTGGCAGCCCTTTTGCCTGTGCGGGCATGTGGTCAGTGCAGGGTGGGGCGGCTGTCGTCGGCCTGGTCGGGTGCGCTGGCTGTACCGTCTACCTGCATGCGGAAGAAACCGGTGCCCAGTGTCCCGCGGCCGATTTCATCCTCAGCAGCTTCACGCACGCCATGCACCTGCAGTGCGATGCGAAGCGCCATGCCCGCCAGGGGGTGGTTGCCGTCCAGCACCACATGGTCGGGGTAGATGTCGCTGATGAAGTACAGCCGGTCCCTGGGTGCGCTCGGGTTGCAGCCAGCGGGCAGGCCTTCGAAACCCATCCCCTCCTCGATCTGTTCGGGGAAGCGATGGCGCGGTTCCAGGAACAGCAGGCGGTCGTCATAGTCGCCAAAGGCGTCGGCGGGTTCGAGGTGCAGTTCGAGGTGGTCGCCCGGTCCGTGGCCTTGCAGGGCCTTCTCAAGGCTGGCCAGCAGATCGTTGCCGCCCACCAGGAATTCCACGGGTTCGTCGAGCACGTCCAGTTCTTCGCCCAGGGTGTCCTTGAGGGTCCAGGTCAGCGCCACCACGCATTGTTCAGTGATTTTCATCCGACAATTCTCCCATGACACCCACACGCCGCCCCGCTTCTTCCGACCCTGTTGACACACCCAGCCAGATGCTTGGCGGTCTGACACCCGCGCAGTTCATGCGCCGCCACTGGCAGAAGAAACCCTTGCTCATTCGCTCGGCATTTCCCGACTTTCAGCCCCTGCTCACGCGGCCACAGTTGTTCGCGCTGGCTGCCAGGGAGTCGGTCGAGTCGCGGCTGATCGTGCACAAACCGACCGGCTGGCAGCTGCGGCACGGTCCCTTCGCCCGCCATGCCTTCCCGCCCTTCAAGCAAAAGCGCTGGACCTTGCTGGTGCAAGGCGTCGATCTGCACCTGGATGCCGCACACGAACTGCTGGGCCGCTTTCGCTTCGTACCCGATGCCCGGCTGGACGATCTCATGATGTCCTGGGCCAGCGACGGCGGGGGTGTCGGCCCTCACTTCGACAGTTACGACGTGTTCCTGCTGCAGGCCAGCGGCCAGCGGCTGTGGCGCATCGGCCGGCAGAAAGACCTCTCGCTGGAGCCGGATGTGCCGCTGAAAATCCTCACCCATTTCCAGCCCGAGGAAGAACACCTGCTCGGGCCTGGCGACATGCTCTATCTGCCGCCGCGCTGGGCGCACGACGGCATCGCGGTGGGGGACGACTGCATGACCTATTCCATGGGCTTTCGCGTGCCCCAGCGGGGGGGGCTCGCGGCCGAGCTGTTGCAGCGCATGGCTGACACGTTCGAGGACGCCGCGCTCTACCGCGATCCCGACCAGGTGGCCACGACCACCCCGGCTTGCATACCGCCTGCACTGCAGGCATTCGCCGCCGACGGACTGCAGCGGCTGCTGGCGCAGCGTCAGTCGCTGGCCTGTGCACTCGGTGAGGTGATGACCGAGCCCAAGCCCCGCGTCTGGTTTGACGAGCCTGCGGGGGAATGGGCGCCGGGTGCCGTGGTGCTCGACCGACGCACCCGCATGATGTATGACGACCGTCATGTGTTTATCAACGGCGAGGGTTTTCGTGCCGGCGGTGCGGATGCCCGGCTGATGCGTGCGCTGGCCGACCGGCGTGCGCTGACCGGCGCGCAGGTGCTGCGCGCCAGCGCAGATGCCCAGTCCTTGTTGCAGGACTGGTTCGAGGCGGGGTGGTTGCACCGGCACGCCGGTCAGGCGGGCACCTTGTCCGTCTGATCAGTCCGGCATCGTCTCTTTTGCGCAACGACCGCGCGGTGACTGGACAATTTTTTGGTGCGGGTTAATACGGATGTTGGGAAATCCGTATCATCTCGTTCCAGTCAGCAACACCGGGGTTTTCCCGTGTATGCGACTGGCTCGATGCAGTCTGAACGCCGATTCAGTTTGTTCGGGCTTCGAAAGAGTTTGACCATCCATCGGCATTTCATTTTTCATCGGAACCATTGTCATGAACAAGACCCTCGTGATCGCCAGCCTGTTCGCCGCTGTTGCCCTGTCCGCTTGCGGCAAGAAGGAAGAAGCACCCGTGGCCGCTCCCGCACCGGCCGCTGCTCCTGCTGCTGACGCCGCTGCTGCCCCCGCCGCCCCGGCTGCTCCTGCCGACGCCGCTGCTCCGGCTGCCGCACCGGCTGCTGCCCCCGCTGACGCTGCCGCTCCGGCCAAGCAGTGATCGCGTGCTCCGGGCCTGGTGCCCGGACATGAAAAAAGCCGCTGTGCAAACAGCGGCTTTTTTCATGTCCGGCAGGTGTGGCCACCTGGCCGGGCGAACTGTCTCACCGAAGGTCGTCGGCCAGCAACTGCACGATGCGTCGCGCATCAGCCGAACCGTCCGGTTGACCCTGGGCATCCAGAACGCGCACCGTGGTGCTGCCGTTGTCAGCCGCTGCCTTGACCTGTATGCGGTACTGGACCGGCATGTTGTCGGGCTTGCTGCGTCCCAACAGGCGCGAGAAGAAGCCAGGTGTCTCGGTGGTGCCGGCAGTGACAAAACGCACGAAATACTGGCCCTGGCTGCGGTCACGGTCGACCACGGTGAAGCCACTGCGGTCGAGTGTCAGACCCACACGGCGCCAGGCACGGTCGAAACCGTCGTCGAGCTGCAGGGCGGGCAGTTGGTCCAGGGTGATCACGCGTGCCGCCGCGGCCGCCGGTGCCGTGGCCAGGGCAGCCTGCGCCTGTGCCTCGGTGGCGCCCAGCTTGAGCATGAGGCGACGCAAGAACTCGTTTTCCAGTGTCGGGTCGCTCTTGCGCGGTTGCCAGATGGTCTGGTCCTTGCTGGTGCTGGTGTACACCTCTTCCATGCCGCGGTGTGAGATAAAGATGTCTGTTCCGCCGGTGGCGTTGCGTTCCAGGCGGGTGCGGAACTTGTCCCGCTCGCCGGTGGAATAGAGGCTGTCAAACAGCTTGCCCAGGGTGTTGCGGATGACATCCTGCGGCAGCTTGGCACGGTTTTCGTTCCAGTCGGTTTCCATCAGGCCCAGCGGCTGCTGTTCGCTGACCAGGGTGAAACCGTTTTCCTGCCAGAAGTCTTTTACCGGACTCCAGAGCTGATCGGCCGAGCGGCCGACCACCAGCCAGCGCTGATCACCGTTGCGCTCGATGCGAACGTCGCCAACCCGGCTCGTGGCGGTGGCTTCGGCGCTGGCGGCAGCCGGCTGTGCCGTCTGGTAAGCGCTGGCGGTCACCACGGCACTGGGCACGAGGTAGCGCGTGTCGCGGCTGAGCTGCGTCAGGTCGGGCGGCACGTCCAGTGTGCTGGCCTGCTTGGCGCTGCGGTAGTCGATTTTTTCCTCCTGCAACACGCTGCAGCCGGTGACCATCAAGGCCGCAGCAGCGATCAGACCCAGGCGGGCGGAGGGGGGCAGGGTGCGGGAGGTGTGCATGAGCGCTAGCAGGTGGTTGGCGGGGGATGGGCTCAGGGCAGCAGCCCGCTGGCTTTGAGGGCGGCTTCCACCACCGGTTCCAGCGAACGGCTCATCGGGGTCAGGGGCAGGCGCATGGTTTCGCCACACAGCCCCATGCGGGCCATGGCCCACTTCAGCGGGATCGGGTTGGCTTCGACGAACAGGTTCTTGTGCACCGGCAGCAGGCGCATCTGGATGTCCATCGCCTTGCGCACATCGCCGGCAATGGCGGCCACGCACAGCTCGTGCATCAGGCGGGGCGCCACGTTGGCGGTCACGCTCACATTGCCCTGGCCGCCGCACAGCATCAGGGCCACGGCGGTCGGGTCGTCACCGGAGTAGATGGCGAATTTCTCGGGCGTTTCGCGGATCAGCCACTGGGCGCGTTCGATGTTGCCGGTGGCTTCCTTGATGCCGACGATGCCGGGCACTTCGGCCAGGCGCAGCACGGTGTCCAGCGCCATGTCGGCCACCGTGCGGCCGGGCACGTTGTAGAGCACGATGGGCAGGTCGCCGGTGGCTTCGGCAATCGCCTTGAAGTGCTGGAACTGGCATTCCTGCGTGGGCTTGTTGTAGTAGGGCACGACCTGCAGCTGGCAGTCGGCACCGACCCTGCGCGCGAACTGGGACAGTTCAATGGCCTCGGCCGTGGAGTTGGCGCCGCAGCCGGCCATGATGGGCACGCGCTTGGCGGCCTGCTCGACCGCGACGCGGATGATTTCGCAGTGCTCCTCGACGCTGACGGTGGGCGATTCGCCGGTGGTGCCGACCACGCCGATGCAGTCGGTGCCTTCGGCGATGTGCCAGTCGATCAGCTGGCGCAAGCTGGGGTAGTCGACGCTGCCGTCGGGATGGAAGGGCGTGACAAGAGCAACGATGCTGCCGGTGATGGTGTTCATGGGCGGGGTGACGGTTCAGGGGCGCCACGAGGGGGCGCAGGAGGCGGGAACAATCCGGCGCGCGGGCGCGAATTTCACATTCTACCCAGCGGCCTCGAGCCGGTGGCGCAGGGGCAGGGCGCCATCGGCCGGCCGCTGGCGCACCGCTGCGATGCGCTGTACGAAGCGGTCGGGCGAGCTCAGAAAGCCATTTTCATAGGCGACCACGTGCAGCCCGGTACAGGCATGCAGCAGCTCGCCGGGCTGGAGCAGGAAGTCCGGCCGCGAGGGCTTGCCCACGGTCTCGTTGCCGGCAGCAAAGGTTTCGTAGACCAGCACACCGCCGTCGGCCACGCTGTCCACGAGGGTCGGCAGCAGCGCGCGCCACAGGTAGTTGGTGACGATCACGGCGTCGAAGCGCTGCCCGGTAAACGGCCAGGGGCCGTTCTCGATGTCGGCCTGCACCACCAGCGCGGCGCCGCCGGCCGCTTCTGCAGCGGCCGGGTCACGGTCTACGCCCACCACCGCATGGCCGCGCGCGGCGAACCAGCGCAGGTGGCGGCCGCGGCCGCAGGCCACGTCCAGCACCGTGCCGTGCGCGGGCACGAGGTGTGTCCAGCGCTGAACCCAGGGCGAAGGCGCCGTGTCTCCGTGCATCAGAAACAACTCCATAACTGATCCGCCAGGTTGACCAGGAAATCCGGCCGGGCGTAGAGCGATCCCGCGCCGGCCAGGGCCAGCAGCACCACCGACCAGACCAGCACCTTGAACGCCTGCGGCCTCATCACGCTGCCGTCCCCATGCGCTGCGGTCCACGCGCGATGGCCGTTTCGCGCACCGGCAGGTTGATCAGCGCCGCAAACACCCCCAGGGCGATGGCGATGATCCAGACGATGTCGTAGCTGCCCGTCCTGTCGTACAGGAAGCCACCCAGCCAGACGCCCATGAAGCTGCCGATCTGGTGGCTGAAGAACACGAAACCACCCAGCATGGACAGGTGGGCCACACCAAAGATCTGTGCCACCACGGCGTTGGTGGGGGGTACGGTGGACAGCCACAGCACACCCATGACCGCCGAGAACAGGTACACGCTCATGGGTGTGAGCGGCGCCCAGAGGAAGACCGTGATGGCTACCGAGCGCGCCAGGTAAATGAAGGCCAGGATGTGGCGCTTGGCCAGCCGCTGGCCCAGGGCGCCGGCGGCGTAGGTGCCGAACACGTTGAACAGGCCGATCAGCGCCAGTGCGGTGCTGGCGACCTGGGGCGACAGACCGTTGTCCTTGAGGTAGCTGGGCATGTGCACGCCGATGAACACCACCTGGAAGCCGCAGACGAAGTAGCCCGCCATCAGCAGCTGGAAGCTGCGGTAGCCGAAGGCCTCACGCAGGGCCTGGACGATGGTCTGCTCGCGCTGGGGCGCGACGCCACCCACAAAACCGGGCTCCCGCAGGAACAGCGCCAGCGGCATGATCAGCAAGGCCGCACCGCCCAGGATGAGCAGCGCGTTCTGCCAGCCAAAGCCGGTGATCAGCCAGCCTTCAACCGGCACCATCAGGAACTGGCCGAAGGAGCCTGCGGCGGCGGCCACCCCCATGGCCCAGGAACGCTTTTCAGCCGGGATCTGGCGCCCGATCACGCCGTAGATCACGGCGTAGGTGGTGCCCGCCTGGGCAGCACCGATGACCAGACCCGCTGTGAGCGTGAACAGGAACGGTGTGGGCGACAGCGCCATGCCGGCCAGACCCAGCGCGTACAGCAGCGAGCCGGCCAGCAGCACGCGAAACGCGCCAAAGCGGTCAGCCGCCATGCCGGCGAAGATGCCGCAAAAGCCCCATGCCAGGTTCTGCACCGCCAGGGCAAAGGCAAAGTTCTCGCGCGTCCAGCCCAACTCCTGGGTGATGGGCTGCAGCCAGAGGCCAAAGCCGTGGCGCACACCCATGGACAGGGTGACGATGGCGGCGCCGCAGGCGAGCACCTGCAACGCGGACAGACGGGGTGGGGCAATGGAAGAAGACATCCGGCAACTGTAGCCAATCCGGGCCGGGGTGGCGGTCGTGGACGCGTCAGTCCGTCACGTTGCCGGGTTGCGGGCGCGGTGCCGGCGACGCACGAATCCGTGTGTATCTGTGAATGCATACAGTCTTTGCGTGGTGCGTGCTTACAATCCGCCGCCATGGCTACCCCATCGACCGCATATTCCGAAGGTTCCATCCGCGTCCTCAAGGGCCTGGAGCCCGTCAAGCAGCGCCCGGGCATGTACACCCGCACCGACAACCCGCTGCACATCATTCAAGAGGTGCTGGACAACGCAGCCGACGAAGCGCTCGCGGGCTTCGGCAAAAAAATCAAGGTCACGCTGCACGCCGACGGCTCGGTGAGCGTGGAAGACGACGGCCGTGGCATTCCGTTCGGCCTGCACCCCGAAGAGCAGGCGCCGGTGGTGGAACTGGTGTTCACCCGGCTGCACGCGGGCGGCAAGTTCGACAAGGGCAAGGGCGGCGCCTACAGCTTCTCGGGCGGCCTGCACGGCGTGGGCGTGAGCGTGACCAACGCCTTGTCCACCCGGCTGGAAGTGAGCTGCTTCCGCGACGGTCAGGTGGCCAAACTGGCCTTTGGCTCGGGCGATGTGATCGAGCCGCTGGTGGTGGTCCCCAAAGGCGAAGGCGACCGCAAGCAGGGCACCACGGTGCGCGCCTGGCCCGATGCCAAATACTTCGATTCCGCCGTGCTGCCGCTGGGCGAGCTGACCCACCTGCTGCGCAGCAAGGCGGTGCTGATGCCCGGCGTCCAGGTCACGCTGGTCAACGAAAAAACCAAGGACACCCAGACCTGGCAATACAAGGGCGGCCTGCGCGACTACCTGGCGCAGACGCTCAGCACCGACCCGGTGATTCCGCTGTTTGAGGGCGAGGGCTACGCCGACGCCAGGGACGACAGCTTTGCCGAAGGCGAGGGCGCGGCCTGGGCGGTAGCCTTCACCGAAGACGGCGCGCCGGTGCGCGAGAGCTACGTCAACCTGATCCCGACCAGCGCCGGCGGCACCCACGACAGCGGCCTGCGCGATGGGCTGTTCCAGGCGGTCAAGGCCTTCATTGAAATGCACGCGCTGCTGCCCAAGGGCGTGAAGCTGCTGCCCGAAGACGTGTTCGCCCGCGCCAGCTATGTACTGAGCGCCAAGGTGCTGGACCCGCAGTTCCAGGGCCAGGTCAAAGAGCGCCTCAATTCGCGCGACGCGGTGCGGCTGGTGAGCAACTATGTGAGACCGGCGCTGGAGTTGTGGCTCAACCAGCATGTGGACTACGGCAAGAAGCTGGCCGAACTCGCGATCAAGGCGGCGCAAAGCCGTCAGAGGGCCGGTCAAAAGTTGGAAAAGCGCAAGGGCAGCGGCGTGGCCGTGCTGCCCGGCAAGCTGACCGACTGCGAGAGCCGCGATACCGAGCACAACGAGCTCTTTCTGGTCGAGGGCGACTCGGCCGGGGGCAGCGCCAAGATGGGCCGTGACAAGGAATGCCAGGCGGTGCTGCCGCTGCGCGGCAAGGTGCTCAACACCTGGGAGGTGGAGCGCGACCGCCTGTTTGCCAACACCGAAATCCACGACATTTCGGTCGCCATCGGGGTCGATCCGCATGGCCCGGCCGACACGCCTGACCTGAGTGGTTTGCGCTACGGCAAGGTCTGCATCCTGAGCGATGCCGATGTGGACGGCTCACACATCCAGGTGCTGCTGCTGACGCTGTTCTTCAGGCACTTCCCCAAGCTGATTGAGGCGGGGCATGTGTACGTGGCGCGCCCCCCGCTGTTTCGGGTGGACGTGCCGGCGCGCGGCAAAAAGCCGGCCGCCAAGCAGTACGCGCTGGACGACGGTGAACTGCACGCCATCCTCGACAAGGCCGAGAAAGACGGCGTGCAGCGCGAGAAATGCCAGATCAGCCGCTTCAAGGGCCTGGGCGAGATGAACGCCGAGCAGCTCTGGGACACCACACTCAACCCTGATACGCGCCGCCTGCTGCCGGTGACGCTGGGCAACCTGGACTTTGCTGCCACCGAGGCCCTGATCACCAAGCTCATGGGCAAGGGCGAAGCCGCCTCGCGCCGCGAGCTGATGGAGCTGCATGGCGACTCCGTTGAAGTGGATATTTGATTCCCCCCGCGCCGCCTGCGGCGTCACCCCCCAGGGGGCAACATCTGCGGCCCGGCCAAGCCGGTTCCGCGATGTTCTGGACCCACTGCCTTGGCGCGCAGCCGTATGTACGAATACTTGAACCGACATGAACGACACCCCTGAACTCGATCTCCGGCCGGCCGATGCGCCGGGCGAAGACAACCTGGCGAACTACGCGCAACGCGCCTACCTCGAATACGCTCTGTCCGTCGTCAAGGGCCGCGCATTGCCCGACGTGTCCGACGGCCAGAAGCCGGTGCAGCGCCGCATCCTCTACGCCATGGACCGCATGGGCCTGGGCTTCAGTGGCAACACGGCGGCCAAGCCGGTCAAGAGCGCCCGCGTGGTGGGTGACGTGCTGGGCAAGTACCACCCGCACGGCGACAGCGCAGCGTACGACGCGCTGGTGCGCATGGCGCAGGACTTCAGCCAGCGCTACCCGCTCATCGATGGCCAGGGCAACTTCGGCAGCCGTGACGGCGACGGCGCCGCCGCCATGCGCTACACCGAAGCGCGGCTGGCCAGGATCACCGGCCTGCTGCTCGACGAGATCGACCAGGGCACGGTGGACTTCATTCCCACCTACGACGGCTCGTTCGAAGAACCGAAGCAGTTGCCCGCGCGCCTGCCGTTCAACCTGCTCAACGGCGCCAGCGGTATCGCCGTGGGCCTGGCGACCGAAATTCCCAGCCACAACCTGCGCGAAGTGGCCGATGCCTGTGTGGCACTGGTCAAGAACCCCAAACTCGGCGACGAAGAACTGCTGACCCTCCTGCCCGGCCCGGACTACCCCGGTGGCGGCCAGATCATCAGCCCGGCGGGCGACATCGCTGACGCCTACCGCACCGGTCGCGGCAGCCTCAAGGTGCGCGCGCGCTGGAAAATCGAAGACCTGGCGCGCGGCCAGTGGCATCGCCGTCGGCTTGGCGACCGAGATCCCCAGCCACAACCTGCGCGAAGTGGCCGATGCCTGTGTGGCACTGGTCAAGAACCCCAAACTCGGCGACGAAGAACTGCTGACCCTCCTGCCCGGCCCGGACTACCCCGGTGGCGGCCAGATCATCAGCCCGGCCGGTGACATCGCCGACGCCTACCGCACCGGCCGCGGCAGCCTGAAGGTGCGCGCGCGCTGGAAGATCGAAGACCTGGCGCGCGGCCAGTGGCAGCTGGTGGTGAACGAACTGCCGCCCGGCGTGAGCAGCCAGAAGGTGCTGGAAGAGATCGAGGAGATCACCAACCCCAAGGTCAAGGCCGGCAAGAAGGCGCTGACGCAGGACCAGACCCAGCTCAAGGCCAGCATGCTGATGGTGCTGGACACGGTGCGCGACGAGTCCAGCAAGGACGCGCCGGTGCGCCTGGTGTTCGAGCCCAAGAGCAGCCGCATCGAACAGCAGGAACTCATCACCGCGCTGCTGGCCCACACCAGCCTGGAGAGCTCGGCGCCGATCAACCTGACCATGATCGGGCTGGACGGCCGGCCGACGCAGAAGAGCCTGCGCCAGATGCTGGAGGAGTGGATCGCGTTCCGCCAGACCACCATCACCCGCCGCAGCCAGCACAAGCTGCAGAAGGTGCTGGACCGCATCCACATCCTCGAAGGCCGGCAGCTGGTGCTGCTGAACATCGACGAGGTGATCCGCATCATCCGCCACAGCGACGAGCCCAAGGCCGCGCTGATCGAAGCTTTCAAGCTCAGCGACCGCCAGGCCGAGGACATCCTGGAAATCCGCCTGCGCCAGCTGGCCCGCCTCGAAGGCATCAAGATCGAGCGCGAGCTGGCCGAGCTACGTGGCGAGAAGACCGAACTCGAGGCCCTGCTGGGTGACGAAGGCAAGCTGCGCCGGCTGGTGGTGAAGGAGATCAAGGCCGACGCCGCCAAGTTCGGCGACGCCCGCCGCACCCTGGTCG
>JBJTNV010000041.1:0-10058 GCA_046074205.1 Hydrogenophaga sp.
CGAACAGCAAGATCTTCAGCCGGGCCAGCGTGGCCTTTGGCGCCGAGCCCAACACCCAGGCCTGCGCGCTCGACATGGCGCTGCCCGGCACGCTGCCGGTGATGAACAAAGGCGCGGTCGAACGCGCCATCGAGTTCGGCCTGGCCGTGAACTCGCACGTGGCCGAGCGCAGCATCTTTGCGCGCAAAAACTACTTCTACCCCGACCTGCCCAAGGGCTACCAGATCAGCCAGTTCGAGATCCCGGTGGTGCAGGGCGGCGAGGTGTCGTTCTACCTGGGCGACGAAAAGAAAACGGTGCGCCTGGTGCGCGCCCACCTCGAAGAAGACGCGGGCAAATCGCTGCACGAAGACTTCATTGGCCAGAGCGGCATCGATCTGAATCGCGCCGGCACGCCGCTGCTGGAGATCGTGACCGAGCCCGACATCCGCTCCAGCGCCGAGGCCGTGGCCTACGCCAAGGAGCTGCACAAGATCGTGACCTGGATCGGCATCTGCGACGGCAACATGCAGGAAGGTTCCTTCCGCTGCGACGCCAACGTGAGCGTGCGCAAGCCGGGCGCGCCGCTGGGCACGCGCCGCGAAATCAAGAACCTGAACTCGTTCAAGTTCATGCAGCAGGCCATCGACTACGAAGTCCGCTGGCAGATCGAGCAAATCGAGGACGGCCACGCCATCCAGCAGGCCACGGTGCTGTTCGACCCCGACACGGGCGAGACCCGCGCCATGCGCACCAAGGAAGACGCCGCCGACTACCGCTACTTCCCTGACCCCGACCTGCCGCCGCTGGTGATCGCGCGCAGCTGGGTGGACGAGGTCAGGGCCAGCATGCCCGAGCTGCCGCGGCAGATGGCCGAGCGCCTGGTGACCGAGTACGGCCTGCCCGAGTACGACGCGACCACGCTGACGCAGAGCCCTGCGATGGCGGCGTATTTCGAAACCGCCGCCAAGGCATCCGGCCAGGCCAAGATGGCCAGCAACTGGATCATGGGTGAGGTCTCGCGCCGCCTGAACAACGAGGAGAAGGACATCGCCCAGGTGCCGGTGAACGCCGACACGCTGGCCGCGCTCCTGAAGCGCATCGCCGACGACACGGTGTCGAACAACGCCGCCAGGCAGGTGATGGACGCGCTGTGGGCCGGCGAGGGTCAGGACGTCGATGCCGTCATCGACGCCAAGGGCCTCAAGCAGATGAACGACTCCGGCGCGCTGGAAACCATCATCGACGAGGTGATGGCCGCCAACGCGCCCATGGTCGAACAGTTCCGCGCCGGCAAGGACAAGGCTTTCAACGCGCTGGTGGGCCTGGTCATGAAGGCGAGCAAGGGCAAGGCCAACCCGCAACAGGCCAACGAGCTGCTCAAGCAAAAGCTGCAGGGCTGAGCGCCCGCCCGCCGTGGCGGGTGTAATCAGTCAGCGACGCCGTAACGCGCCCGGTAGGCGAGCACGCGGTCCCGGTGCTGGGCGAGGCCGGTCTGGGGCTGGGCGTTCAGGTACCGCAGCAGGTCGTCCAGGCGGGCGATGGCACACACCTGAAGACCCAGCGCGCGGCGGACGTGCTGCACCGCGCTGTGGTCCACGTCTTGCACCGTGCCGTCCGGGCCGACTTCGGTGGCTTTTTCCTGCCGGTCCAGCGCGATCGCCACTGCGTGCGGCGTGGCGCCGGCGGCGCGGATGAGGGCAATGGACTCGCGCGCGGCGGTGCCGGCGCTCATGACGTCGTCCACGATCAGCACCCGGCCCTGCAGCGGCGCACCCACCAGACTGCCGCCTTCGCCGTGGTCCTTGGCTTCCTTGCGGTTGTAGGCAAAGGGCACGTTCCTGCCCAGGCGGGCCAGCTCGATGGCCACCGCCGCGCCGAGGGGAATGCCCTTGTACGCGGGCCCGAAAATCATGTCGAATTCAATGCCGCTGGCCAGCAGGGCCTGTGCATAGAATTGCGCGAGTCGCCCCAGCTTGGCGCCGTCGTCGAACAGGCCGGCGTTGAAAAAATAGGGGGACAAACGCCCGGCCTTGGTCTTGAATTCGCCAAAGCGCAGCACGCCCGAGTCCACGCAGAACTGCACGAAGTCCTGCGCCAGCACACCACTGTCCGCGCAGGCCTCGGCCGCGCCCGTATCCAACGACATGGGGAAATCCTTGTTCAAACTCACCAGCCTGAACCTCAATGGCATCCGTTCGGCCACCAGCAAGGGGCTGGAACAGTGGCTGGTCTCACATGCGCCGGATTGTATTTGTGTGCAGGAAGTCAAGGCCCAGGCGCCCGACGTGGCCGGCCGCTTCGAGACACTGGCCGGCCTGAAGGGACACTTCCATTTCGCGCAGAAAAAGGGCTACTCGGGCGTGGGGGTCTACACGCGTCACGAGCCCAGTGATGTGCTCATCGGCTTCGATGGGGGCGAGTTCGACGCCGAAGGCCGCTGGGCCGAACTGCGCTTTGATACCCCCCAGCGCAAGTTCTCGGTCATCAGCGTGTACTTCCCCAGCGGGTCGTCCGGCCCCGAACGTCAGGACGCCAAGTACCGTTTTCTGGACGTCATCTACCCGCATCTCATGGCCCTGAAGGCGCAGCGCGAGTTCGTGGTTTGCAGTGACGTGAACATTGCGCACACCGAGAAGGACCTGAAAAACTGGAAGGGCAACCAGAAGAACAGCGGCTTCCTGCCCCAGGAGCGGGCCTGGATGACGCGGCTGCTGTCCGAGGGGGGGCTGGTCGATGTCTACCGCAGCCTGCAGCCGCAGACCACCGATGCGTGTTACACGTGGTGGAGCAACCGGGGCCAGGCCTATGCCAAGAACGTGGGCTGGCGTCTGGACTACCACCTGGCCACGCCGGCCTTTGCCGCCAGTGCGCGTCAGGAGGCCATCTACAAGGGCGAAAAATTCAGCGACCACGCGCCCATCACCATCGAATACGACCTTCCCTTCTGACACCATGTTGCGCTACCAAACCCTGCCCGTCACCGCCTTTGCCCAGAACTGCTCGCTCGTCTGGTGCGACGAGACCCTGGAAGCGGCCGTCATCGACCCTGGTGGGGATCTGCCGCGCATCGAAGCGGCGGCGCAGCAGCTGGGCCTGCGGCTCAAGGCCATCTGGCTTACCCATGCGCACATTGACCACGCCGGCGGCACGGCCGAGCTGGCCGGCAGGCTCGGTCTGCCCATCATCGGCCCGCACCCGGGCGACCAGTACTGGATCGACGGCCTGCCACAGCAGAGCCAGATGTTCGGCTTCCCGCCGGCCGGCCACTTCACGCCCACGCGCTGGCTCGCCGATGGCGACACCGTGCAGATCGGCCACTGCACCCTGAACGTGCGCCATTGCCCCGGCCACACGCCCGGGCACGTGGTGTTCCATTCACCCGAAGCCCAACGCGCCTTTGTCGGCGACGTGCTCTTTGCCGGCAGCATCGGCCGCACCGATTTCCCGGGCGGGAATCACGCCGAGCTGATCAGCAGCATTCGCGAACGCCTCTGGCCCATGGGCGACGACACGGTGTTCATCCCCGGCCACGGTCCGGAAAGCACGTTTGGCGAAGAGCGGCGGTTCAACCCCTACGTCCAAGGGACCTGAGCGTCACGGTCGGGCGGCTCAGCCCCGACGCGCCGCCTCGTACAGCCCCTGTACCTTGGGCACGTTTGACTGCAGGTCCCGGATGCGGTCCGGGCTGCTGGGGTGGGTGGAGAGAAAAGACAGGCCGCCAGCGCCCTTCTGGGCGGCCATTTTTTGCCACAGGCTCACGCTGGCCTGGGGTTTGTAGGCCGAGCGGGCGGCCAGTTCCAGCCCGACCAGGTCGGCCTCGGTCTCGTCCTCGCGGGAAAAGCGCAGGCTCAGCAGTTGTGTGCCCAGGCTGGCCGCCACGTCCCCGAGCTGACCCAGCCCCAAGAGGCTGGAGAGCACCGACAGGCCCATGCCCGTGGCCTGCGTCTTGGCCAGCCGCTCGCGCGCGTGCTCGCGCAGCGCATGGGCCATTTCGTGGCCCATGATCATGGCGGCCTCGTCGTCGTCGAGTCGCAGTGTCTGCAGGATGCCGGTGTAGAAGGCGATCTTGCCGCCGGGCATGCAGAAAGCGTTGATCTGGTCGCTGGCGATCAGGTTGACTTCCCACTGCCAGCCTCTGGCACGTCCGTTCCATGGCGCCGCATGCGGGATCAGCCGTTGCGCCATCTGGCGCAGGCGCCGGACCTGCGGGTCGCTCGCCGGCACCAGTGCGTCTTGCTGGCGCGCCTGTTCCATCATCTGGCTGTATTGCCGGGCGGCCGCCGCTTCGAGTTCGGCGGCCGGTACCAGCTTGCGCAGGGAAGAGGACTGTCCGACGTTCACCTGTGCCAGCGCGTCGGTGCCGGTACCGATGGCGGCGGCCGAGCCGGCGAGCAGGAAGGCACGCCGCGCCGACCAGACCTGTGGGGGTGACTCGGCAGCGCTGGCGCTGTGCGGGGACTTGAGTTCGCAAAGGAAGCACATGGTGGCCCAATAATAGACAAGCTGTCTGTTCCCGCCGCCGCCTGGTGGTTCCGATTCCGTCCCTCCATCGCATGTCCGAGCCATCCTCCACGTCGCTGTTGCCGTCCGGTCCCGAACAACGCCCCACCTGGGCCGATGCCTTGCGCGCGTATCTGGCACCGGCGAGTCTGCGCATGTTCGCGCTGGGGTTTGCTGCCGGATTGCCCCTGTTGCTGGTGCTGGGGACGCTGAGTTTTCGCCTGCGCGAAGCCGGGCTGGACCGCACCACCATCGGCTACCTGAGCTGGGTCGGCCTGGCCTACGGCTTCAAGTGGGTCTGGTCACCACTGGTGGACCGGCTGCCGATCCCGCTGCTCACGCGCTGGCTCGGGCGCCGGCGCAGCTGGCTGCTGGTGTCGCAGCTGGCCATCATGTTGGCGCTGGCCGGCATGGCCATGGCCGATCCGCGTGCCGACCTGAACCTTGTGGTGTGGTGTGCGCTGGCGGTGGCGTTTGCGTCGGCCACGCAGGACATTGCGCTCGATGCGTTCCGCATCGAATCGGCGGATGCCGCGCACCAGGGTGCGCTGGCCGCCACCTACCAGACCGGCTACCGGCTGGCCATGATCTGGGCTGGCGCCGGTGTGCTCTGGATCGCCGCCCGTTCCGAAACCGCCCCCTCGCTGGGGGCGGCGGTCTCGCCCGGCGCGCTCTACCAGAACGCCGCCTGGGCCACGGCCTACCTGGTCATGGCCGCGAGCATGCTGGTGGGTGTGCTGACCGTGCTGTTCTCGCGCGAGCCTGTGGCGGTCGTGATGGCCCCGGCGCGCAACGCGGCCGAATGGTTTCGCGGCGCCTTTGTCGAGCCCTTTGCCGATTTCCTGCGTCGCCACGGACGGCACGCGGTGCTCATTCTGGCGCTGATCGGCGTCTATCGCATCAGCGACGTGGTGATGGGCATCATGGCCAATCCGTTCTATGTGGACATGGGCTACACCAAGGACGAAGTGGCCGCCGTCACCAAGATCTACGGCGTGATCATGACCCTGGCCGGCGCTTTCATCGGCGGCGCGCTCTCGTTGCGGCTGGGTGTGATGCGCGTGCTCATGCTCGGCGCCACCCTCTCGGCGGCGAGCAACCTGCTGTTTGCCTGGCTGGCCAGTCATGGCCATGACGTGACGGCGCTGATCGCGGTGGTTTCGGCCGACAACCTCAGCGCCGGTGTGGCTTCGGCGGCCTTTATCGCCTATCTCTCGAGCCTGACCAATGTCAGCTATTCGGCCACGCAATACGCGCTGTTCAGCTCCATGATGCTGCTGGCGCCCAAGTGGCTGGCCGGTTATTCCGGCGCCTTTGTCGATGCGCACGATTACCCGACCTTCTTCACCGCCACCGCTGTGCTGGGTGTACCGGTGCTGCTGCTGATCTGGCTGGCAGCGCGGGTCAGCCCTGCGGCGCCTGCAGCAAAGCCTTGAGCGCCGCTTTCTGCACCTTGCCCAGAGCGGTGCGTGGCAGTGCGTCCACCCGCACCCAGCGGCGCGGCCACTTGTAGCGCGCCAGGCGACCGTCCAGCCAGGCCTGCAGCGGTGTGACCCACTCATCGCCAGCCGCCGGGCCATGCAGCACCACCACCGCCACGGCTGCCTCTCCCCAGCGCGCATCGGGCTGGCCAACCACGCTGCACTCGGCCACCAGCGGGTGCTGGGCGATCAGGTGCTCGATTTCGGCCGGGTAGATGTTTTCGCCACCGGAAATGATCATGTCCTTGGCGCGGCCGACCACGGTGAAACTGCCATCAGCCGCCTGCTGTGCCAGGTCGCCGCTGCGGAAGAAACCGTCAGCGTCCAGCACCGGCTGGTCGGGCCAGTAGCGGTCTGCCACGTTGGGGCCGCGCACCGCGACCTCGCCCACCTGGCCGGCGGGCACCTCGGCGCCCTGTTCGTCCAGCAGGCGGACCTGAACACCCGGTGCCGGCCAGCCGCAGCTGCCCAGGTGATCGGCGGCATGCGCTGGCGGCAGCGCGATGGAGAAGGGCCCGGTTTCCGTGCTGCCGTACACATTGCACACCGGCACCCCGCGCGCCATGAAGGCCTGCAGCGGGGCGGGGGGCAGCAGGCTGGAGCCGGCCCAGACCGCGCGCAGACGGGACAGGTCGGTGTGCCGCCAGTCCGCATGTTGCGTCAGTGCCTGCAGCGTGGCGGGCACCTGCAGTGTGAGGGTGTGCCGGTCCCGGGCGATGCTGCGCAGCGTGGCGCCGGCATCGAATCGGGTGAACAGGTGAACGTGTGCGCCGACCGACAAGGCCGGCAGCGTCTGGATGCACAGACCGCCCACGTGAAACAGGGGCAACACGGTGAGCACACGGTCTGCCGCGGTGATGCCCTGCACGGCCGCGGCCATCGCCATATTGGCCAGCAGGTTCGCCTGGGTGTGCACGGCTGCCTTGGGTCGGCCGGTGGTGCCCGAGGTGTAGACCAGCAGCAGGGGGGCTTGCGGCGTGTCGTGCGCCGCCGGTGCATCGGCGGCGTTTGAGCGTTCCAGCCCGGACCAGTCCAGCGCCGGCAAGGTCGCGGCCTCGCCCAGCGCGCGTGCGGCCTCGGCCAGCGGGACATCGTGTACCAGCAGACAGGGCTTGCAATCGGCCAGTACGGCTTGCCACTCGGCTGCTGCCAGGCGGTGGTTCAACGGCACCAGGACGGCACGCAGCCGCGCCAGTG
Organism: Hydrogenophaga sp.; assembly: GCA_046074205.1. Taxonomy (GTDB): domain Bacteria; phylum Pseudomonadota; class Gammaproteobacteria; order Burkholderiales; family Burkholderiaceae_C; genus Hydrogenophaga. Next base: position 7,161 of record JBJTNV010000041.1, read on the forward strand.
CGAACAGCAGCACCAGCGTCCCGGGGTGGTTCAGGCCCAGCCAGGCCACCCGGTCGCCTGCCTGAACGCCATGCAGCGCGAGCGCGGCGGCACACCCACGGACCCGGACGGCCAGTGTGTCGCGGTCCAGGCTTTGCCAGCCGCTGTCCGGGACGGCCGGATCGTGCCAGCTCAGCGCAGGGGCCAGTGGCGCTTGCGCCACGAGCCGTTCCAGCAGGGCGCTGAAGGTCGTGGCGGGCAGGGGCAAGGCCGTGTCCGGCCAGGGGCGGGAGTGGGACATTCACGCAACTTTACGCGAGGCACAACCGGTCTTCACGCGCGCGCGCGACCCTGACCGGACACGCACCATCGCTGGCTACACTGAACCCATGACATCCCGACTCCTGATGATCGAAGACGATGCCCGCCTGGCGCACATGGTGCGCGAGTACCTGGGCCAGTCCGGGTATGACGTCGCACATGCCGGTGATGGCGAAAGCGGGCTGGAGCAGCTGCCACTCGTGCGGCCCGAACTGGTCATCCTGGACCTGATGATGCCCGGTATCGACGGGCTGGAGGTGTGCCGCCGCATCCGGTCGCTGCCCGGTGACCTGGCCCGCACTCCGGTGCTCATGCTGACGGCCAAGGGCGATCCGATGGACCGCATCATTGGCCTGGAACTGGGCGCCGACGATTACCTGCCCAAGCCGTTTGAGCCGCGTGAACTGCTGGCGCGCATCCGAGCGGTGCTGCGCCGTCGCGCCGATCCGGGGGATGTGCCGGCGACGCGTGCCACGCCGCTGATGCGGTTCGGTTCGCTGGAGATCGACCGGGACGCGCGTACCGTTGAGGTGGCGGGGAACGCCTGCGAGCTGACGTCCTACCAGTTCGACCTGCTGGTGGCCATGGCCGAGCGGGCTGGCCGTGTGCTCACGCGCGAGCAGATCATGGAGGCCGTGCGCGGGCGCGAGCTCGAAGCGTTTGATCGCAGCATTGACGTCCACATCGGTCGCATCCGCAGCGCCATCGAGACCGACAGCAAGGACCCCAAGCGCATCCTCACGGTGCGGGGGGTGGGCTACGTGTTCGCCCGGCAACAGGACTAATCGGCCATGAACAGCCTGCTCGGTCAGAAGCTGTACCTGCGCATCTGGCTGGCCATTGTGGCGGCGGTGGCGGTGCTCACGCTGGCGGCGGGCTGGCTGTGGCAGTCGGCGCTGGACCATGACCGTGCCGAGCGCGATGCGCGCATGGCGCGCGAACTGGTGTTGCGCAATGCGGCCGGCGAAGTGTTGGGGCGCTCCCCCGCCCGGGCGGTGCGGGTGCCTGGCCAGGGACTGGAGTTCCAGATCACCCTCAATGATGGTCAGAGCCTGTATGTGCAGCTGCCCCGTCCGGGCCGGCCACCCGGCACGCCACCGGCGGCCGCGCACATTGCCTCTACTGCCTTCTGGCTGCAGGCGCCCTTCGGCTTCGTCTGGCTGCTGGTGCTGGTGGGGCTGGCCGTGGCCCTGGGGGCCTACCCCATCGTGCGACGCCTGACCCAGCGACTCGAAGGGTTGCAGAAAGGCGTGGAGCGATGGGGGCGTGGCGACCTGAGCGCCCGCCTGCCGGTGCAGGGGCGCGACGAGGTGGCCTTCCTGGCCGAGCGCTTCAATGCCTCGGCCGAGCGGGTGCAGTCCTTGCTGCGCGCCCACAAGACCTTATTGGCCAACGCCTCCCACGAGCTGCGCTCGCCCCTGGCGCGCATCCGCATGGGGCTGGAACTGCTCGGCCAGGACCCTGGCACCGCCAGTGCCCGTGCCGAGATCGCGCGCAATATCGAGGAGCTGGATCAGCTGGTCGATGAAATTCTGCTGGCCAGCCGTCTGGACATGCACGACGCCCACGAAGCTGGTGCACCCGGACCGACCGAGGAAGTGGATCTGGTCGGACTGGCGGCCGAAGAGTGCGCGCGCACCGGTGCGGATTTGCAAGTCCCGCCGGGTTCTGCGCCGGTGGTGGTGCGAGGCCATGCCCGTCTGCTCAGGCGGGTGTTGCGCAACCTGCTGGAGAATGCGCGCCGCCACGGGCAGCCGGCACAGGGCGCACCCCATGAAGGCGCGGCGGTGTGCATGCTGGTGCGGTGGCAGGCGGCCGGGGAGGGCCGTCCGGCGCATGCGTTGGTGGTCATCGAAGACCGCGGCCCCGGCGTGCCGGTCGGGCTGCGCGAACGCATCTTCGAGCCCTTCTACCGTCTGCCCGGTGCGAGCGAGCGCGAAGGCGGAGTGGGCCTGGGCCTGTCGCTGGTGAAGTCGATCACCGAGCGGCACGGGGGGCGGGTGCGCTGCGAGGAGCGCCCGGGCGGCGGGGCTCGTTTCGTGCTGGAGCTGCCGGCCTGAAGCTGCCGAGCGGCCGCCGCCGCTGCCTCAGTGGGCGTGTGGGGCCACCTCACCAGCCTTGAGCCGGTAGACCGTGCCGCAGTACGGACAACGGGCCTCACCCGTGCGGGCCACATCCAGGAAGACCTTGGGGTGACCGCTCCAGAGCTTCATGTCGGCCTTGGGGTTAGGGCAGAACACGCCACCTTGGGCGTTCAGGTCCTTGGCGCTCAGTTCAATGGTGGAAGAAGTGGTCATGGGAATGGTTCCTGGGTGTTGCTCGAGCGCGGGCTTTTTCAAGGGGCACCGCGGAACTGGCTTTGCCCGGCCGCTGGTGCCGCCCCCTGGGGGTGGCGCCGCAGGCGGCGCGGGGGGTTACACCTTGCTCAGCCAATGCGAGTACTTGGCGTTGCGGCCGCCGACGATGTCGAAGAAGGCCGTAACGCCAAGTACTCGCATTGGCTGAGCAAGGTGTAACCCCCCGCGCCGCCTGCGGCGCCACCCCCAGGGGGCGGCACCAGCGGCCGGGCAAAGCCAGTTCCGCGGTGCCCCTTGAAAA
>JBJTNV010000042.1:0-20955 GCA_046074205.1 Hydrogenophaga sp.
TACAACCCGGTGCGCAAGGGCCATGGCGGCCAGATCCGCAAGGCCCTGCAACTGCTGATGTCGGCCAAGCGCCCGTACATCTACACGGGTGGCGGCGTGCTCATGAGCGAAGCCAGCGGCGAATTGCGTGCTCTGGTGGACATGCTGAATTTCCCGGTGACCAACACCTTGATGGGTCTGGGTGCTTTCCCGGCCACCGACCGCCGTTTCCTGGGCATGCTGGGCATGCACGGCACGCTCGAAGCCAATAACGCCATGCAGAACTGCGACGTGCTGCTGGCCGTCGGCGCCCGTTTCGACGACCGCGTGATCGGCAACCCCAAGCACTTTGCCTCTGTCGAACGCAAGATCATCCACATCGACATTGACCCGTCGAGCATTTCCAAGCGCGTCAAGGTGGACGTGCCCATCGTGGGCGACGTCAAGGATGTGCTGACCGAACTCATGGGCATGATCCGCGAGTCCGGTCTCAAGCCTGACGCTGCGGCGCTCAAAGGCTGGTGGGATACCATTGAAGGCTGGCGTTCGCGCGACTGCATGAAGTACGACCGTGGCAATGCTCAGGTGATCAAACCCCAGATGGTGGTCGAGACCCTGTTGAACATGACCAAAGACGCCGACGCCTACATCACCTCCGATGTGGGCCAGCACCAGATGTTCGCCGCCCAGTATTACAAGTTCGACCAGCCGCGCCGCTGGATCAACTCCGGTGGCCTGGGCACCATGGGCGTGGGCATTCCGTACGCCATGGGCATCAAGCTGGCCAAGCCCGAGAGCGAGGTCTTCTGTATCACGGGTGAAGGCTCGGTGCAGATGTGCATCCAGGAGCTGTCCACCTGCCTGCAGTACAACACGCCCATCAAGGTGCTGTCGCTGAACAACCGTTACCTGGGCATGGTGCGTCAGTGGCAGGAGATCGAGTATTCCGGCCGCTACAGCCACAGCTACATGGATGCGCTGCCTGATTTTGTAAAACTGGCTGAGGCTTATGGGCACGTTGGCATGCGCATCGAGCGTCCACAAGACGTCGAAGGTGCGCTGATCGAGGCCCGCAAGCTCAAGGACCGCACCGTCTTCATCGACTTCCAGACCGACCCCACCGAGAACGTGTTCCCGATGGTGCAGGCTGGCAAAGGCATCACCGAGATGTTGCTAGGTTCCGAAGACCTTTAATCTTTCCCCCACTGTTGAATCTATGGTCCACCGAGCCTGTGCATTACCGTGCACGGGGGAGGGCGGCGAAAAGAGGAAGCTGACATGAAACACATCATTGCTGTTTTGATCGAGAACGAAGCCGGGGCACTGTCCCGCGTAGTGGGCCTGTTTTCGGCCCGCGGCTACAACATCGAGTCTCTGACGGTGGCCCCCACCGAAGACCCGAGCCTGTCGCGCATGACCATCCAGACCACCGGGTCGGATGACGTGATCGAGCAGATCACCAAGCACCTGAACCGCCTGATCGAGGTCGTGAAGGTGGTGGACCTGACCGAAGGCGCCTACACCGAGCGCGAGCTGATGCTCGTGAAGGTGCGTGCCGTCGGCAAAGAGCGTGAAGAAATGAAGCGCATGGCCGATATCTTCCGTGGCCGTGTGATCGACGTCACCGACAAGAGCTACACCATTGAGTTGACCGGTGACTCTTCCAAGAACGACGCCTTCCTGGAGGCGATCGACCGCAGTGCCATTTTGGAGACCGTGCGCACCGGTGCGTGCGGTATCGGGCGCGGCGAGCGCATCCTGCGCGTCTAAACTTAACTCTTGAACCTGTTTATTCCTAAGGAGAACCCCGTGAAAGTTTTTTACGACAAAGACTGTGATCTGTCGCTGATCAAAGGCAAAACCGTGGCCATCATTGGTTACGGCTCACAAGGCCACGCCCACGCCCAGAACCTGAACGAAAGCGGCGTCAAAGTCGTCGTGGGTCTGCGCAAAGGTGGTGCATCTTGGGACAAAGTCGCCAAAGCTGGCCTTACCGTGATGGAAGTCAACGACGCTGTCAAAGCCGCTGACGTGGTCATGATCTTGTTGCCTGACGAGAACATCCCTGAGGTGTATCAAAACAACGTCGCGCCCAACATGAAGCAAGGCGCCACACTGGCTTTTGCCCACGGCTTCAACGTGCACTACAACCAAGTCATCCCACGCGCTGACCTGGACGTGATCATGGTCGCCCCCAAGGGGCCAGGCCACACCGTGCGTTCCGAATACCTCAAGGGCGGCGGCGTGCCCTCGCTGATCGCGATCTACCAGGACAAATCCGGCAAAGCCCGTGATTTGGCCCTGTCCTATGCCATGGCCAACGGCGGTACCAAGGGAGGCGTGATCGAAACCTCGTTCCGCGAAGAAACCGAAACCGACCTGTTCGGCGAACAGGCCGTGCTGTGCGGCGGTGCCGTCGAGCTGATCAAGATGGGTTATGAAACCCTGGTGGAAGCCGGCTACGCGCCCGAAATGGCCTATTTCGAGTGCCTGCACGAGCTCAAGCTGATCGTCGACCTGATCTACGAAGGTGGCATCGCCAACATGAACTACTCGATCTCCAACAACGCGGAGTTCGGCGAGTACGTGACCGGTCCTGAGGTCATCAACGAGCAGTCGCGCGCCGCCATGCGCAATGCGCTCAAGCGCATCCAGAACGGTGACTACGCCAAGATGTTCATTCAGGAAGGCCGCCTGAACTACCCGAGCATGACCGCTCGCCGCCGCAACACGGCCGATCACTCCATCGAAGTGGTGGGTGCCCAGTTGCGCGCCATGATGCCCTGGATCGCCAAGAACAAGCTGGTGGACCAAACCCGTAACTGACGGGTTGCTGACGCTCGATACGGGGCCACTTCGGTGGCCCCTTTTGCTGCTGGCGGCTTGCGGCTGGCTTACACTGCCCAGACTCCCCCAAAGGTTGGAAGACCCCATTTCATGCACGACGGAAACGATCCTTTGCACGTCCCCGGTCAGGAAGCTACCAAGCGCAGCAAGGGCATCTATGTGTTGCCCAACATGATCACGCTGGCCGCCTTGTTCGGCGGTTTCTACGCGATCGTCATGGCCATGAACGGACGTTTCGATCTGGCCACCGTGGGCATCTTTGTGGCGATGGTGCTCGACAGTCTGGATGGCCGTGTCGCGCGGCTGACCAATACGCAAAGCGCTTTCGGCGAACAGATGGATTCGCTGTCGGACATGGTGTCTTTCGGCGCGGCTCCGGCGCTGGTGGCCTATGTATGGGTGCTCAAGGACGTGGGGCGCTGGGGCTGGATCGCCGCCTTCGTGTACTGCGCCTGTGCTGCCTTGCGACTGGCGCGCTTCAATGTGAACACAGGGGTCGTCGACAAGCGCTATTTCCAAGGGCTGCCGTCCCCGGCTGCTGCAGCCCTGGTGGCGGGCTTCATCTGGCTGGCCACGGAACTGGAGCTCGATCGCACCACGCTGACCTGGCCGATGGTGTTGCTGACGCTGTACGCCGGCCTGACCATGGTCACCAACGTGCCGTTCTACAGTTTCAAGGACCTCAGTCTGAAGAAAAGCGTACCGTTTGCGGCCATCGTGCTGGTGGCCCTGGGGATCGCCGCGATCAACATCCACCCGCCCACCGTCCTGTTCGGGCTTTTCATTCTGTATGGGTTTTCAGGCTACGGTGTTTATTTTTGGCGCAAGGCCAAAGGGCGCCCGACCAGCGTGATCAGCACCTCAACCGACGAACCCGACGAGCGCGGGCTGCATGAGTGAAGGCGCCCATCAGGGCCATGGTTTTCCTCAATCGGTTCCGCTGGACCCTTGTGTTACATTGACATGCATGAAATTCCAAGCTGTCTCGCTACTACTGGATGTCCCTGACGGGCAGGTCTGGTAACGCGCGAGAGGTTTCCAACAACGGCCCGTTTGCACCCGCAGCGGGCCGTTTCAATTTTCGTCTGCGGGTTTTTTCAAGCGCTGCCCACGAGGCAACCCACCGGAGAAGCACATGACCGACAAGCTCATCATTTTTGATACCACCTTGCGCGATGGCGAACAGTCGCCCGGCGCGTCCATGACCAAGGACGAGAAGCTGCGCATCGCCCGGCAGTTGGAGCGCCTGAAGGTCGACGTGATCGAGGCCGGTTTTGCCGCCAGTTCCAACGGGGACTTCGATTGTGTGCAGGCCATTGCCAACACGATCAAGGATTCCACCGTGTGCTCGCTGGCGCGCGCCAACGACCGTGATATCTCCCGTGCTGCCGAAGCGCTCAAGGGCGCCAATCGCGCACGCATCCACACCTTCATTGCCACCAGTCCGCTGCACATGGAAAAGAAGCTGCGCATGACACCGGATGAGGTGTTTGAGCAGGCTCGGCAGTCGGTACGGTTTGCCCGCAATCTGGTGGATGACATTGAGTTCAGCCCTGAAGACGGTTATCGCAGCGACATTGATTTCCTCTGCCGGGTGCTGGAGGCGGTGATCAAGGAAGGGGCGACGACACTGAACATCCCCGACACCGTGGGCTATGCGGTGCCCGAGCTGTACGGCAACTTCATCAAAACCCTGCGCGAAAAAATCCCCAATTCCGACAAGGCGATCTGGTCGGTTCATTGCCACAACGACCTGGGCATGGCGGTGGCCAATTCCCTGGCTGGCGTCAAGATTGGTGGTGCGCGTCAGGTGGAGTGCACCATCAACGGGCTTGGTGAGCGTGCGGGCAACTGCTCGCTCGAGGAAATCGTGATGGCGGTCAAGACACGCCGCGATTACTTCAATCTGGATGTCGGTGTTGACACGGCCCAGATCGTGCCCGCCAGCCGCATGGTCAGCCAGACCACTGGCTTTGTCGTCCAGCCCAACAAGGCCGTGGTGGGAGCCAACGCTTTTGCCCACGCCTCCGGTATCCACCAGGACGGCGTGCTCAAGGCCCGCGACACCTACGAGATCATGCGCGCCGAAGACGTGGGCTGGAGTGCCAACAAGATCGTGCTGGGCAAGCTCAGCGGGCGCAACGCCTTCAAGCAGCGCTTGCAGGATCTGGGCATCGAAATGGAGTCCGAGTCCGAGGTCAATGCTGCCTTTGCCAGATTCAAGGAACTGGCCGACCGCAAGAGCGAGATCTTCGACGAGGACATTCTGGCCCTGTGCAGTGACGAGAGCGTGACCGCCGAGAAAGAACAATACGGTTTTGTCTCGCTGGCCCAGCGTTCGGAAACGGGGGAGTGCCCGCATGCTGACATCGTCATCACGGTCGAAGGCAAGGAGGTGAGGGCTTCTGCGGAGGGCAACGGCCCCGTGGATGCTTCCCTCAAGGCCATCGAATCCCATGTCAAGAGTGGTGCGGAAATGGTGCTGTATTCGGTCAATGCCATCAGCGGCTCGACCGAAAGCCAGGGCGAGGTTACGGTGCGTCTCCAGCACGCTGGACGCATCGTCAATGGCGTGGGGGCCGATCCCGACATCATCGTGGCCTCGGCCAAGGCCTACCTCAGCGCACTCAACAAGCTCGGCAGCAAGGCCGACCGGGTTGCTGCACAAGGGTAAAGTCCTTTGTTGTCAATCACTTGCAAGCGAAAACAGGGCACAGACCGCGAGCAGCGTGGCCAGTACGACCATCTGCTTGTCGGTTTGTGAGGAAGTTGACACAAGTTTTTGATATTGCTAGATATTTTTTCATTGCCTATACTCCGGGCATGATGATTTTTCTGGCTGGAGAGGGCTCATGATTGACCGCACACACCACTGGCGCCGCTGGCAGCGACTGTTGATGGGGTCGTTGGTGGGTTTGGGCATCGTGCTGTCGTCGCATGCCCAGACGTCGAGCGCCGCCCAAAAGGGTGTGTCCGGCCAAAAGACCGTGACCGCGAAGAAGCAGCCCGAGCTGAAAAAAGCTCGGGCTGATGTGCTCAAAAAGAAGGCGGTGGCTGCGCGCAAGCAGGCGTCTACGGTGGCGAGCCGCCGTGGAGCCAAGGCAGACCGGTCTCCGGTACTGGCCAAAGCGGGGCAGCGCCCGCAGCGTCTGGCGCAGCGCTCCGTGCCCGCCAGGTCGCGGTCCGTGGTGCAGGTATCCGACCCGGGGCGGTCGTCCATCGGCGAGCGGCTGGGCCTGCGTGCTGCGCACGACCCGCTGGACCTGAGCTCCAGCGTCGCGCTGGTGGTCGACCAGGACACCAGCGAGGTGTTGTTCAGCAAAAACGACACGGCGGTCCTGCCCATCGCCTCCCTGACCAAGCTGATGACCGGTCTGGTGATCGCCGATGCCCGGCTGCCAATGGACGAGCCCATCACCATCACCGAGGACGACGCGGCCGTGTACCGCCATAGCCGTCTGGCCGTGGGAACCACCTTGTCGCGCGGGATGATGATGCATCTGTCCCTGATGTCCAGCGAGAACCGGGCAGCCAACGCCCTGGGCCGTACGTTTCCCGGCGGTCGTGACGAATTTGTTCGGCGCATGAACGCCAAAGCCCACGAATTGGGCATGCACGACACCCGGTATGTGGAGCCGACGGGCCTGTCGAGCGATAACCGGTCGAGTGCACGGGATCTGGCCACTTTGGTGTCGGTCGCGTATGAGCGGCCGATCCTGCGCGACCTGTCAACCTCTCCTGGCTACCAGTTGGACCTCGGACGCAAGACCTTGCAGTACAACAACTCCAACCGTCTGGTGCGCAATCCCGAATGGGATATCGGCTTGCAGAAGACGGGGTACATCTCGGAGGCGGGTCGCTGCCTGGTGATGCAGGCGAAGGTATCCGGGCGCAAGCTGATCATGGTGTTCCTGGACTCGGCTGGAAAGGTGGCACGTCTGCAGGACGCCGAGCGGGTGCGGCGCTGGGTGGAGGCGCAGTCCATCGAGCATGTGTTTGTTCGCCCACAGGGCTGACAAAAGACGACGCAAAAAAGGCCCTACGGGGCCTTTTTTGATGTGTGTGCTCGAGGGTGCCGCAGAACGCTTAACGCATGACCGGCGGCTGGGCTGCCTGGGCCGATGGGCACCCCAGTGCTGCTGAAATGTCCGCTGCCGCAGACCGAAGCTTGGGCGCCCAACTTTCGTCGATGCGATCGGCCGGAGCGGAAATCGACAGGCCGGCCACCAGCTTGCACTGGTCGTCGTAAATGCCGGCGGCCATGCAGCGCACTCCCAGCTCCAGCTCCTCGTTGTCGCGCGCCATGCCCGCCTGACGGCATTGGGTGAGTTCACGCTCCAGGGCGGCCAGTTGGGTCAGGCTGTTGCGGGTGTTGCCCGCCAGACCGGTACGGGTCGCGTAGGCGCGCACGCGCTGCGGGTCATCGGCGGCCAGGAACAGCTTGCCCACCGACGTGAGGTGCAGTGGCGCGCGCCCGCCGATGGCGCGCACCACCTGCATGCCGGAGCGCTCGCTGTAGGCGCGCTCCACGTACACGATCTCGTCGCCCTGACGCACGCTCAGGTTGACCGGTTGCTGTATCTGTTTGTGCAGCTCGCGCATGGGCTGCATGGCCGCATCACGCACATTCAGGCGTGCCTTGACCAGGTTGCCCAGTTCCAGCAGGCGCATGCCCAGCCGGTAGCTGCCGGCTTCTGGCCGGTCGACGAAACGGCCGATGGTCAGGTCGTTGAGGATGCGGTGAGCCGTCGATGGATGCAGTCCGGTTTTCTCACTGATTTCCTTGAGCGAAACGGACTCTTCGCGCGACGCCAGCACCTCCAGCAAATGGAACATGCGTTCAATGACCTGGACCGTGGGAGTGCTGGGCAAATGGTCGGTTCGTTTGTTCATGGTGGCGCCGGAGTGTGCCGTTATTTTACGAGATGAAATTCATGACCACGGGTGTGACACGCGTTCGGCTGCGGTGTGCGACCCGCCGTGCCCCAAGGGGCCACCCGTTGCTCAGCGCACGGTCTCCCAGCGGCCGTGAAGCAAGAGCTCGTGCGGGCGAAAACCCGCCTTGTATTGCATCTTCGGACTCTCGCCGATCCAGTATCCCAGGTACAGGTACGGCAGACCGAGTGCCCGGGCCTGCTCCATTTGCCACAGCACGCTGTATGTGCCGTAGCTGGCGGCCGCGTCGTCGGGATCAAAGAAGGTGTAGACCGCAGAAAGGCCGTCGTTGAGTACGTCGACGATGGAGACCATCTTCAGGGGGCCGGGCCGGCCCCCTTCGCCAGGCTCATGAAAGGCTACCAGCCGGGTGTTGACCCGGCTTTGCAGCAGAAACTGCGTGTACTGGTCGATGCTGTCCTGGTCCATGCCGCCTCCGGCATGGCGACTGTTCTGGTAGCGCAGGTACAGCGCGTAATGCGCGGGCACGAAGCACAGTTCCAGCACGCGGGCCTCCAGCCGTGCATGCCGGGTCTTGCACCGGCGCTGGCTGCGATTGGGCTGGAAGGATTCGACAGGGATGCGCAGCGGTACGCAGGCCTGGCAGCCATCGCAGTGTGGCCGGTAGGTGAACATCCCGCTGCGGCGGAAGCCGTGTGCGATCAGATCGGAATAGGCATCGTTGTGGATGAGGTGGCTGGGCGTGGCCACCTGGGAGCGGGCCTGTCGCTGCGGCAGGTAGCTGCAGGGGTAGGGCGCCGTGGCGTAAAACTGCAGCGCCTGCAGCGGGAGTTCTTTGAGGAGGGTCACGCGCGTTCGGTCACGGAGCGGGCAACGAGGGCATCAGCGCCAACCAGTATACGGGCTCGAAATGCCAGGTCGGTCTCGGGCGTTGCAGCAGGTGCTGCACCTGCTGACAGAAGGAGGTCCGCGGAATCGGCTGCGCTCCGAGCGATGCCAGGTGCCCGGTTTCCTGCTGACAGTCAATGACGGGAAGGTCGTGCACACGGGCGAAGGCCACCAGGGCACTCAGGGCCATTTTCGAAGCGTCGCTGCACGTGCTGAACATCGATTCACCGAACACCATGCCTCCCAGGTTGACGCAATACAAACCGCCAGCGAGTTGGCCGTCCAGCCAGGTTTCCACGCTGTGCGCGAAGCCGGCCCTGTGAAGCTCGCGGTAGGCATCGATCATTGCCGGCATGATCCAGGTACCGGTTTGGCCGATGCGCGGTGTACACGCACATGCCTGGATCACACGCCCGAAGTCATGGTCCATGCGAATCTCAAGCCGCCCGTCGCGCAACAGCGCCTGCAGGCGCTTGCGCAACGAGCGGTGCAGCCGGAACCGGTCGGCATGGAGGACCATGCGAGGGTCTGTGCTCCACCACAGCACAGGCTGACCGACGCTGAACCAGGGAAATATACCGGCCGAGTAGGCGGATACCAGCGTGGGGACATCCAGTGCGCCGCCCGCTGCCAGCAAGCCGGGCGCCGGATCCTCACTGCCCCAGGCGGTCTCGACGGGTGGAAAGTCTTGTCCGGGCTTGAGCCAGGGCAGGGCACGCGGAGACAGGGGCGTGTTCATGTCGGGATGGAGCAGTCAGGCACCTGGACGAGTGTCCGGTCAATGTTTGCCGCACTCGGTGCGGCGCCAGGACCGCGCCCCCCACCAGAGCGCCATGGCCAGTCCGATGCCCAGGGCATCGGCGCTCAGGTCTGCCCAATCGCCCTGGCGCCATCCGCTGGCGTACTGGAGGATCTCGATGATGGCGCCGTGACACAGCAGCCCGCTGGCGAGTCGGCGCGGGTGTACCGGATAGGCCCACACACCCAGCAGCATCAGCCCGCCAAAACCGAGGGCGTGCTGCGCCTTGTCCCATAAGCTGAACATGGCTGGCGGCAAGTGGCCGACGGGCACCAGCGACAACACGCTCAACGCCAGCAGGGCCAGCCAGAAAGTGACGGGTTTCATGACCGGTCTGCCTGAAACGGCAAAGGCCTTCCGAAGAAGGCCTTTGTGGGTGTTGTGTTGGCTCCCCGACCTGGACTCGAACCAGGGACCTGCGGATTAACAGTCCGTCGCTCTACCGACTGAGCTATCAGGGAACAGACCAAAATTATAGCGTCATTTTCAGGCCCGTTTCAAGCTGCCGGAAAACTCTTGAAAAATTTCGGCATCAATGTGCGCCCGGTGTGCGCGAGCCGTCCAGCAAGGCCTGCAGTTGGGTGCTGCTGGTGGTGTACTGCAGCACCACCGGACGCTCCGGGTGAACGATGGGGGCTGCGGCGTAAGCCGCCAGCGTCGCCTCATGAAAGCCGCACACCAGAAGCTTGCGTTTGCCCGGGTAAGTGTTGATGTCACCCACCGCGAAGATGCCATGCACCGAGGTGGAGAAGGTTCCCGTATCGACCTGCAGGAGTTTGCGCTCCATGTCCAGGCCCCATTGGGTCACCGGACCGAGCCGGGGCGACAGGCCCAGCAGCACCCGTACGTGATCGACGGGCAGCCAGGTGGTGGAGCCGTCGGGCAGGCTCAGCTGCATGCGCCGGAGCACGTGGTCGTGCACGTCCAGCGCCACCGGCTGCGCGGCCACAAACCGCAGCGCGCCCTGGGCACAGCGGTCGCGCAGGCTGCGCACGCGCTCCGGTGCGGCCCTGAAGCTGTCGCGACGGTGCACCAGGGTCACACTGCGCGCCCGGGCCGGGCCATCCTGCGACAGCTGCAGGGCTGTCTCCAGCGCCGCGTCGGTGTCACCGATCACGATCACATCCTGGCCTGTCAGACTGTGCAGGTCGTGGGAGTGGTGCAGCAACTGAGAGCCTTCGAACGCGTTGAGGCCTTCCACCGTGATGCGCCGAGGCTCAAAGGCGCCCACGCCAGCGGCGATGAACACGGTGCGCGTGAGCAACCGAAGGCCTTTGGAGGTGGTCAGCAGAAAGCGGCCGTCCGGCCGGACTTCCAGGGCGGTGACTGTCTGGTCGAGGTGGAATTGCGGTGCAAACAGGCCGGCCTGGCGTTGCAAGGCGTCGGACAGCGCCTGGCCGGTGCAGGCCGGCAGGCCAGGTACGTCATGGATGAATTTGTCCGGGTACAGCTCGACCAGCTGGCCGCCCACGTGCGGCAAGGCGTCCACCACATGGGCCCGAATGTCCAGAAGGCCCAGTTGGAACACCTGGAACAGGCCCACGGGGCCGGCTCCGATGACCACGGCGTCGGTGGCGACGGGCTCTCCGGCCGGCGCGGCAACGGGTGCCGGGTCGCCTTGCCGCGGGGTCATGTTCAGCGGATGAGTTCGGACAGCTTGCCGGTGCGGTCCTTCCACTCCTCGTGGTCGGGCAGCGGGTCCTTGCGTTTGGTGATGCTCTTCCAGCTGGGCAGCAGGGCCAGTTCGGCATTGAGGGCCGTCATGTGCAGCTGGTCTTTGGGCAGGTCCTCTTCCGCGTAGATGGCGCTGACCGGGCACTCCGGAATGCAGACCGCGCAGTCGATGCACTCGTCGGGATCGATGGTCAGGAAGTTCGGGCCTTCGCGGAAGCAGTCAACGGGGCAGACGTCAACGCAATCGGTGTATTTGCAGCGGATGCAGGCTTCGGTGACGACGTGGGTCATGGTGAGCAGGATGGATCGGTCAAACCGGAGATTTTAGGGCGAGCGGGCAACGGGGCGTGGCCATGCCCTTGCGGTCGGTATTGGTGAGTACCAACGGGCTTTCAGTTCACCAGCACGGCACCCGAGGTGCGGTGGCTGGCGGTGTCCACCAGCACCAGCGAGCCCAGGGCGCGCGACTGCGCGAACGGCGCGGTGGCCAGCGGCTCCTGCAGCGCCAGTTCGATGTGGCCGATGGCGTTGGGTTCGAGTTGGGTCGCGTCTTCCTCGGCCAGCGTGTGGATGTCGAGCTTGTGCACGATGCGCTTGACCTTGGCCTTGACCCAGCGGTGGCCGTGCAGCGCCCAGTAGACGCGACCGGCGACCAGGGTTTCGTCGTCCATCCAGGCCACGGTGGCGCGGATCTCGCGGCTGGCTTCGAGCGATTGACCCTGCTCATCGACGGCCAGCAACCAGTCGCCGCGTGAGACGTCCACTTCGCGGTCAAGCACAACGCCGGCGCTGTGACCCGCCGGCACGTTCTGCGGCTGGCGCACGTGGTTGAGCACCTGTGCCACGGTGGCGGTCTGGCCGCTGGGCATGACCTTGACCTGCTGGCCGGGTTGCACGGTACCGGTGGCGACACGGCCCCAGAACACGCGGCGCCCCTGGCGGGTGTCGGACGAGGAAGAGAATTTTTCGACCCATTGCACCGGGAAGGCAAAAGGCAGGGCGGTGTCGGCGGCGGTGACAGGCAGATGTTCAAGGATGTCCAGCAGCGTGGGGCCGGTGTAGCCGCACCAGCCAGCGTCGGCCGCGCCGTCGACCACGTTCCAGCCCTTGAGGGCCGAGACGGGCACCGTGGCGGAGACGGCGATGCCGGCGTCGCCGGCAAAGGCAGAAAGCGCAGCGCTGATGTGAGCGAAGGCCAGCGCGCTGTCTTCCACCGCG
The DNA here is from genome assembly GCA_046074205.1 of Hydrogenophaga sp. Classification (GTDB taxonomy): domain Bacteria; phylum Pseudomonadota; class Gammaproteobacteria; order Burkholderiales; family Burkholderiaceae_C; genus Hydrogenophaga. Next base: position 12,302 of record JBJTNV010000042.1, read on the forward strand.
TCAAGTTTGTTGACGGCGAACACGACGGAGGGCACGCGCAGCAGCTTGAGCAGCAGCGAGTGGCGGCGCGTTTGCGGCAGCAGCTTCAGGCCAGCGTCTTTCCAGTCCAGCTTGGTCGCATCGACCAGCACCACGGCGGCGTCGGCGGCCGAGGCGGCGGTCACCATGTTGCGGGTGTACTGCTCGTGGCCCGGGGCGTCGCCGATGATGAACTTGCGCGTTTCGGTGTTGAAGTATCGGTAGGCGACGTCGATGGTGATGCCTTGCTCGCGCTCGGCCGACAGGCCGTCGGTCAGCAAGGCGAGGTCGGTCTCGCCCTGGCGCTGCACACCGGCCAGGTGGTCCTGCAGCACGGCCTTGCTGTCCACCAGCAGGCGGCCGATCAGGGTGCTCTTGCCGTCATCGACCGAGCCGCAGGTGATGAACTTCAGCGCAGTGCGGGTGTCGGCGGCGGTGGAGGGGGTTACAACAGCGTTCATACAAATGTTCCGAAGAGGTGTCTGGTTCCAGAACACCGCAGAACCGGCTTTGCCGGGCTGCAGGTGTTGCCCCCTTGAGGGGGTGACGCCGAAGGCGGCGCGGGGGTGGGCTATTTCGTCAGAAATAGCCATCTTTCTTGCGCTTCTCCATGGAGGCTTCGGACGTCTTGTCGTCCATGCGCGTCGCGCCGCGTTCGCTCACGTCGGCAGCCAGGGTCTCGATCACGATGTCGCCGGCCGTGGCGGCCAGGCTTTCTACCGGGCAGGTGCAGGTGATGTCGCCGACGGTGCGGAAACGCACGTCGCGGATCTGCACGGTCTCGCCGTCCCTGGGTGGCGTCAGTTCGGTCACCGGCACCAGCAGGCCGCGGCGGTCGACCACTTCGCGCTGGTGGGTGTAGTAGATCGAGGGCAGGGCGATGGCTTCGCGTTCGATGTACTGCCACACGTCCAGCTCGGTCCAGTTGCTGATCGGGAACACGCGGAAGTGTTCGCCCGGGGCCAGGCGGGTGTTGAACAGGGTCCAGAGCTCGGGGCGCTGGGCCTTGGGTTGCCACTGGCCGAAGCTGTCGCGGTGCGAAAAGATGCGCTCCTTGGCACGGGCCTTTTCCTCGTCGCGACGGGCGCCGCCGATCAGGGCGTCGAAGCGGAATTCCTCAATCGCTTCGAGCAGCGTCACCGACTGGTGAACGTTGCGGCTCTCGCCCGGGTGGGACAGGCGCACCGTGCCGCGGGCCATCGAGTCTTCCACGCTGCGCACGATCAGTTCGGCTTTCAGCTCGGCGGCGCGGCTGTCGCGGAAGTCGGTCACCTCCGGGAAGTTGTGACCGGTATCGATCATCAGCAGCGGATAGGGAATGCGGCCCACGCCAAACGCCTTCTCCGCGCACTTGAGCATGACCAGCGAGTCCTTGCCGCCCGAAAACAGCAGGGCGGGGCGCTCGAAGGCCGCGGCCACCTCGCGCAGGATGAAGATGGTTTCCTCCTCCAGCGCGTCGAGGTGGGCGTTGCTCAGGTGGTGTTCGGCGGTTTGCAGCACGGCGGATTCGGTACGGGCGTTCATGATCGGGTGGGTGCTTCGTTGTTCAAACTGGGTGTCGGGCCGGAGGGGGAACGGTGCGCCAGAGCCTGTCCCGGTCCAGTGCGCCCGTGGAACCGGCTTCGCCGGGTCTCAGGGTGCGTCCCCCTCGAAGCGCCGAAGGCGCGCCACAGAAGGGGAAGACGCGAAGCGGCGCAGGGGGTGTTCATCAATGACTCAGGTGCAGGCCGCACTCGCGGTTGTCTTCGCCCTTGGTCGGGTCCACGTAGTCGACGTTGTTGGGCAGGCCGTGCCGTTCACAGTAGTGGTACAGGTCCCTGGACGTCCAGTGCAGCAGCGGTGCGACCTTGATCAGGCCGTCCGGGTTGATGCTCACCGGGTCCATCTGGGCTCGCACGGCGGTGTCGGTGGCGCGCAGGGCGGTGAACCAGACCTTGGGTGCGGTCTCGCGCAGGGCGCGGGCGAAGGGCTCGAGCTTCACCTCTTCCGTGAACGCGGCGTGGCGCGGATCGTCCAGCGCGGGCGTCGGCCCGTCGACGGCCTCGCGGTGCGCGCGCGAACGGCGCGGCAGGTAGATCTTCAGGTTCAGCTTCAGCTGCTTCGTCACCTCGTCGGCAAAGCGGTAGGTGGCCTCGGTGTTGTAGCCGTTGTCCATCCACACCACGGGCACGTCGGGGTTCACACGGGTGACCAGGTGCAGGATCACAGCCTCGAAGGGGCGGAAGTTGGTGGTGACGATGGACGGCTGGTTCAGGCCCAGCGCCCACTTCACCAGGGCAGGGGCGTCGCGGCCAATGTCGGCGTTGATTTGGGCGAGGTCAAGCGTGCTCATGGGGGGTGTCTTCTCGGGTTTCAGGCGGTCGCGAAATGGGGTTTCACATCCACCGCATCGCCTTGGTAAAAGGCGTCGTACCGGGTGAGCAATTTCTCGCCGTGTTCGATGCTCTGGTCAGCACGCAGCACCGCCTGGGTGAAGCCACTGCGCTGCATTTGCTGCAACTGGTCGACCAGCACGTCGCCCACCGCGCGGATCTGGCCGCCAAAGCCCAGGCGCCGGCGCAGCAGGAAGGCCTGGCTGAAGGCGCGTCCGTCGGTGAAGGCGGGGAACTGCAGTACCACGGTGTGGATGCCATCGAGTGAGAACTCGCGCGGGTCGGCGTCGTTGGCCAGGGTCAGGGTGCCGGCCTCGTCGGCGGTGAAGCTGTCGGCCTTGAAGAGTTGGATCGTGGGTTTCATGTCAATGGCTCGTGCGTTCAGGCGGTGACCGGGGTGCGGGCCGTGGCCACGCGCACCGCATTGGCGGCGGTCTTGAAGGGCTCAATGCCGACCCGCTTGACCGTGTTGACGAAGGTCTCGGCCGGCTGGCGCTGGGCGCGGTAGGTGTCGATGACGGCTTCGATCACGTCGACCATCTCGTCGGCCGCAAACGACGGACCGATCACCTTGCCCGGCACCGCGTCGCCCGACAGGCGCGTACCGTCGGAGCCGCCCAGGGTCACCTGGTACCACTCCTGGCCGTCCTTGTCGACGCCCAGGATGCCGATGTGGCCGCTGTGGTGGTGGCCGCAGCTGTTGATGCAACCGCTGATGTGCAGGTCGATCTCGCCCAGGTCGTGCAGTTCGTCCAGGTCCTGGTAGCGGGCCAGCAGGGCCTGTGCAATGGGCAGCGAGCGGGCGTTGGCCAGGTCGCAGAAGTCGCCGCCGGGGCAGGCGATCATGTCGGTCAGCAGACCGATGTTGGGTTTGGCCAGGCCCAGGCGGCGCGCTTCGCGCCACAGCTCGGGCAGCTGGTCGCAGCTGACCCAGGGCAGCAGCAGGTTCTGCTCGTGTGTCACGCGGGCTTCACCAGCCGAAAAGCGATCCACCAGTTCGGCCGCACGCTCCAGCTGGTCGGCCGTGGCGTCGCCGGGGGCGGAACCCAGGCGCTTGAACGACAGGGTGACCGCGCGCAGGTCCGGGTTCTGGTGCGGGCGCACGTTCTGCGTCAGCCAGCGGCTGAACTCCACGTCGTCCTCGGCAGCGGCCTTGAGGATGTGGGCGATCTTGGCGTCGGCGCTCTGGCGGTCGCAACGGAGCTGCGGCTGCACAAAGAAGGCGCTCACACGGTCCAGTTCGACTTGGGTGATGGTGTGCGGCGCGCCGTCTTTTTCCACGATGTCGCGGTACTCGGCCTCGACCTGGTCCACAAAAGCCTGGCCCTCGGCCTTGACCAGAATCTTGATGCGGGCCTTGTATTTGTTGTCGCGCCGGCCGAAGCGGTTGTAGGCACGGACGATGGCTTCCAGGTAGTTGAGGATCTGGTGCCAGGGCAGGAACTCGCGGATCACCGAACCGATGATGGGTGTGCGGCCCATGCCGCCACCCACGCGCACCTGGAAACCCAGGTCGTCGTCCACGTTGAAGCCGGTGCCGGGCCGCCCCAAACCGGCTTGCGCCCCCTCGGGGGGTAACGAACCCAGCGCAGCGGGGAGCGTGGGGGTGCGCCGTACAAGGCGCAGGCCGACGTCATGCCAGGGCGTGGCCGCTCGGTCTTCGCGCGCGCCGGTGATGGCGACCTTGAACTTGCGCGGCAGGAACGCGAACTCGGGGTGCAGCGTGCTCCACTGGCGCATGATTTCGGCGAAGGGGCGGGGGTCGGCCACCTCATCGACCGCGATGCCGGCCAGGGCGTCGGTGGTGATGTTGCGGATGCAGTTGCCGCTGGTCTGGATGCCGTGCAGGTTCACGCTGGCCAGCAGGTCCATGGCGTCGGCTGCCCGGTGCAGCGGGATCCAGTTGAACTGCACGTTCTGGCGGGTCGTGAAGTGGGCGCAGCGGTCGGGCAGGCTGGGCACATCGGCCAGCGCGGCGTTGGCCTTGGACGTGTCATGCACTTCCTTGTGGTCGAAGTCGCGCGCCAGGCGGGCCAGCACCCGCAGCTGAGCGCTGTTGATCTCTCCGTAGGGCACGGCCACGCGCAGCATGGGCGCGAAGCGCTGCACGTACCACCCGTTTTGCAGGCGCAGAGGCTTGAAGGCTTCACCGTCCAGCGTTCCGGCCAGAAAGCGTTCGAGCTGGTCGCGAAACTGGGCAGCGCGGTGTTGGACGAACTGGCGGTCAAAGTCGGAATACTGGTACATGGCTGTCGTGTGGAGACGGAAATCAGAAAGCGATCAGCTTGGTGCCGGCATAGGCCAGCAGCAGCGAGAGCAGGGAACGCACCAGGCGTTCGGGTGTGTGGCGCATCAGGCGGGTGCCCAGCCAGATGCCAGGCAGCGAACCGGCCAGCAGCTGGGCCAGCAGCGGCCAGTCCACCGAGCCCAGGCTGGCGTGGCCCAGGCCGGCCACCAGGGTCAACGGCACGGCGTAAGCGATATCGGCCGCCACGATGCGTGGCAGCGGCAGCAGCGGGAACAGGATCAGCAGCACCGACACACCAATGGCGCCGGCGCCGACCGAGGTCAGCGTCACCAGCGTGCCGATGACGGCGCCGAACAGCACCGGCAGGCTCCAGTGGCGGGCGCGGGTGGCCGCGTCCAGCTCACCGGTGGCCAGGCTGCGCGGCATCACCTTGCCGCGCGCGGCCCGGTACAGCATGGCCGCGGCCGTCAGCAGCAGGGCCACACCCAGGGTATGGGTCATGACCGACTGCACAGCCGCGCTCGCCGGTCCCACCCGGTGCAGCACCGCCAGGGTCATCAGCGCGGCGGGAATGCTGCCGGCGCACAGCTGCCCGACCACGCGCCAGGGCACCAGCCGCTGGCGGGCCAGGCTCCAGGTACCGCCGGCCTTGGTCACGGCGGCGAACAGCAGGTCGGTACCGACGGCGAGGTAGGGCTTGATCCCGAAGAAAAAGATCAGGATCGGCGTCATCAGCGACCCGCCCCCCACGCCGGTCAGGCCGACGATGAGGCCCACGGCGAAGCCGGCAATGAGGAGGGCGTATTCGGGCATGGGCGGCACTGTAGGTGTGCCGCCATCGATACCAAACGACTTTTTATTTATGCATGTATTGCTGAATCGAATAAAGCAGGGTGTGGCCGGCGGGGGCCACGGTGCCCGTGGCGCCGGTGTCAGGCCGCAGCGGTCTGACGCCGTGCCTGCTTCCAGGCGAACCGAGCAGGATCGAGGGCCTGGATGAGGTCCTGGTCGGTGTCGGCCACGTCCGCGGGCAGCCCGTCCATCTGGCGGGCCAGTTGCGTGGCACACCAGTGGGCCAGGGTGAGGCCACGCGAACCGAGCGCCGTGAGCGCAAAAAGCCCAGGCCATCGGGGCACTGCCTTCAGCGGCAAACGGCCACGGCGCGCGCCTGCCGCCTGCATGTGCGCGGCCAGCGCCTCCAGGTCGGGCAATGCGCCCACCAAGGGCAGGCGATCGAGCGAAGCGCAGCGCACCTGCGCCCAACCCAGCAAGCGACCCTGCGCCATGGCCAACGCCAGCCGCCCGGCCGCCGGGGGGCACAGGGCGCGCAGGCTGGCGGCGTTGCGCTGATGGGCTTCATCACTCAGCGCGCAGCTGTTGCGACCGCGTTCATAAGTGGATCCCATGGCCCAGATGCGTGCCGGCCAGCGAGGGGCCAGCCCGCTGTCCGCATAGGCCGGCACGAACACGCCGTTGTCGCGCTGCGGGCGGTCGGCCAGCGGATCCCCGTCCAGCGCCGCCAGGCTCATCTGGCCTTGCACCGGTCGCAGCGGCAGCGCCCACCCGGTCTGCGCGGCGCTGTGCAACAGCAGGTCCAGACTGCCAACGGCGGCCGCAACCACCACCGCCGGCGCCTCGGCCAGCACGTGTCCGTCAGCGCCCAGCGCTTGCCAGGACGGCGCGCCAGACGAGCGCTGCAGCCGCGCGACAGGGACGTTCCAGCGGGTCTCCAGCAGGCCGGCGCTTGCGGCCTCGGCCAGCCAGGCCTGCACCAGGGCTGCTGGCCGCACCAGCGCGGCCGGCCAGCGGCCGGGAGCGTGGCCGCGGTTGTCCACCTCACAGGGTTGCCAGCCGCTGCCCACGGGCACCCACTGCTCCAGCTGGGCCCGCGTGTCCGCCACACCCAAGGCCGACAGGCGCGAAAGGGGGGTGGGGGCCCGGGTAATGTGCGGGCTGAGCATGCCCACCGGCAACGCGCTCGCTGCCTGGGCCGGCCCTGGGGCCGCGTCGAGCAGGCTCAGGCGCCAGCCGCGCCGCGCGAGGGCGGCACAAACGGCGGCACCAGCCAGGCCGGCACCGATCACCAGGGCATGGCGTTCGGTCACAGGATCAGGGTCCGGTCGCGGGGCCGCCGGGCTGCAGCCCCCGTTCGGTCAGGGAGAAGGGGGCACGTAGCCGGCGGCGGCGTCGGCCCCTTCGCCAAAGAAATGCTTCTCCATCTGGCGCGCCAGGTACTGGCGTGCGCGGGCATCGGCCAGGTTCAGGCGGTTTTCATTGAGCAGCATGGTCTGGTGCTTGAGCCAGGCGGCCCAGGCCTCCTTGCTCACGTTCTCGAAAATCTTTTTGCCCAGTTCGCCCGGGTAGGGCGGGAAGTCCAGGCCGTCGGCTTCCTTGCCGAGCTTGATGCAGTTGACGGTACGGGCCATGTTGGAGTCCTGTTTCAGATGGCGCTTGGCATAAGCGATATGACAAAAGATTCGTTCCGGATGCCGGAACTTGCAGGCAAGATGCGCGCCGTCTCGAGGAGCCCGTCAACGCCGCACGGCCTGGCAGAACGTCTGACTGTATCAATGAAAGGGTGGCCCTGCGGCTGGCGAGGACGCCAGCTGCGACTGACATAACGCAAGCCGTTGCCCTGTCAGGACTTTTACAATCGCCGCTCTTTCGCCACTGCGGTGCAAGCTCCGGGGTACCCTCCCGCCGCGACGTCCCACAGCCCCGCCTGGCGGGCCTTTATCCACCATCCACCCACCACAGCATGAGTAGTGCATTTCTGGAAGAGCGCGTGTTGAGCGTTCACCACTGGACCGACCGTCTGTTCAGCTTCACCACCACCCGCGACCAGGCGCTGCGGTTTTCCAACGGGCACTTCACCATGATCGGCCTGAAGGTCGATGGCAAGCCGCTGCTGCGGGCCTACAGCATTGCCAGCCCGAACTACGCCGATCACCTGGAGTTTCTGAGCATCAAGGTGCAGGACGGTCCGCTGACCTCGCGCCTTCAGCACATCCAGCCGGGCGACACCATCACCGTGGGCCGCAAGCCCACCGGCACGCTGCTCATTGACTACCTGCTGCCGGCCAAGCGCCTGTATCTGCTCGCCACCGGTACCGGTCTGGCACCCTTCCTGAGCACCATCCGCGACCCGGAAACCTACGAAAAATTCGAGCAGGTTGTGCTGATCCACGGTGTGCGCGAGGTCAAGGAACTGGCCTACAAGGACTACATCGAGAACGAGCTGCCCAAGGACGAATTCCTGGGCGAGATGGTCAGCAAGCAACTGCTGTACTACCCCACCGTCACGCGCGAGCCGTTCAAGCACCAGGGCCGCATCCCGGTGCTGCTGGAAAACGGCACCATTGCCAAGGACCTGGGCATTCCCATGCTCAGCCCGCTGGAAGACCGCATCATGATCTGCGGCAGTCCTGAAATGCTGCGCGATCTCAAGGCCCTGGCCGAGAAGCTGGATTTCGAAGAGGGCAGCACCAGCCGCCCGGGCGATTTCGTGATCGAGCGTGCCTTCGTGAGCAACTGAGTCCGGTCCCGCCTGGAACTCCGAGGCGCTGACCGGGTCCACCGGGGCGCCTCGTTTCATTTTCTGGAGTTGTTTTGAGTTCTGTCGATGTGTCCCGGTCCGGCTTGTTGTCGTTGTTGGACCGTTTTCCCCGCAGAGTGTTGGGTGCCGTTGCCGTGGGATGCCTCGGCTTGCTGGCGTTCGGTCTGTACCTGCAGCACGCCGTCGGCCTGGAGCCTTGTCCCATGTGCATCGTGCAGCGCTACGCGCTGCTGCTCGTGGCCGTGGTGGCCGGACTGACCGCGCTGCTGCGCGGTAAGACCCGTCTGACTGTCGGGCTGGTGGCGATGCTGCTGCTGTCCGCTGGTGGTGCTTTTGTGGCCGCCCGCCAGAGCTTTCTGCAGTGGTACCCGCCCGAGGTGCTCAGCTGCGGGCGGGACCTCTACGGCATGATCGAGTCATTCCCGCTCCAGCGGGTGATTCCCATGATCTTCAAAGGCAG
>JBJTNV010000043.1:0-15360 GCA_046074205.1 Hydrogenophaga sp.
TCCAGACGGCCCGTTGGCTGGTGCTGAAAACCCGAGACCGGCCGATGGGTCTTTGCCACCAGGGCAGCGTGCTGCCTGCGTTCTCACCCGATGCGCCGGCAATGGCCTCCACCGTCAGCGGCACCAGCGACTGGGCGCGCAACTGGTTGCGCGCGGTTTTCAGGCTGTCGGCTTCGATCACGCCTTTGCGTGTGGCGCCATCGGCTTGCAGGGCTTCAAAACGGTAGGCAGGCATGAGCGTTTCAATGGTCGAAATACACCACGCCCAGCTGAGCCGAATAGTTCCATCCGGGGGCGTTGGGCAAGGTAGAGGGGAAGGTCGGTTGCAATGGGCGCTGCGCATTCAGCTGGCTGGACCAGGCCCAATGCCGTGAGAGTCTGTGGCGGTAGGCCAGTTGGGTGCCGACATCACCGAAACCTGCACCCCGGTGCGTGATCACTTTTGGATCGAGGCCTTGCTGCGTTTGCCAGTGTGAAGCGTTGGCCCAGGTCACATATTGGCTGAGCATCAAGGTGCTGTTGTCCGTCAGGGGTTTGCGGTAGGTCAGTGTGGGCGACAAGGTGGTGCCGTCACCGCGCATGAACAGGTCTTGTGTGGCAATCAGACCGACCGACCAGCGGTTGGGCAGGCGGTAGTCCAGCCCGGCTTTGGCGCGGAAGGTTTTTCGCCCGGCTTTGAGTGCATCGAAGTGGCTGTTGTTGTCCAGGTTGAGGATGCTGCCCGACAGCGAAACGCTCCATTTGGCATCTTGCCGGATGTCGTAGGTCAGGTTGCTGTCTTGCAGCACTTGGCCAAAGCGGTGCCAGTCGGTGCCGTCGGTTTGTCCGATCCGCCAACGGCCATAGCGCAAGCCCAGGCTGGCGCGCAGCTTCACATGGCCCGGTTGGCTCAAATCGGAGATCTCGGTGCGCAGGCCCACGCTGTATGTCCATGGTGTGCTGGCGGGGGCTTCGGCAGTGGGTGGGGTGTTCTCTGGCGGAGCCTCTTGTGCCCACGCGCTCAAGGCCATGCAGCTTGCCAAGCCCCATGCGGTATGCCGACCAACAGCCAGGCAGTGAGCGTGTGAGCGGGCTTTCATCATGGGGGTTCAATCGCGTGTGACGCGCAGCAGCTCTTCGGCGCTGGTGATGCCCGCATCGACCAGACGCTGGCCGTCGTCGCGCATCAGTACCATGCCCTGGGCCAGGGCGGTGGCCCGCAAATCGGACTCGGCCGCGCGTTTGTGGATCTGGCTGCGGATCTCGTCGCTGGCGACCAGCAGTTCAAAAATGCCCGTGCGTCCTGCGTAGCCGGTGTGCCCGCAGTGTTCGCAACCCGCGCCGCCGCAGTCGGCGCAGCGTTTGCGCACCAGGCGCTGCGCCAGCACACCCAGCAGCGATGAACTCAGCAGGAACGGCTCCACGCCCATGTCGGTCAGACGCGTCACGGCGCTGGCGGCGTCGTTGGTGTGCAGCGTGGCCAGCACCAGGTGGCCGGTCAGCGAAGCCTGGATGGCGATCTGTGCGGTTTCAAAATCACGGATCTCGCCAATCATGATGACGTCGGGGTCCTGCCGCAGGATGGCCCGCAGTGCCTTGGCAAAGCTCAGGTCGATCCTGGCATTCACTTGGGTCTGGCCCACGCCGGGCAGCTCGTACTCGATCGGGTCTTCCACCGTCATGATGTTGTTGCGCGAGGCATCGAGCCGCTGCAGTGCGGCGTACAGCGTGGTGGTCTTGCCCGACCCGGTGGGGCCCGTCACCAGCAGGATGCCGTGCGGTTGCGCAATCAGCTGATCGATTTTTTTCAGCACCGGCCCCTGCATGCCGATGGCTTCGAGCGTCAGGCGCGCTTCGCTCTTGTCGAGCAGGCGCAGCACAGCGCGTTCGCCATGGGCGCTGGGCAGGGTGGAGACCCGCACGTCCACCGAACGGGTGCCCAGGCGCAGGCCGATGCGGCCATCCTGCGGCAGACGTTTTTCGGCGATGTCGAGTTCGGCCATGATTTTCAGGCGTGAGATCAGTGCAGCGTGCAGCGCGCGGTTGGGTTGGACCACTTCGCGCAGCGTGCCATCCACGCGGAAGCGCACACTCGAATGGCGTTCGTAGGGCTCGATGTGGATATCGCTGGCGCCATCGCGCGCGGCCTGCGTGAGCAGTGCGTTGAGCATGCGGATGATGGGCGCGTCGTCGGCGGTTTCCAGCAGGTCTTCGATGGCCGGCAGTTCCTGCATCATGCGACCGAGGTCGGCGTCATCCTGCACCTCGCTGACCACCGCGGCCGCGCTGGATTCGCCCTGGGCGTAGGCTGCGCTGATGCGCTGGGCCAGCGTATCGGCCGACTCCCACCGCAGTTCGCGCACCTCGTGCGTCCGAAGGATTTCGGACAGGGCCGACAGGCGTCGCGTCTGGGCTTCGCCGTCGCTGGCCGGTGTAAGGCTGCCCAGCAGGGTCAGGCCAGGCTGACCATCGTCCTCCAGCAGCCACTGGTGTTCGCGGGCGAACGCGTAGGGCAGCGGATATTTCATGGCCAACGATTCATTTGGGCGCCGGTGCCGGGCTGGCGGGGGGCAGCTGGGACGGCATCACCGGCGCGTCACGGACCGGCAGCACGGCACTGGGCGCCGGCTGTGCGTCTTGCTGGATGGCGCGCATTTGATCGTAACGGTCCAGCGACAGGCTGCTGGTGGCGCGTGCGTCGCGCAGCACGACCGGCCGCAGGAACACCATGAGGTTGGTCTTCTTGCGGCTGCGTTTTTCGCTGGCGAACAGGCCGCCGAGGATGGGCACATCGGCCAGACCGGGTACCTTGTCCTCGTTGCCGGCGTACGAATCCTGCAGCAGCCCGCCGAGCACCACCACCGAACCATCGTCGACCAGCACGGTGGACTCAATGGAGCGCTTGTTGGTGATCAATCCCCCGGCGGCGTTGACCGACGATTCCTGCACGCTGCTGACCTCCTGGAAGATGGTCATCTTGATGGTGCCGTTCTCGCTGATCTGCGGTTTGACGCGCAGGGTCAGGCCCACGTCCTTGCGCTCGATGGTCTGGAACGGGTTGACCGAGCCGTTGCTGGTGTTGTTGCTCGTGTACTGGCCGGTCACAAAGGGCACGTTCTGCCCGATCACGATCTTGGCTTCCTCGTTGTCCAGGGTCAGCAGGTTGGGCGTGGAGAGGATGTTGCCCTCGCCGTTTTGCTGCAGGAAACGCGCCAGGAACCCCAGGAAGTACACACCGTTGGCGCGCGCGGCCACGCCCAGGTTCAGGCCGGCGGCGGGCGCGCTGGCGCCGCCACCGGCGGCCAGGTTGAAGATATTGCCACCGCCGGTACCGAAGTTGGTCCCCAGCAGGCCGATGGCACTGTCGCCGGCCTTGCCGATCGGGCCCTGCCACTGGATACCGAACTCGGCTGCCTTGTCGGCGTTCACTTCCGCGATCAGGCTTTCCACATAGACCTGCGCGCGACGAGCGTCGAGCTGGTCGATGACCGCACGCAGCTGTCGGTATTGCGGCTCTGGCGCGGTGATGATGAGCGCGTTGGTCGACGGGTCGGCCTGTATCTGCCCGCCTCCGGGCAGCTGGGCGACGGCGCCCCCCGGTGCGGGGGTCGCGCTGGAAGCGCCCGCCGTACCGGGAGCCACACGGGCAGGGGGGTTGGGGGCCGCGACGCCGCCGGCCATGGCCGCGCGCAAGGTAGCGGCGAGCGCTGCAGCATCCGCATTCTTCAGATACACCACATGCATGTCGCCCGTCGCGGCCTGCGAGGAGGGCTGGTCCAGCCGGGTGACCAGGGAGCGGACCAGGGCCAGCCGTGCCGGGTTGGCTGCGCGCATGACCAGGCTGTTGCTGCGGGGCTCGGCCACCAGGGTGGTTTTGTAGGAGGCATCTCCGGCAGGGGCGCCCCCCCCCGGACTGCCGGCTTCGATGAGTTTGTTCACCAGCGGCAACAGATCGGCAGCAATGGCGTGCTGCAGCGGGATGATCTCGACATCGGTCGCGCCGGCCACGTCCAGGGCCGTGATGATGCGACCCATGCGTTGCAGGTTGTCTGCGTAGTCGGTGATGATCAGCGAGTTGTTGCCCGGGTTGACGTTGATGGTGTTGTTCGGACCGATCAGTGGACGAAGCACGGGCACCAGGTTGTTCGCGTTCTCATGGTTGAGGCGAAAGATCTGCGTGACGATCTGATTGGAGGCGGACCACTGGTCTGCCGCACCGGCATGGACCCTGTTGCCCAGGAGCTTGGCGTCGGCCTCGGGCACGATTTTGTAGAGTTCACCCGTGTCCACCAGCGCAAAGCCCTGCAGACGAACGGCAGCGGCAAACTGGTCGAGCGCGACCGACGGCAGCACGGGCTTGTCGGTGGAAAGGCTCACGGAACCTTTGACGCGCGGGTCCACCACCACATTGCGGCCGGTGATGGTGGACAGGGTGCGTGCCACTGCCTCGATGTCGGCGTTGACAAAGTTCAGCGTCACCGTCTCGGCCCGGCGGCTCTGTTTCTTCGCAAAAGCAGGATGGCCACCGACCGCAACGACCACCAACAGGCACAGCAGCGTCCACCGGCCTGCTGCACGGGTGGCTCGAAGAGAGAGGGCTTTCATGCGTTCATCCTATCTGAGTGGGGGCAGGGTCAGCCGACGCTCAGCAACGACCGTTCACCCTGCCGGCGACCTACGATATTGAGCAGGTTGGCCAATGCCGCCTCGCGACCCGGCAGGGCCGAGGCCTCGCCCCGAAAATGCAGGCGCCCGGCCGTCCATTGCCCCTGCCCCTGGACCTGCAGGTCGCCACTGAGGGTGTGCAGCGAGAGTGTGGCGCCGTCGCTGCCGGCTGGGGCGTCCAGGGAACATCGGTAGCTGCCCAGCGGACGCACGGTGGACAGGCGCGACGTCAGGTCATGCACCTGCAGTTCCAGCGCTCCCTGCAGGCGGCTGCGGCCGGCGGACCACTGCAAGGTCAGCCCCGGTGAAGCCAATTGCAGCCGGCCTTCGAAACGCAAGGTGTTCCACGGGGTGCCCAGGCCCGTCAGCAAATCGGTGGGCCACTGGCTCTGAAACGGTGCCAGCGTCAACTGCAGGCGCTGCCAGCCCGGCCGTACCGTCAGTTGAAGCGCCTGCGACGTGCAGCAGGGAGCCTCGATGTCGATCTGTGCCGCAGGTCCTGCGTCGGCCCAGGCGGGGCGCAAGCGCCAGCGCACGCCCTGGGGCAACACGGTTTCGCCACGGCTGCCGTCCCCGCCCGTCAGCAGCAGATCGGCCTGGCCGGACCAGACCGTTCCGCGTGCGTTGACCAGCTGCAAGCGCTGGCCGGAGACCTGCGTCAGTGCATCGGCCAGCCAACGGGCGGGCGCAAACAGCAGCACAGCCATCAGCAAGCCCAGCACAAGACCGAGCCATGCAAGACGCGTGACTGCGCTGGTGACCATCAGTTGCCCGCCCCCGGGCCTGGCCCGGCGAGCACCAGCTGGCCAGACCAGCCCGCCGGACTGGCGTTGAACCGCAGGTCGGCCTGTACCGGCACCAGGCGGGCGTTGATGCGCACCTGTTCCAGCCAGCCGGCCAAAGCGTCGGGCGGGGCGGCGGTGAGCACGACGGTGGCCTGATCGCCCTGCCAGCTCAGCTGACCCGCGTTGCCGAGCAGATCGCGCGTGGCCTGCTCCAACGCACGTTGCGTGGCGTCACGGGACAGCGGCGCACCGCCCTGAGCTTTCAGGGCCTGGGCACGGGTCGCCATGACCCGCATGCGGCTCAGCTGGGCATCGAGTGCCTGGTGCTGCTGCGGCGCCCGGTGCAAGGTAGCCAGAGCCGGCGCCAGCCCCAGCCACCACAGCATGGCCAGCCCCACCACCGCAGCGGCAAAGCCGAGCGCCAGACGCTCACGGGCGGCCCGTCGCCCCCAGATGGCGCCCAGGGTTTGGCGCAGCTGGATGTCAGGGCGACGGACACGGTCGTTCATGGAGCAGCTCCGGGTTCTCGCGGCCGCAGGGCCAGGGTGTCACCCTGCACGTCGGCTTGCCATGCCTGGGCGGGCACGGCACCGGCCAGACCGGTGAGTTGCTCAACAGGCCCCTGCAGCCGGAGTTCACCGCGGCTGTAGGTCAGTCGGGTGGGCTGAATCGCGGGGATGTTCTGCCCCAGGGCGGAGAGCATGGCCTCCAGGTCATGCGGACCCAGCTGGCCGCTCGCCACCTGCAGGCGCTGCAGCTCACGTTCCATTTGCAGCGGGGGATCGAGCACCAGCGTGACCTGTGGAAACGTTTGTTGCAGGGTCTGGCGCACGGCGGCGCGCTTGTCGCCCAGGCTGTTGCGCTCCTGCCAGGCAGCGGTGTTCAGACCAAGCAACAGCGACGCCAGCAGCGACGCCATGCCCCAACGGGCCGGACGCCAGGCCGGCGAACCCACGAGCTCGCGCAGCGCCCGCCGAACACGCTGGCCACGACGGGCGCTGCGGGACAGGCTCAGATCGAACTGCGCAAGGTTCCAGTCAGACCGGGCACTCTGCAGCATCCATTCGTGTAGGGGCACCGGTTCAAAGCGCCGGTCAAGCGCCTGTTCAGCCTGTTCGGCCACCACCGGATCGGCCTGCCAGCGCCCCGCTTCAGCGGTCGTGACGACGGTGCCGGCAGCGTCGAGGGGCAGACTGCGCACGCCCTGTTCGCTGGCGGTGCTCAGCCACGCCCGGCCGCCCACCACATGTGCCTGGTGCAAGGGCTCAATCCCTGTGTGGGGCCACAGCCCCGGGACGATGCGACTGACCGGCCGGCCTGCGGCATCCAGGGCCCGCAGCCAGGAGCGAAGCCAGGCCTTGTCGCAGGCTGCAATCCACAGGGTCTGGCCGGGCCGGCCGCCTGGTTCGAGGGCGAAATGCAGGTCCGACGCATCGCCCAGCAGGCGGTCTTCGAGCAGTCCTTCGAGCGCGTTGCGCAGGCGCCCACCCGCCACCCTGGGCAGGGCCACACGGTGCCAGGAAACGGCGAGCACCGGCAGCACCAACACCACCTCGGTCTCGGCGGGCAGCAGCGAAGCAGCGCAGACACCATGTTCGCCGCCGTGCTGACCATTGGCCGTGCGCACCCAGGCCAGCTGGGCGGCGGGGCCGTTGGCGGTTGCCAGCGTCGGGTCAGAAGGAGTGAGGATCAGCACGGAGTGTCGGGAATGAACGGTGCATGGATTCTAGAGAGCGCGGTTGACCGGCTGTCGTGCGCCGACTGTGGTCGCCCCGTGCCCTCAGCGGGTGGTGAAGCGCTCGCGCCAAAGCACGCTGACCTGCAGGTCGTTGCGCACCACCAGCGAACGCTCTTCGATGACCAATGTCTCCAGTCGCAGCTGGCCACGAACTTCAAAAAAGCGCGAACGCAGCGCATGCCGTTCGGCCTGCAGCTGGTTGGCCAGGGCGGGTTGGAGACGGGCCACATCACCGAGGTCGCGCCAGGGTTCGCGGTCCCGCGCCAACACCAGTTTTTGCGCGTCAGCCAGTCCCAGACCGGGCAGGCTGGCCACCAGCACCTCTGCACGGGCGGTGTTGAGGTTCACTGGCGTGCGCTCGGGCAGCACGGTCACGAAAGGCTCCAGCGCCAACAGGCTGTTCTCGCTGATGCCCAGCCAGGCGAGTTGCGCAAACCTGACCGGCACCAGCGGTGCGCCGGAAGACGGCGTTCCGTCGGACACCCGGCGCTGCGCCTGCAACAGCTTCTGTGCGGCCTCGTCGAGTTCGGCAGACGGCAGGTTCAGCACGTCGTACAGCCTGGCGAGAGCCGCCCGGTCAGGTTTGGAGATCTGCACATCGGTCTGCGCTCCGGCATCGCTGGGCCGCACCAGGCTCAGAAAGTTCAGGCGTGACTGCTGGTCGATGATGCGGCCCGACAGGAATGCCGGCAACACAGCGTCAGCGTTGTTGTCGCGATCTGCGGCCAGAAAGCTGGACAACCGTGCTTCCTCCAGTGGCAAGGCCCAGGGCTCGCCAAGGTGGTCGGCGTTGCCGTTGAGGCGGTTGCCGCGTTCGTCTTCTCGCAGAATCAGACGCGCCCAGTCCAGCGCACCCACCAGAATCCATCCCGCCTGCGCCCGCTGGCGTTCGGCCTTCTCGACTTCGACCGCACGCCACTGCTGCCACAGCGCTGCGGTGGCCATGGTCGAGACCAGCGCCACGGTGAGCATGGCCAACAGCAGCGCCGCGCCCCCTGAGCGGCAGCGCCGCGGCGCTGCCACGGCGGCGCAGGGTCCGGCACCCTGCGGGGCAGCGGCGCGTGGTGGCCGATTCCTCATGGGCTGGCCCCCAGCGCGGGGCGAAACCAGTCCCGTGTCAGCCGGCCAGCGACTGGCTGGCCAGGGCTCATGGTCAGCACCAGCCGGACACCATTGGGCAACTGCACCGCGGTGCTCCCGCCCGCCTCCTGGCCCGCAGAAGACAGCGGATGGCTCCAGGTTTCGCTCCGGTGGTAGTAGATCTGCCACTGCTCGATGGCAGCCACCGCGATCGCACTGTCGCCGCTGTCGCGCGACGGGGTTTCCGGGTCCATGCCCTGTGTCCAGGCGGCTGCGCGCTGCCAGGCGCTTGCCAGTTCATCACGTTGCTGCAGGGCAGGGGACTGCCAGCGCATCCACTGACGATTGCGTACCGCCCACGCCACCACCCGCACACCCGGGCTGTGAAGACCGGCTTCGGTGGCGTCCCGGCGCGTCAGCCGCAGACCCGCACCGTCAAACTCCAAAGGACCAAGCTCCTGTGTGTCGATGACAGCATCGAGATCAGCGACCCACTGCCCGATGGCCCCTTGCAGGCGCAGCACGTGATCGGCCCGCTCGCGAGTGAGTGACTGCGTGCGTGACATGCCATCGATGGAGCGCCAGCTCAGCAGCGCCAGCAGCGCCATCACCGCCAATGCCACCAGCACCTCGATGAGGGTAAAGCCGTTGCAAGGGCGCCGCGGTGGCGCGTGGAGGCTCATCTAGTACCGCCCCATGACGGTCGACAGCGTCAGCAGGCGCACCGTGTCGCCGTCCACTGTGCCGTCCACCACGGCGTCAATGCGCCGGAAGTTCGGGTTGGGTGTGGTGACCACCACCAGCCGCACCTGCAGGCTTTGGCCGGCCTGTTCACAAGTCGAGGTGCTCTCACCGACGCCGGGCAACTGGCGCATCAGGCGCAGTCGGGTGAGCTCGTTTTCGGCACACAGCTGGGCAAGCCACTGGTCGCCCTGCCGGGTGGCAGCCCGTGTCAGCGCCCCGCTGGCCTGCAAGCCGGCCACCAGGGCGACCGCCACCACCGCGAGGGCCACCAGCACTTCGATGAGCGTGAAACCACCGTGCCTGCGCAGACTCACGGCGCGTCCTCCCCGGTGGACACCGTGAACGGGGCCAGGCCGTCGGTCGCCAGCCGCAGGCGCTGGTCCCCGTGCATCAACAGCAGGCTCTGAGCACCGATGAGCGGGTCTGGCCCCAGGACCAGGAAGGTAGCCCCGGGCGGTTGCGTGATATGCGCCCGGGTGTCGGCACTGAGCCAGGGACGGAGCGCCGACCGTGCACCCGGACCGGCCGACGCAGGGGACGCCCCCTCCTGAAATTCAAAACCGCTGCCGGTGGAGCGCCAGCGCACCGTCACACCACTGGCGCGCGACTGCGCCCGCGCCGATTCCAGCAAGGCTGACAACCGCAGGGCCTCACGCTCCAGCGCATCCTGCCCGCTGTCACGCAGCGCCAGCGATACGCCCGCTGTCGCCAGCGCGATCAGCGCCACGACGATCATCAGCTCCAGCAGGGTGAATCCCCGGACTGGCGATGGCAAGACGCTGTGCCGGAGGCTGGCGTGTCTTCCCTTCGGGGGGGGCAAGCTCACTCCCAGCTGCCGATATCGGCATCCTTTCCTTCGCCGCCGGCCTGTCCGTCGGCACCCAAGGAAAGCACATCCACTTCACCATGAAGCCCGGGGTTGAGGTACTGGTAAGGACGGCTCCAGGGGTCGGCGGGGAGCTTGTCCAGGTAGCGTCGCCAGTTCGGCGGCACCGGGCCTGCCGAGGGCTTGGCGACCAGCGCATGGAGCCCCTGCTCAGCAGTGGGAAAACGCTGGTTGTCGAGCTTGTAGAGCTTGAGCGCCTGCATCAGGTTGTTGACGTCGGTTTTGGCGGCGGTGGTGCGCGCATCGTCGGCGCGGTCGAGCACGTTGGGCACGATCAGCGCGGCGAGCACACCAATGATGACCAGCACCACCATCAACTCAATCAGCGTAAAGCCCCTCGCCCGGCGGCGGGACATGGGAAGACAGCGGGGTGAGAAATTCAAAACGGTCTCCCGGGGGCGGGGCACGCCGCACCACACGGTGCGGGAGCGCAACAGATGGGTGTGGCGCAACACAACGGCTGCACCGACGGGTGCCGATCATAATCGGCCCATGACGCCCTTCGAACGAAAGAAAGCGGCCCTGCAGCAGGGGTTGCCCGCCCGTTGGCCGGCCTTCATCGCGGGCCTGATCTGGTTGCTTGCAGGCCTGAACGTGGGCTACTGGGCATTGCGGGCGGCAGGGCGCAGTCCGGACGTCCCCCTGACCACTGCCGAGCCATCGGTTCCCCTCAGCGATACCAGCGCTGTCGCCCGGGCCCTGGGTGCTGCGGACGACACGGCCCCCACCCAGCCTGCGTCTTTCGCCGAAGTCTCCCGCTACAGCCTGCTGGGGGTCGTGGATCAGGCCGGTGATACCGGCACAGCCCTGATCGCCTTGGACGACCAGGCACCGCGCCCATACCGTGTCGGCGCCGTTCTGGAGGAAGGCCTGGTGCTGCAGGCGGTGACCCGTCACGCGGTGCGTCTGGGCCCCTCCCGGCAAGGGCCGGCTACCGTGACATTGAGTCTGCCCTCTCAAACCGAGCACTGAGCACGACAGGCCACGCCAACGGCTGGCCAGGCATGAGATCGGTCTGCTCAGGTGAACGTTTCGCCCATGAGTACGTTGTACCAGCCGGTCATCTTTGAAAAATTCCCGGTGGAAGGTGCGGATGCCTCGATGGCTGAGGCGTAGGTCTGGCTCACACCATCCCAGGTGACAAACCGCTTGTTTTCCGGCAGTTCCGCGCCGTTGGCGTCCCTCAGTCTGTACTGATACACCGCGGTCAGCCAGGAGGCCTGCGTGCTGTTGATCGGAGAGAAACACGCCGAATTGGCCGTCGGCATGGGCTCGACGGCCAGGCCCTTGAACAGGTTGATGATCGCGTTGGCGCAGATTTTGGCTTCCTGGTTGGCGACGTGCCCGGCCTTGGGCAGCGACGTATCCGAGGCATCGCCGATGACATGAATCTTCTGGCGTCCGGCCACCATCGACTCGAAGGTGAGCACAGACACCGGGGCGAAGCGTGCCCCTGCAGGCACGACACCCGCCAACCGGGCCACCTCAGGCGCCCGGTGGGGCGGGATGATGTTCATCACGTCACCGTACAGTTCACCGGAACGCACCGAGTTGGCACCGATCGTGTTCGCAACGTCAGTGGTGGTGAAGGAGACCGTCTGCTGCTTGCCCACGACCGCAGGGGCTCCCGACGGCGCGGTGACGGAGTTGACTTTGGTCGAGGGCCAGTACTCCAGAACACCCTTCTGGTAATAGTTGGCAAAAGCCTTTCGGAAGTTCTCCGGTTCAGCCGTGATGTCAGGGTTCTCGTCGAGAACGTAAATTTTGGCGCCGGGTTTGTTGCGATACAGGTAGTCGGCGATGACGCAGGCGCGTTCGTAGGGGCCAGGGGGACACCGATAGGGCTTGCCCGGAATGGTCAACACAAAGCGCGCACTGGCGTTGGCGGGCATGCCCGCCAGCAAGGTCTGCAAAGCCGTGGTCTGGGCGCCCGCCTGCCAGGCATGCAGCACGGGTGCTGTCTGTCCGTCCACACCACGGGTCACCGGCACTTCGTCCATGGATATACCGGGGGCCAGCACGAGACGTTCACTGGTGTACGAGGCGCCCGAGCTGAGCTTGACCGTGCCGGTCAAAGCGCTGCCGTAACCACTGACGTCCGTGACGGTCCCCTTGACGACGGTGACACCGTGGTTGCTGGCCAGCTTGGTGTAGGCGAATTGCAGCTTGCTGTAGGCCAGTTGCCCGGTGATCACCAGGTTGCTCATGATGTTGGACACATAGCCCGTATCGGGTGTGATGAGCGTCACCGCAATCGTTTTGCCGCTCCAGAGCCGGATGTACTTGGCCGCTGCAACGCCCGCCATGCCACCGCCGACGACGATGACGCGGGGTGTTGCGGCAGCCAACACCGGAATAGGCGCCAGCGCGGCCAACGAGCCCCCACCGATGGCCCCGAGAACATGCCTTCTGTTGATCATTTCCAGCTCCCCGTTTTTACAGCTTGCGCTGCTTTGAAAAGTACAGCGTGATGCACGCCAGCTGCTCACTGGTGTATCCCCTGGCATGCGGATTCATGATGCTGCCACGAGGGTCTTTGGATCGCATGTCCCTGAGCTTGTTGAGCATGTCAAGCTGCCCCCCGCCGGCAATGGCGTTGAACGTCCCGTTCTGCCCATTGGTGCCGTGACACTGAAAGCAACCCGAGGCCAGAAGCCTGCCGCCGTCAGGCACCGCACAGGCGGTCTGGGCGGCAGTCGCCGAAACAAAAAAAGCGCCCAACGCGCCCACCCAAACCAGTTTGTTCATGAAGTCCCCAAGCGGGTGCGCCCATCGCGCCCTTGTGGTGCAGGAGGCTCTCACATCACCCCAGGACCGCTCTTGACATTTATCAATATGGGGTACGCTTCGGGCATGTCGGCGTCAGACCGGCGACCGGAGACACGCCCGATGCCCACGCCATCGCCGGCCACGGCGACACCCCAGACGCCCCTGTACCTGTTCGAAAAGTTCGAGGTCGGGGTGATCCATCTCGACGCCCAGCGCACGGTGCTGGCGATGAACGACTTTGCGCGCAAGGTGCTGCCGGTCAACGAAAAACAGCCCTTTGACCAGCTGGTGACCTCTTTCCACCCGGAGCGCTCCAAGCCCAAAGTCAGCTTCCTGCTCGACCAGGCCTCCAGCTGCCCGGTGGCCAACGCCGTGCCGATGACGATGATCATCAACATCCCGGAGCAGGTGCTGCTGATCAAGGTCACCCGGCTGGCCGACCAGCAGGGTCATACCACCGGTTTCGTGCTGGTGTTCTATGACGTCACCTCGGTGGTGAGCCAGGAAGAGCCCGCCACGCCGGCTGTCAACCGCCGCCTGACCCGGATACCGATGGTGGCCAACCACAAGGTGGCCTTTGTCGACACGCAGGATGTGCTGAGTCTGGAGTCCCAGGCGCATTACACGCGCATTCTCACGCGCGACGGCTTGCACTTCTGCAACCTGAGCATCGGTGACCTGCAGGCCCGGCTGGACCCGGCGCAGTTCATGCGCGTGCACCGCTGCTTCATCGTCAATCTGCATGCGGTGGCCGAGCTGGGCCGGGACGGCACCAAAACGCAGGTGGTGCTCAAGGGCCCGCGCCGCGAGCCCATTCCGGTGGCCCGCGGAGAAGTGGCGCGCCTGCGCGAAGCCCTGGGGCTGCTGGCTCGGCACTGACCGGGCAACGATGCCCTAGGACATACCCGGATTGCCGGCCAGCGAAACCCTGTTCTAAGCGTTTCGTGCAGCCCAGCACACCGTTCGTGCGAACAATGGGTATTTTTGTGAACTCATGAGTTCAAAACCCGACGGTGATGTCGGGATTGGGTTCTCCCGCAGACTGGGATGGCGCTGACATCAGCCCATCTGCCACCCGATCTACAGGAGACAAGCATGATTCCACCGCGTTTCGAGTACCACGCGCCCAAGAGCGTGGGTGAGGCCGTGGCCCTGCTGGGCCAGTTCGGCCCGGACGCCAAGCTGCTGGCCGGTGGCCACAGCCTGCTGCCGATGATGAAGCTGCGCTTCGCCCAGCCCGAGCACCTGATCGACATCAACCGCATCCCCGAACTGCGCGGCATCTGCGAAGAAGGCAACACCGTCGTCATCGGCGCGATGACGGTGGAAAACGACCTGATCCACTCACCCATCCTGCAGGCCAAGGTGCCGCTGCTGGCCGAAGCCGCCCAGCTGATCGCCGATCCCCAGGTGCGCAACCGCGGCACCATCGGCGGCGACATTGCCCACGGCGACCCGGGCAACGACCACCCGGCCCTGTCGCTGGTGTGCGACGCCGAATTCGTGCTCGAAGGCCCCAACGGCCGCCGCACCGTGGCGGCCAACGGCTTTTTCCTCGGCACCTACATGACGCTGCTGGAGGAGACCGAAGTCATGGTCGCCATTCGCGTGCCGGCCTTTGCCCACGGCACCGGCTGGGCCTACGAAAAGCTCAAGCGCAAGACCGGTGACTGGGCCACCGCCGGTTGCGCGGTGGTGCTGCGCAAGAGCGGCAACACCGTGACGCACATCCGCATCGGCCTGACCAATGTGGCGCCGACCGCGCTGCGCGCCGAGGCCGCCGAGGCCGCGCTGCTGAACCAGCCCTTCACGCCAGAGAACGTGGCCAAGGCCGCCGAGGCCGCGATGGCCGTGTGCGAGCCGGCCGAAGACCTGCGCGGCGACGCCGAATACAAGACCGCGATGGCCGGCGAAATGGTCCGACGCGCCCTGCAAAAAGCCTGGTCGCGCGCCCAGTGAACCCCCAAGGAGACAGAACATGGCCAAGAAACTCATCAGCGTCAATGTGAACGGCAAGGCGCAGGAAAAGGCGGTGGAGCCGCGCACCTTGCTGATCCACTTCCTGCGTGAAGAACTCAACCTCACCGGCGCGCACATCGGCTGCGAAACCAGCCATTGCGGTGCTTGCACCGTGGACATTGACGGCCGCTCGGTCAAGAGCTGCACCCACCTGGCAGTGCAGTGCGACGGCAGCGACGTGCTGACCGTTGAAGGGCTCGCGAACAAAGGCGTGCTGCACGCGGTGCAGGAAGGCTTCTACCAGGAGCATGGCCTGCAGTGCGGCTTCTGCACCCCCGGCATGCTCATGCGCGCCTACCGCTTTTTGCAGGAGAACCCCAACCCCACCGAAGAAGAAATCCGCATGGGCATGAGCGGCAACCTGTGCCGCTGCACCGGCTACCAGAACATCGTCAAAGCGGTGCAGTACGCCGCCAGGAAGCTGCAAGAGCAGGCCACGGCCACCGCCTAACCATACGCAGGAGACACCAGCCATGAACGCACCCGTACAAACCGCCGAAGCCCGCGAAATCGCGCTGGCCGGCATGGGCGCCTCGCGCCTGCGCAAGGAAGATGCCCGCTTCATCCAGGGCAAGGGCAACTATGTCGACGACATCAAGATGCCCGGCATGCTGCACATGGACATCGTGCGCGCGCCCGTGGCCCATGCCCGCATCAAGAAGATCAACAAGGAAGCCGCCCTGGCCATGCCCGGC
>JBJTNV010000044.1:0-13262 GCA_046074205.1 Hydrogenophaga sp.
CTACTGGAGCGCCACACTGGGTCTGCTGACCAAAGTGCTGGTGATCTGGTTCCTGGTCTCTTATGGCGCCGGCATCCTGTTTGCTGACGCGCTCAACGGTATCAAGCTCGGCGGTTATCCCGTGGGCTTCTGGTTTGCCCAGCAAGGATCCATTTACGTGTTCATCGCACTCATCTTCTGGTACGCCAGCCAGATGGGCAAGATCGATCGCAAGTTCGGCATGCAGGAAGACTGATCAAGGAAGACCCAAATGGAACTTCAAACCACCATTTACCTGTTTGTCGGGTTGAGCTTTGCGCTCTACCTTGGCATTGCCTTCTGGGCACGTGCGGGCAGCACGTCCGAGTTCTACGTGGCCGGCGGCGGTGTGCACCCCGTGACCAACGGCATGGCCACGGCCGCTGACTGGATGTCGGCTGCCTCGTTCATCTCGATGGCCGGCCTTATCTCCAACATGGGCTACGGCGGCGCCGTGTTCCTGATGGGCTGGACCGGCGGCTACGTGCTGCTGGCCATGCTGCTGGCGCCGTATCTGCGCAAGTTCGGCAAATTCACTGTGCCCGAGTTCATCGGCGACCGCTTCTACTCGAAGACCGCCCGCAACGTGGCCGTGCTGTGTCTGCTGGTCGCTTCGCTGACCTACATCATCGGCCAGATGACCGGCGTGGGCGTGACCTTCGCGCGCTTCCTGGGCGTCTCCAGTGAGCAGGGCATCTACATCGGCATGGCGATCGTGTTCGCCTACGCTGTGTTCGGTGGCATGAAGGGCATCACCTACACCCAGGTGGCGCAGTACATCGTGCTGATCGTCGCCTACCTGGTGCCGGCTTTCTTCATCTCCCTGAACCTGACCGGCAACTTCCTGCCGCAGCTGGGCCTAGGTTCCGCCATGGCCGGTACCGACGTGTCGCTGCTGGCCAAGCTGGACCAGGTGGTGACCGATCTGGGCTTTGCCAAGTACACCACCAGCTCCGCCGGCTCGATGCTGAACATGTTCTTCTACACCGTGTCGCTGATGATCGGTACCGCGGGTCTGCCCCACGTGATCGTTCGTTTCTTCACTGTGCCGAAGGTGGCCGACGCCCGCTCGTCCGCCGGCTGGGCGCTGGTGTTCATCGCCCTGCTGTACACCACGGCACCTGCCGTGGGCGCCATGGCTCGCCTGAACCTGATTGGCACCACCAACACCGCCGTCGGTCTGGGCTCTGACGCCTCCGGTCAGATGGTGGTGAAGTCTGACGTGGTCAAGGCCAACGGCGACTTGTTCGCTACCGAAGCCAGCCTGAAGTACGACGAGCGTCCGGAGTGGATGAAGCGCTGGGAGAAGACCGGCCTGCTGAAGTTCGAGGACAAGAACGGCGATGGGCGCATCCAGTTCTACAACGACAAGACCAAGAACGAAGCCGTGCTGGCCAAGGCGGAAGCCGCTGGCTGGAAGGGCAATGAGCTGACCGTGAACGCCGACATCATCGTGCTGGCCAACCCGGAAATTGCGCAGCTGCCCAACTGGGTGATCGCGCTGGTCGCTGCCGGTGGTCTGGCCGCCGCGCTGTCCACCGCCGCCGGTCTGCTGCTGGCCATCTCGTCGGCCGTGTCCCACGACCTGATCAAGGGCGCCATCAAGCCCGACATCAGCGAGAAGGGTGAGCTGATGGCGGGCAAGCTGTCCATGGTGGGCGCCATCCTGGTCGCTGGTTACCTGGGCCTGAACCCGCCGGGCTTTGCGGCCGGTACGGTGGCGCTGGCCTTCGGTATCGCTGCTTCGACCATCTTCCCCGCACTGATGATGGGCATCTTCAGCAAGACCGTGACCGACAAGGGTGCCACTGCGGGCATGATTGCCGGTCTGGCTGTGACGCTGTTCTATGTGTTCGCACACAAGGGCATCTTCTTCATCAAAGGCACGGAATACGTGGAGATGGTCGGTGGCGTGAATGGTTTCTTCACCATCACTCCCGAAGCCTTCGGTACCGTGGGTGCGATCGTCAACTTCATCGTGGCCTATGTGGTGAGCAAGATGTCGGCACCGGTGCCCCAGCACATCCAGGCCCTGGTGGAGTCGGTCCGCGTGCCCAAAGGCGCTGGCCAGGCTAGCGCAGGTCACTGATCTGCCGAGACCTTGACCGGGTCTTCACCGATCCGGTCCGGCAAACCCCCGCAGGGCGACCCGCGGGGGTTTTTTATTGAGAGAATCGAACTCTCCGGCCGACAGGCCGGCTTCAAGGACCCGGCATGAGCGTTTTCATCATCAACTGGATTTTTTTGCTGGCGCTGTTTCCGGTGGCTTTTTTCTGGCTGCGCAGAGCTTGGCGCATCCTGGTCAGACGCGACTTCTCCGAGGTTGCACTCAAGAAAGGGGTGCCGCCACCCAATGCTGAACGGTACGCACCTTACGAGATGGTGATCAACCTCATCGGGGGCGTCGTGCTGGTGGGTGTCCTGGTGGCCGTGCTCGGATTTCAGGCGCTGGAGCGCCAGGACTGGATCGCCGTTGCAGGGTCCACTCTCTGGATCAAGCTGTTTGCCTCATTTGCACTGGGCCGACAGGCGCACGGCTTTGGCCCCGGCCGCCAGCACTCGGCAGCCAGGGACGAGCAGGGCTGAGCGTCAGTACGCCAGCCGTTCCGGCCGGATTTCCTGCAGGATGGTGGTGGCGATTTCCTCGATCGATTTGGTCGTGGTGGAGAGCCAGCGGATGCCTTCACGGCGCATCATGGCTTCGGCCTCGTTGACCTCGGCGCGGCAGTTCTCCAGGCTGGCATAGCGGGAGTTCGGCCGGCGCTCGTTGCGGATCTCCGAGAGCCGTTCGGGCGCGATGGTCAGGCCGAAGATCTTCTTGCGGTGGGGCATCAGCGCCGGCGGCAGCTTGCGGCGTTCGAAATCCTCCGGAATCAACGGGTAGTTGGACGCTTTCAGCCCGTGCTGCATGGCCAGGTAGAGCGAGGTCGGCGTTTTGCCGCTGCGGCTGACGCCCACCAGGATCACGTCCGAGCCTTCCAGGTCCTTGTGGCTCTGCCCGTCATCGTGCATGAGCGAAAAGTTGATCGCCTCAATGCGGTCGTTGTATTCCTTGCTTTTGGACGCGTCCGAGAAACGCCCGACCCGGTGGTTGGATTTGATGCCCAGCTCGTCTTCCAGCGGTTCGACGAAGGTACCGAACATGTCCAGCATCATGCCCTTGCAGTGCGCCTTGAAGACGGCCAGGACGTCCATGTTGACCACCGTGGCGAACACCAGCGGTCGCCGGCCTTCGACTTCCGCCGCATGGTTGATCTGGCGCACCGCCTGATGCGCCTTGTCCACGCTGTCCAGGAAGGGCAGGCGAACGCGACGCAGCTCCGACTCGAACTGGTTGAGGATGGCATTGCCGAAGGTTTCGGCAGTGATGCCGGTGCCATCCGAAATGAAAAAGACGGTTCGATTGGGCATGGGGCTCCAGTCAGTCAACGGATTTCAAGGGCTTTTCAGCGAATTTCAGGGGACGCCCGGGTTGGATCCGGGCGCTGCAGACGCTGGTGGGGGAGGGGCGTCCTACAATCCCGGGGCGACAGCGTGGTGATGATTATCGGCCGCGCCCCGTCGCCCCTTTTTGCAGTTCCCTGACCCGGTGCGCGACCCATAACACAACGACAGGTCCGGATTCGGTGCACGGAGCCCCTGGTTTTTCAACCTTAGGAGTCTTCCATGTCCAACCTGTTCGAGCCGACCGCACTGGTCGTGCCCTTCGAAAAACTGCGAATGAGCGACGTTGAGGCCGTCGGCGGCAAGAACGCCAGTCTCGGTGAGATGATTTCCCAGTTGCCGCAAGGGGTGAAGGTGCCCACGGGCTTTGCCACCACGGCCCACGCTTTCCGCGAATTTCTCAAGGCCGACGGCCTGACCGAACGCATCAATGCCCGCCTGGATGCGCTGGACACCGAGGACGTGCGGGCCCTGGCCGAGGCCGGTGCCGAGATCCGCGCCATGGTCGAGAGCCAGCCCTTCCCGGCTGATCTGGAAAAGGCCATCCGCGAGGCCTTTGCCACGCTGGTGGGCGACAACGACAAGGCCACCTTCGCCGTGCGCTCGTCGGCCACGGCCGAAGACCTGCCCGACGCCTCGTTCGCCGGCCAGCAGGAAACTTTCCTGAACGTGCACGGCATCGACGAGGTGCTGCACAAGATGAAGGAGGTGTTCGCCTACCTGTACAACGACCGCGCCATCAGCTACCGCGGGCACAAGGGCTTTGCCCACGCCGACGTGGCCCTGTCCGCCGGCGTGCAGCGCATGGTGCGTTCGGACACCGGCGCCGCGGGCGTGATGTTCACCATCGACACCGAGTCGGGCTTTGAAGACGTGGTCTTCATTACCTCCAGCTACGGCCTGGGTGAGACGGTGGTGCAGGGCGCCGTGAACCCCGACGAGTTCTATGTGCACAAGCCTATGCTCAAGGCCGGCAAGAAGGCCGTGATCCGCCGCAACCTGGGCAGCAAGCTGATCGAGATGGTGTTTTCCACGCCGGAAGAAAAAGCCGCCTCCGGCAAGCTGGTCAAGACCGTGGACGTGCCCGTGGAACTGCGCAACCGCTACAGCCTGACCAATGAAGATGTGGAGCAACTGGCCCGCTATGCGCTGGTGATCGAGCAGCACTACGGCCGCCCGATGGACATCGAGTGGGGCAAGGACGGCACCGACGGCCAGCTCTACATCCTGCAGGCACGCCCCGAGACGGTGAAGAGCCAGGCGGCCGGCAAGGTCGAGACCCGCTACAAGCTCAAGGGCAAGGGCGCCGTGCTGGCGTCTGGCCGTGCGATCGGCCAGAAGGTGGGCACCGGCCCGGTGCGCCTGGTGCACAACATCAGCGAGATGGACAAGGTCCAGCCCGGTGACGTGCTGGTGACCGACATGACCGACCCGAACTGGGAGCCGGTGATGAAGCGCGCCAGCGCCATCGTGACCAACCGCGGCGGCCGCACCTGCCACGCCGCCATCATTGCGCGCGAGCTGGGCATTCCGGCCGTGGTCGGCTGCGGCAATGCCACCGACCACCTCAAGGACGGCACCCTGGTGACGGTGAGCTGCGCCGAGGGCGACACCGGTCACATCTATGACGGCCTGCTGGAGACCGAAATCACCGAGGTCCAGCGTGGCGAGATGCCCGAGGTGGACGTGAAGATCATGATGAACGTCGGCAACCCCCAGCTGGCCTTTGACTTTGCACAGATTCCCAATGGCGGCGTCGGCCTGGCCCGTCTGGAATTCATCATCAACAACAACATCGGGGTGCATCCCAAGGCCATCCTGGACTACCCGGCCATCGATGCCGACCTGAAGAAGGCCGTGGAATCGGTGGCCCGCGGCCACGCCAGCCCGCGCGCTTTCTACGTGGACAAGGTGGCCGAAGGTGTGGCGACCATTGCTGCGGCCTTCTGGCCCAAGCCGGTGATCGTGCGCCTGTCGGACTTCAAGTCCAACGAATACCGCAAGCTGGTCGGTGGCAGCCGCTACGAGCCGGATGAAGAAAATCCGATGTTGGGCTTCCGTGGCGCCGCGCGCTACATCAGTGAGGATTTCGCCGAGGCCTTTGCCATGGAATGCGAGGCGCTCAAGCGGGTGCGCGAGGACATGGGCCTGACCAACGTGCAGGTCATGGTGCCCTTCGTGCGAACGCTGGAGCAGGCGCGCAAGGTGACCGAACTGCTCGCGGCCAAGGGCCTCAGGCGCGGTGAAAACGATCTCAAGCTCATCATGATGTGCGAGATCCCGAGCAACGCCGTGCTGGCCACGGACTTCCTGCGGTATTTCGACGGCTTTTCCATCGGGTCCAACGACCTGACCCAGCTGACCCTGGGCCTGGACCGCGACTCCGGCCTGGAGCTGCTGGCACACGACTTTGACGAGCGCGACCCGGCGGTCAAGGCGCTGCTCAAGCTGGCCATCGGTGCCTGCAAGGCCGAAGGCAAGTACGTGGGCATCTGCGGCCAGGGCCCCAGCGATCACCCGGACTTTGCCCAGTGGCTGCAGGCGGAGGGCATCAGCTCGATTTCGTTGAACCCCGATTCGGTGGTCGACACCTGGCAGCTGCTGGCCGCTTCCTGATCCCGGACGGGGCTGCCTGACAACGGCCGGCTTGTGCCGGCCGTTTTGCATGCGGGCTGGAGCGCAACCGTGGGGAGTAAGCCCATGGTCAGTGCCCGGCGCACAATGCTGATGGGTGTGGACCGGCCCCGGCCCGCACGGAGGAGACATCTGCATGCACGACAGCCTGGTGTCGCAACGCCTCGTGGCCCTGTTCTGGGCGGCGCTGGCGTTGCTGAATTTCCCGCTTCTGGCCCTTTGGGACCATGATGCCCGCTGGCTGGGGTTGCCGCTGTTCCCGGCGGCCCTGTTTTTGCTGTGGGCGGTGCTCATCGCCGTGCTGGCCTGGGTGGTCGAGCGTGCACCCGGCCGGGACAGCTCCCCTCGTTGAGGACGGTCGCGCATGCTCAGCCCCAGCCTGGTCCTGACCGCTTCATTCGCCTATCTGCTGGCGCTCTTCGCCATCGCCTGGTGGGGAGACTGGCGTGCCCGCCAGGGGCGCTCGGTCATCGGCAATGCCTGGGTGTATGCCCTGTCCATGGCGGTTTACTGCACCGCCTGGACATATTTCGGCAGTGTCGGCCGGGCAGCCACCTCGGGCGTCTGGTTCCTGCCGATCTACCTGGGGCCCATGCTCGCGATGATCCTGGCCTGGCTGGTGGTGCGCAAGATGATCCGCATTGCGCGCACCTACAGGCTCACGTCGATCGCCGACTTCATTGCCAGCCGCTATGGCAAGAGCCCGCTGCTCGCCGGGCTGGTGACGCTGATCACCGTGGTCGGCATCGTGCCCTACATTGCCCTGCAGCTCAAAGGCATTGCCAGTGGCTACGCGGTGATGACGGCTTCGCCGGCGACCGCGCTGGCCCAGCCGGCCCGTTGGTGGGCTGACAGCACCCTCTACGTGGCGCTGGCGCTGGCCGGCTTCACCATTTTCTTTGGCGCGCGTCATCTGGACAGTACCGAGCGGCATGAGGGCATGGTGGCGGCCATCGCATTCGAGTCGCTGGTCAAGTTGCTGGCTTTTCTGGCCGTCGGTGTTTTTGTGACCCACGGCCTGTTCAATGGCCTGGAAGACCTGTTTGATCGTGCCGACGCCGATGCCGCCATTCGCACCTTGCTGCAGTTTGGTCAGGGACAGGACTTTGCCTACGCCCAATGGCTGGGCCTGACGCTGCTGGCCATGCTGTCGGTGATTTTTCTGCCCCGCCAGTTCCAGGTGATGGTGGTCGAGAACGTGCACGAGTCGCATCTTCGGCGTGCGGTGTGGGTGTTCCCCCTGTACCTGCTGCTGATCAACCTGTTCGTGTTGCCCATTGCCATCGGAGGCCTGCTGCATTTCGGACCCGGGCGCATGAACCCGGAAATGTTCGTTCTGTCGCTGCCGCTGGATCAGGGACAGCACGCACTGGCGTTGCTGGCTTTTGTGGGCGGACTCTCGGCAGCGACCGGCATGGTGATCGTGGAAGCCATCGCCGTCTCCACCATGGTCTGCAACGACCTGGTGATGCCCCTGCTGCTGCGTACGCGGCGTTTCGGTGCACGGGCTGCGGGCGATCTCACGGGTGTTCTGCTGCTGATCCGCCGTCTCGCCATCCTGGCCATCCTGCTGCTGGGTTACCTGTACTTTCACCTGGCCGGTGAAGCCTACGCCCTGGTGAGCATCGGTCTGATCAGTTTTGCCGCCGTGGCCCAGTTTGCGCCGGCACTGCTCGGTGGCATGTACTGGAAGGGGGGCACGCGCCGGGGCGCTCTGGCGGGGTTGCTGATGGGCTTTGTGTTCTGGGCCTACACGCTGATGCTGCCCTCGCTGGCCAAGTCGGGCTGGCTGGCGGACGGTTTTCTGCAGCACGGGCTGTTCGACATGGTGTGGTTGCGGCCGGAGGCGTTTTTGGGCCTGCAGGGACTGGACAACCTGACCCATTCGCTGTTCTGGAGCCTGCTGGCCAACATCGGAGCCTATGTCGGCGTGTCACTCTGGCGCGCGCCCTCGGCGGCCGAGACCAGCCAGGCCTTGCTGTTCGTCGATGTGTTCCGGCGGACCGAAGACGCCCACCCGGTGTTCTGGCAGGGGCGTGCGCAGGTGCCGGCCCTGCAGGCGCTGGCGGCCCGCTTTCTCGGTGCAGACCGCAGCCGGCGGCTGTTCGATGCCTATGCCCGCGAGCAGGGGGTGACGGCAGCCGATCAGTTGCCAGCCGATGCGCGCCTGGTGCATTTTGTCGAGATGCAGCTCGCAGGGGCCATCGGCAGCGCATCGGCCCGCGTGGTGGTGGCCTCGGCGGTCGAGGAGGAGGTGCTGGACCTGGACGATGTCATGCGCATCCTTGATGAAGCCTCTCAGTTGCGCGCTTACTCGCAGGCGCTGGAGGAAAAGTCGCAATCGCTTGAGCGCGCCACGGCCGAGCTTCGCCAGGCCAATGAACAGCTCAAGAGCCTGGACCGGCTCAAGGACGATTTCATGTCCTCGGTGACACACGAATTGCGCACGCCCTTGACCTCCATCAGGGCGCTCTCGGAGATGATGCGGGACGATGCCGGTATGGATGTGGCGCAACGGCAGCAGTTTCTGGACATCATCGTCACCGAAACCGAACGCCTGAGCCGGCTGGTCAATCAGGTACTGGACATGGCCAAGATCGAGGCCGGACACGCCGAGTGGCACAACACCGCGGTGGACATGCGGGACCTGCTGGAGCAGACGGCGGGCAGCATGGCCGAGCTGTTGCGTGAGCGGGGGATCACGCTCACCCTGGAGCTGCCCGAACGCATTGCACCCTTGCAGGCCGATGCCGACCGCATCACCCAGGTGGTGCTGAACCTGCTGTCCAATGCCGCCAAATATGCCCCTGCCGGTCGCGGTCATGTGCAACTTCGCCTGTCCGATTCGCCCGACGCGGTGGAGGTACAGGTGCAGGACAACGGGCCCGGCATCCCGCCCGAGCAGCAGTCGCGCGTGTTTGAAAAGTTCCGCCAAGTCAGCGGCGATGAGCACTATCGCCCCGGCGGCACCGGTCTCGGGCTGCCGATCAGCCGCCAGATCGTCGAACACTTCGGCGGCCGGCTGTGGCTGCGCTCGCAGCCGGGGCAGGGGGCCTGCTTCGGCTTCTCGCTGCCCCGCCGGCCGCCCCCTACCCCGTCAGAGAGGAGATGAACCCGTGAGCCAGAAGAAGATCCTGATCGCCGATGACGAGCCGAACATCCTGATTTCACTGGAGTTCCTGATGAAGCGTGAGGGCTACACGGTGGTGTTGGCCCGCGATGGGCAGGAGGCCCTGGAGGCGATTCTTCGCGAGCAGCCTGACCTGGTGTTGCTGGACGTGATGATGCCGGTCAAGACCGGCTTTGACGTGTGCCACGAAGTGCGTTCCAACGACGTGGTCAAGGACACGGTGATCCTGATGCTCACGGCCAAGGGGCGCGACACCGACGTGGCCAAGGGGCTGGCACTGGGCGCCAATGCCTACATGACCAAACCGTTCTCGACCCGGGAACTGGTGCAGAAGGTGCAGGGCTTGCTGGGAGGCTCTTCGTGAGCGGACAGCAGAGGACCGACCGCCGCCTGTGGTGGGCGCTGGGTGCGGCCGCCGTGGTTTCGCTGGCCTGGCTGGCCGTCACCGCAGCGCTCATCGGCTCGGCCATGGAGGCCCAGGAACGCCTGGCCGTGCTGCAGACCGTGGGCGACCGGCTGGTTCTCATCGTCTTGACCTGGGGCGCCGGCATGGCGCTCATCGGCTGGGGACTCAAGCACTGGTTCGATCTGTGGGTCACACCCTCGGTCCAGCTGGCCGAGGAGGCGCAGGTGCTGCTCAAGACCGACGTGGTGCGCGAGCTGCCGGCACGGGGCAATGCCGAAACCCGGGTGCTGGTCGGACTCTTCAACCAGTTGGTTGCCCAGCGCGAAGCCCTGCGTCAGCAGATGGACCGTCGCGTGACCGAGGCCGCCCAGGGCATCGAACAGGAAAAGTCGCGGCTGGCCGCGCTGATGTCTGAGCTCACACAGAGCGTGGTGGTCTGCAACCGAGACGGTCGGGTACTGCTCTACAACAACCGTGCACGCATGCAGTTTCGTGCGCTGTCGCAGGTACCCGGTGTGGCGGGCGGTGCCGAGCTGATGGGACTCGGGCGCTCCATTTACGGTGTGTTCGACCGCAAGCTGGTGCAGCATGCCCTGGAGAACATCGAGCAGCGCCTGGTGCGCGGCGCGGCACAGCCGTCGGCGCAGTTTGTCACGACCACGCCGTCGGGACAGTTGCTGCGCGTGCAGATGGCACCGGTGCGTGCTGTGGGGGATGCGCCGGCCGGGCTCAGCGGTTTTGTCCTGATGCTGGACAACATCACGCGTGATTTCGAAGCCGAGTCGGCACGCGACCGGGTCCTGCACACGTTGACCGAGGGCAGCCGAGCCGCGCTGGCCAACATGCAGGCGGCCATCGACATGCTCGACTACCCGGACCTGGAGCCTGCGATGCGCGAACGCTTCATGGGCGTGGTGCGTGACGAAGCCCGATCGCTGGGCCAGCGGATTGCCGGTGTCGAAGCCAGTACGGCCGACGGACTGAAGACCCGTTGGCCGCTGGAGGACATGCTCGGTGCCGATCTGGTGAACGCTGCGCTGCGCCGCATCGAGGCCGTGGCCGGTGTGCGTTGCGCAAGCCTGGCGGTGGACGAAGGTCTCTGGCTCAAGGTCGAGAGCTTTTCACTGCTGCAGGCCCTGTCGTATCTGGCTGGCCGGCTGGCCGACGAGTTCGAGGTGCGCTCGGTGCAATTGCGGCTGACGGCGGTCGACGGTGCCTCGGGCAGGGCGCAGCTGGACCTGATCTGGTCGGGTCAGGCCATGAGTACCGAGACCGTGATGAGCTGGGAACTGGACCCCATGAAGATCGGCGGCGAGACCCTGCGTCTGACCGTGCGCGACGTGGTCGATCGCCATGGCGGCGCCTTCTGGTTCGAGCGTGAGCGGGTGCGTCACCAGGCCTTCTTCCGCTTCCTGTTGCCGCTGGCCCATCCGCAGGAGACGGCAGAGCCTGTCGGCCTTGCACCGACCGACAGCCGGCCGGAGTACTACGACTTTGACCTGTTCAAGACGACCGAGCAGACGCACTCGATGGATGATCGTCTGCTGGTCGAGCTGGCCTACACCGTGTTCGATACCGAAACCACTGGCCTCAATCCCTCACAGGGCGACGAGATCATCCAGATCGGTGCGGCGCGCATCGTCAACCACAAGCTGCGCCGGCAGGAGTGCTTCGAACAACTCGTTGATCCCCGGCGGCCCATTCCTGCGCACACCATTCCCATCCATGGCATCCAGCCGGACATGGTGCGGGGTCAGCCCACCATCGATCAGGTGCTGCCTGCCTTTCACGCCTTTGCGCAGGACACGGTGCTGGTGGCGCACAACGCTGCTTTCGACATGCGCTTTCTGCAGCTCAAGGAAGACCAGACCGGTGTGCGGTTTGACCACCCGGTGCTGGACACGCTGCTGCTGTCGGCCGTGGTGCATCCGAACCAGGACTCCCACCGGCTGGAGGCCCTGGCCGAACGCTTCAACATCACCATCGTCGGCCGCCACACGGCCATGGGGGATGCCATGGTGACCGCCGAGGTGTTTTTGCGTCTGTTGCCCTTGCTGGCAGAAAAGGGCATCCACACCCTTGGACAGGCTCGCGAGGCGGCGCAGAAGACCTATTACGCACGCCTGAAGTACTGAGCGTTTCTTCCGCAGGCCAGCCGTTGACGGCCCCGCTGCAGTGCAAGAAGGGATCAGTTGGCCGCTTCGAGCCCGTTGCGAAAGTGCTCCTGCATACGGCTGCAGGTCTGCGCTGCGTCGCCCGCGGTCAGCGCCCCCATGATGGCCCGGTGCTCGGTCAGCGACTCCTGCAGCCGGCCGGTCTTGAACAGCGAGTTGTGGCGGTTGAGCTTCATGACCTTGCGCAGGTCCTGCACCATCTGCAGCCGCCAGCGGTTGTCGGCCATCTCCAGCAGTCGCAGGTGGAAGCGTTCGTTGACCGCAAAGAAACGGTCTCGGTCGTCGATCGCGGCTTCCAGTTCGGCGTGCAGGGCCAGCAATTCCGCGCGCTGGGGTTCGGTCAGGCGCTCGGCCACCACGCCGGCCGCATCGGATTCCAGCAGCGATAGCAGGTGGTAGACGTCGGCCAGGTCTTTCTCGGACACTTCGGTCACGTAGGCACCGCGCCGCACCTTCATGGTCACCAGGCCTTCGGCCGCCAGCACCTTCAGCGCCTCGCGCAGCGGGGTGCGGCTGATGCCGTATTCCTCGGCCAGCTTGAGCTCGTCGATCCAGCTGCCCGGCTCCAGCTCGCGGCGGAAGATGCGCTGGCGCAGCAGTTCGGCCACTTCTTCGTAGAGCGCGCGGGGGGCGAGGGACAGGGCGGACATGCGGGCGGTCAGAGGGGGAGTACAGCGACCGCGCATTGTAAGCCGGCGGGAATATTTTGCATCAATAATTATGAATGATGTAAACTGGAGCGGCTGTTCTGTTGCATCCCCACACCGCCTTCACGCGCTGACACCATGAGCCAGAAACCCAACGAATTCACCCCCGCCAACCTCGACGCCTGGACCAAGGCGGCCCAGAAATCCGCGCCCGGTGGCGACGTGAACGCGCTGAACTGGATCACGCCCGACGGCATCAGCGTCAAGCCGCTGTACACCGCCGAAGACACGGCGAACCTGCCATATACCAATACGCTGCCGGGCTTCGAGCCTTATATCCGCGGCCCGCAGGCCACGATGTACGCGGTGCGCCCCTGGACCATCCGCCAGTACGCCGGCTTCTCGACCGCCGAAGAGTCCAACGCCTTCTACCGCAAGGCCCTGGCCGCCGGCGGACAGGGTGTGTCGGTGGCCTTCGACCTGGCCACGCACCGCGGCTACGACTCCGACCACCCGCGCGTGACGGGCGACGTCGGCAAGGCCGGCGTGGCGATCGACTCGGTCGAGGACATGAAGATCCTGTTCAACGAGATCCCGCTGGACAAGGTGTCCGTCTCGATGACGATGAACGGTGCGGTGTTGCCGGTGCTGGCCGGTTACGTGGTGGCCGCCGAAGAGCAGGGGGTGAGCCAGGACAAGCTCTCCGGAACGATTCAGAACGACATTCTGAAAGAGTTCATGGTGCGCAACACCTACATCTACCCGCCCGAGCCGTCGATGAAGATCATCGGCGACATCATCGAGTACAC
>JBJTNV010000045.1:0-6439 GCA_046074205.1 Hydrogenophaga sp.
TGGGCCGTGGTCGCCGTCTTCGCCACGGTCTACCTGGGCATGTTCCTGGGCGGCCTGCCGCGCCTGAAGCTCGACCGTTCCGGTGTCGCCCTGCTGGGCGCCATCGCGGTGATCGCCTTCACCGGCATGCCGCTGGAAGAGGCAGCGCAGGCGGTGGACCTGCCCACCATCGTGCTGCTGTTCGCCTTCATGGTGGTGTCGGCGCAGATGCGGCTGGGCGGCTTCTACACCGAGGTCACGCGCCGCGTGGGGGCGCTGCCACTCTCGCGCGCCGGCCTGCTGGCGGCGCTGATCGCGGTCTCGGGCGGGCTTTCGGCCATCTTCTCCAACGACATCATCTGCCTGGCCATGACGCCGGTGGTGGCCCGTCTGTGCCTGCAGCGCGGGCTCAATCCCGTTCCGTTCCTGATCGGCCTGGCCTGCGCGGCCAACATCGGCTCGGCCGCCACGCTGATCGGCAACCCGCAGAACATGCTCATCGGCTCGGTGCTGCAGCTGCCCTTTGGCGGCTACCTGCGCGCCGCTGCCCTGCCGGTGGGCATCAGCCTGTTGCTGTTGTGGGCCTGGCTGGCCTTCGGACCCGGTTCGCGCAGCGGGGCGCCTGCAATCTCGCAGCCGGTGGGGGTGCGCCTGCAGGCCGATGACATGCCGGCTTTCGACCGCTGGCAGACCGCCAAGGGCCTGACCGTGGCGCTGTCGCTGATGGTCGTGTTCCTGCTGACCGACTGGGACCGCGACGTGGCGGCCCTGGTGGGGGCTGCCGTGCTGCTGCTCTCGCGCCGCTTCCATTCGGCCGACGTGATGGGGTTTGTCGACTGGCAACTGCTGCTGCTGTTCATTGGCCTGTTTGTGGTCAACCACGCCTTCGGGCAGACCGGTCTGGCCGGCGAAGCCGTGGCCTGGCTGGCCGCGCAGGGCGTGCACCTGACCGACCCGGGCGCGCTGCTGGTGCTGGGCGCGGTGCTGTCCAACCTGGTGTCCAACGTACCGGCCGTGATGCTGTTGCTGCCCCACCTGGGCGCTGACCCGCAACCGGCTGGCGTACTGCTGGCGCTGGTCAGCACCTTCGCCGGCAACCTGCTGCTGGTGGGCTCGATCGCCAACCTGATCGTGGCCGACCTGGCGGCCCGCGAGGGCATCGTGCTCGACTGGAAACGCCACGCCGCCACCGGCCTGCCCGTGACGCTGCTGTCGCTGGGGGTGGTCTGGGTCGGGATGCGCCTGGTCTGAAGTTCAGCGCTGGGCAGCCAGGGCCCGCAGATCCGCCTCATAGCCTTGCAACACCTGTTGCGCATGGCGGCGCTGCGGGGGTGTGGTGCTGTTGTGCAGGCGGGCGAAGGCTGCGCAGCCATGGCGCACCCAGTCGGCTCGTTCTTCCTCGCCGGTGGTGGGCAAGAGCCCGCGCTGGAGCCATGCCTGTACGCGACGCACCGCTGCGCGCGGCGGCGCCTCGTGGGCGGCCAGCGGCCGCGCCTGGCTCGCCTGCAGTTCGGCCACGAGGGTTTGCATCTCCGCTTGCCGTTCGCGCCGCTGTTCCAGAGAGCGGGCGGCGTCAAACGGCGACGTCCTCAGGTCTTGCCGTATCAGGTCTGTCTGCTGCGCGGTCAACGGGCCGTAGAGCGACTCGTACCGGTCCCGCGTGCGTTCCAGCCGTCGTTCGAGCCGCTGGGCGTCGCTGCCCCGCACAAAGTCTTTCTCGAAACCTGCATTGCCTTTCTCGTGGTGGCGCTGCAGGTGCGCCCGCTGGGCCGGGGTCAGCGTGAGCGCCAGCCGCGCCAGCGGCTCCTGCGCACGCTCGATCAGGCGGCCCGCGGCGGCCGACAGCACATCGACCTCGCGGCAGACCTGGTCGGCCGTCAGGTCATGCGCTGCCAGGGCGCGCCACTGCTGCAGTTGTTGCGCATACACCGGCAACTCCTGCTGGCGGTGCCAGCCCAGCAATGCATCCAGATCCTTGCGCAGGTGCGCGCTTTGGGCATCGTTCAGGTCGGCGTAGCCGTCGATCCACCAGTACAGCACCGTGTGTGCCTGGTTGTAGCCCAGCTGCAGGGCGCTGCAGCTGGCCAGCAGCACGGTAGCGCCGGCCAGGGCCAGTCGGCGCAGGCGGCCGGTGATAATGCCCGCCAGTCGAAACAGGGGGTGGATGTTGGCCCCGAGCGAGGTGTTCATGAGCTTCCCGGTGGATGTGGTGGTGATGGCAGCGGGCAAAGGCACGCGCATGAAAAGCCAGCGGCCCAAAGTGTTGCACCGCCTGGGCGGTCGTGCACTGGCCCAGCACGTGATCGACACCGCAGCCCGGTTATCGGCGCGCTCGGTGGTGGTCATCACCGGTCACGGGGCCGACCAGGTCGAGGCCGGCCTCACCGCCCCGGCGGGTGACGCGACCGCGCTGCGCTACGTGCGGCAGGAGCCTCAGCTGGGCACCGGCCACGCGGTGCAGCAGGCGGTGCCGGTGCTGCCGGACGACGGCGTGACGCTGGTGCTGTCGGGTGACGTGCCGCTGACCCGGGCCGACACCCTGCAGGCCCTGCTGGACCTGTGTGGCGGCCAGCACCTGGCCCTGCTGACGCTGCAGATGGACAAGCCCACCGGCTACGGCCGCATCGTGAGGGCGTCGGGTCACCCCGACGGCGCGGTGCAGGCCATCGTGGAACAGAAGGACGCGAGCGACGCGCAGAAGGCCATCACCGAGATCTACAGCGGCATCATGGCCGTGCCCACGCGGCTGCTGCGCGGCTGGCTGGCGCGACTGGACAACCGCAACGCGCAGAACGAGTACTACCTGACCGACGTGGTGAAGTTCGCCGTGGCCGACGGGCAGGCCGTCAAGGCCCACCGCATCAGCGACGCGGTGCAGGTGGCGGGCGTCAACAGCCCGGTGCAGCTGGCCGAGCTGGAGCGCGCCCACCAGCGTCGCCAGGCCGAGGCCTTCATGGAGCAGGGCGTGCGCCTGGCCGATCCGGCCCGCTTCGACCTGCGCGGCGAACTGGTCTGCGGGCAGGACGTGGAGATTGACGTGAACTGCGTGTTCGAGGGCCGGGTGCAGCTGGGCAGTGGTGTGCGCATCGGCGCCCACTGCGTGATCGCCAACGCCCGCATCGACGACGGTGCGGTGATTCACCCCTTCACCCACATCGACGGCGAAAAACTCGGCGTGAGCGTGGGCCCGGGCGCGCTGATCGGCCCCTTCGCCCGCCTGCGCCCGGGTGCGCAGCTGGGCGCTGAGGTGCACATCGGCAACTTCGTGGAAGTGAAGAACAGCACCCTGGCCGCAGGCGCCAAGGCCAACCACCTGGCCTACCTGGGCGACGCCAACGTGGGCGAGCGGGTGAACTACGGTGCCGGCAGCATCACCGCCAACTACGACGGTGCCTACAAGCACCGCACGGTGATCGAAGCAGATGTGCACGTGGGCAGCAACTGCGTGCTGGTGGCGCCGGTGACCCTCGGGGCCGGCGGCACCATCGGTGGCGGTTCGACCATCACCAAGGACACCCCGCCCGGCGCCCTGAGCGTGGCGCGCGGCAAGCAGCTGAGCATTGCCCACTGGCAGCGCCCCGCCAAGCCGTCCGGCAAAGCCTGAGGCGCGGCCGGCCCTGCAGGGGCCGGGTCATTCGCGGACCGTTTTGGGGTGGGGCGGCAGCGGCAGCCGCGGATCGAACTTGGCGCGGTGCACGCTGAAGAACGCCTTGACGTTGCGCACATTGGCGTCGCTGGTGAACAGGCGCTGCGCCAGGGCCCGGTAATCGGGCATGTCGCGGCCATGCACCACGAGCATGAAATCCGGTCCCGGGCTGACCCGGTAGCACTGCTGCACCGCCGGCTCGGCCACGGCGCGGGCTTCAAACGCGTCCAGCTGCTCGGCGCCCTGGCGTTCCAGCGTGACCTCCAGCAGGGCGGTCAACCCGTGACCCGTGAGCTGCGCCAGCCGCTGTGGATTCAGGATGGCCACCTCCCGCTCGATCAGGCCCAGCGCGCGCAGGCGCTTGATGCGGCGCAGGCTGGTCGGCGGGGACACGTGCGCGCGCCCGGCCAGCTCCTGGTTGCTTTGCGCGGCATCTTCCTGCAGCAGCTCCAGCAACCGCAGGTCGGCTTCATCCAGCAGTGGTGGTTCATCAGATGGGTTCATTTTGAAATTTTATGTCGTCAAACGATGGGCATGAAATTAAATTAAATTTCTATCCAAAATAAGAACATTCATTTCGTGTCTGGCTGCATAGCATGGGCGTTTTCAGCAGCGGGGGTTCAGGGTATGTGTGGCATCGTGGCAGGGGTTTCGGGGCGCGACATCGTGCCGGTACTGGTGCAGGGGCTTCAGCGGCTGGAATACCGCGGTTACGACTCTTGCGGCGTGGCGGTGCACCAGGACGGTTTGCGGCGCGCGCGCAGCACGGCCCGGGTGGCCGAACTGGCCGTGCAGGTGGCGGCCGAAGGCATCGCCAGTGGTACTGGCATCGCCCATACCCGCTGGGCCACGCACGGCGCACCGGCCGTGCACAACGCCCACCCCCACTTCAGCCATGGCCCGGCCCACAGCGCCGCCACCGGTTCGGGTGGCCGGGTGGCGCTGGTGCACAACGGCATCATCGAAAACCACGACGAACTGCGCGCTGCCTTGCAGGCCAGGGGTTACGTGTTCGAGAGCCAGACCGATACCGAAGTCATCGCCCACCTGGTGGACTCGCTGTACGAGGGTGACATCTTCGCGGCCCTGCAGGCCGCCGTGGCGCAACTGCACGGTGCCTACGCGCTGGCCGTGTTTCACAAGGACGAGCCGCACCGCGTGGTCGGCGCCCGTGCCGGCTCACCGCTGGTGCTGGGGGTGGGCGACGGTGGCAAAGAACACTTCCTGGCCAGCGATGCCATGGCCCTGGCTGGCGTCACCGACCAGATCGTCTACCTGGAAGAGGGCGACCTGGTGGACCTGCAGCCAGGCCGCTACTGGGTGGCCGATGCGAAAGGCCGCAGCTTTGACACCGCTCTTCGACCGGTCCGCACCGTGCACGCCCACAGCGGTGCGGCCGAGCTGGGCCCCTATCGCCACTACATGCAAAAGGAAATTTTCGAGCAGCCACGCGCCATCGGCGACACGCTCGAAGGCGTTGAAGGCATCACGCCCGAGCTGTTCGGCGACGGCGCCTACGGCATCTTCAGGCAGATCGACCGCGTGCTCATCCTGGCCTGCGGCACCAGCTACTACAGCGGCTGCGCAGCCAAATACTGGCTGGAGGAAATCGCCGGCATCCCCACGCAAGTGGAAGTGGCCAGCGAATACCGCTACCGAACCAGCGTGCCCGACCCGAAGACGCTCATCGTCACCATCAGCCAGAGTGGTGAAACCGCCGACACCCTGGCCGCCCTGCGTCACGCGCAGGGCCTGGGCATGCCGCACACGCTCACCATCTGCAACGTGAGCACCAGCGCCATGGTGCGGGAATGCCAGCTGGCCTACATCACGCGGGCCGGCGTGGAAATCGGGGTCGCGTCCACCAAGGCCTTCACCACCCAACTGGCCGGGCTCTTCCTGCTCACGCTGGCGCTGGCCCAGGTGCGCGGGCGGCTGTCCGAGGAACAGGAGGCGCAGTACCTCAGGGAAATGCGGCACCTGCCGGTGGCCCTGCAGGCGGTGCTGGCGCTCGAACCCCAGGTCATCAGCTGGGCCGAGGACTTCGCCCGCATGGACAACGCCCTGTTCCTGGGCCGTGGCCTGCACTATCCGATCGCACTCGAAGGCGCGCTCAAGCTCAAGGAAATCAGCTACATCCACGCCGAGGCCTACCCGGCAGGGGAACTCAAGCACGGCCCGCTGGCCCTGGTGACCAGCGCCATGCCGGTGGTGACGGTGGCGCCCAACGACGCCCTGCTGGAAAAGCTCAAAAGCAACATGCAGGAAGTGCGCGCCCGCGGTGGCGTGCTCTACGTGCTGGCCGACGCCGACACCCGCATCAGCAGCAGCGAAGGCATCCACGTCATCCGCATGCCCGAACACTATGGCGCGCTCTCGCCCATCCTGCACGTGGTGCCGCTGCAACTGCTGGCCTACCACACGGCCCTGGCCAAAGGCACCGACGTCGACAAACCGCGCAATCTGGCGAAGTCGGTCACGGTGGAGTGACCCTGATGGGACCTGCTCCGCAGAGGTCCCCCAGAGAACCCGCAAAGGGACTCGTCGTTAGCAGCGGACCTGTCACGCTCGACATTCGTCCGCTGAGTGCCTACCAGCAGCACCTGATTGACACTGTGTTGTCGCTGAGGTGCCGGGGGTGGACCGACCGCCAGATCGCTAACCACTTCAATGACACCGGGTACCTGACGCCGAGGGGGCATAGGTGGGTTCCCCAGAGTGTTTTTTCGATGCGAACGAAGTGGGAGAAGCGGTTAGCGAGGATCAGCGGCAAATCGTGAGCGGTGGGGTTTGATTGAATTTTGGGGGCTTAGG
>JBJTNV010000046.1:0-18930 GCA_046074205.1 Hydrogenophaga sp.
TACAAGGGTGACACCCTGGGTCGCAACGATCTGCCCGCCGTGGAAACCCCGCGTCCGGAAGAAGAGCGTCGCCCCCGTGGTCCGCGCCGCGAGCGTCCCGCTGGCCCGGCCGCCCGTGCAGCCGTGCGCCGTCCGGGCGCCGCTGGTGCACCGGCCGATGGCAGCGACAAGCCCGCCGAGGCCACCGACAAACCCGCCGTTAAGCGCGTACGCAAAGACGCACCCGCAGGGGCACCTGCGGACGGCAAAGGAGAATAAACATGCTGCAACCTGCTCGTCGCAAGTACCGTAAAGAGCAAAAGGGCCGCAACACAGGCGTTGCCACCAGCGGCGCCACCGTGGCCTTCGGGGACTTTGGTCTGAAGTCCACCGACC
The DNA here is from genome assembly GCA_046074205.1 of Hydrogenophaga sp. Taxonomy (GTDB): domain Bacteria; phylum Pseudomonadota; class Gammaproteobacteria; order Burkholderiales; family Burkholderiaceae_C; genus Hydrogenophaga. The sequence goes on from JBJTNV010000046.1 coordinate 376, forward strand.
GCGGTCGCCTGACCGCGCGCCAGATCGAAGCCGGCCGTCGTGCCATTTCCCGTCACGTCAAGCGTGGTGGCCGTATCTGGATCCGCGTGTTCCCGGACAAGCCGATCTCCAACAAGCCCGCTGAAGTCCGTATGGGCAACGGCAAGGGCTCCGTGGAGTACTACGTGGCTGAAATCCAGCCCGGCAAGGTGCTGTACGAAATCGTGGGCGTGCCCGAGCAACTCGCTCGTGAAGCCTTCGCCCTGGCCGCCGCCAAACTTCCCCTGCGCACCACCTTCGTGACGCGCATGCTGGGTCAGTGATTCAGGAGAACATAGATGAAAGCTGCTGAACTGCGCCAGAAGGATGTGGCCGGCCTGGAAGCCGAAGTGAAATCGCTGCAAAAGGCCCATTTCGGCCTGCGCATGCAGAAAGCCACGCAACAACTCAACAACACCGCCACGCTGGGCGACACCCGCCGTTCCATCGCTCGCGCCAAGACCATCCTGGCCGAGAAGCAACGCGCCGCCAAGTAAGGAGTGACGAAATGACGGAAGCCAAAACATCCCTCAAGCGCACCCTGATCGGCAAAGTCGTCAGCGACAAGCGCGCCAAGACCGTGACGGTGCTGGTCGAGCGTCGGGTCAAGCACCCGATCTACGACAAGATCGTGATCAAGTCCAGCAAGTACCACGCCCATGACGAAAAGGGCGAGTACAAGATGGGCGACCTGATCGAGATCACCGAGAGCCGTCCGCTGTCGAAAACCAAGAACTGGGTGGCCTCTCGCCTGGTTCAAAAGGCTGCCTTGGTGTAAGCCTGTTCCTGCCTTCTCCGGCAGAGCCAGAAAAAGCGACCGACAATCCGGTCGCTTTTTCTTTTTGGGGTCCCGGTTGCACGCCGGGCAAACACACAGCGGCCTTCGGGCCCGAACATGAGGAGCGCAGCATGATTCAAGTCGGCGACCGGATTCCGGCGGTCACACTGATGGAGTACATCGAAGTGGAGGGCAACGGATGCAGCGTTGGGCCCAACCCGGTGGATACGGCCAAGGCCAGTGCGGGCAAGACCATCGCATTGTTTGCCTTGCCCGGTGCCTTCACGCCCACCTGTTCTGCCCGGCATGTGCCGGGTTACGTCGAACAGTTCGAGGCCTTCAAGGCTGCTGGTGTGGATGAAATCTGGTGCGTAAGCGTCAACGATGCCTTTGTGATGGGCGCCTGGGCGCGCGATCAAAAGACCGGTGCCAAGGTGCGCATGTTGGCCGATGGCAGTGCAGACTTTGCACGGGCCACGGGCCTGACGCTGGATTTGACCGCCCGCGGCATGGGTCTGCGCAGCAACCGCTATGCCATGCTGGTCCAGGACGGCGTCGTCAAAACGCTCAATGTCGAGGCTCCCGGCAAGTTTGAGGTCAGTGACGCCGGTACGCTCTTGGCACAGGCCCGGACCGTCTGACTTGTTGGGGTGGCCAATGCCCCAGTGGTGGTCGCCGAACCGCGCCACCCGGGGTTTTGGCAGGAATGGTCACAGCCTTGAACTGCTGCTGAGATCAACCTTCAGGTAATGAGCGCCTGACAGCGGGTTGTGGTAGTAGGGCGCGACTTCGAAAAAACCGGCCTCCTGGTACAGCGCCCTGGCCGCCTCCATGTCGCTGAGGGTGTCCAGCAGCATGGAGCTGTAACCCGCCAGTGCTGCGCGTGCCACCACCTGCTCGACCAGCTGGCGGCCCAGTCCCAGCCCGCGATAGGCCGGACGTACAAACAGACGCTTCATCTCGCAGGCGTTGAGGTGGTCGCTGTTGGCCAGCGGCCGAAAAGCACAGCACCCGGCGGCAGCGCCGCCCACGGTGGCCAGCATCAGAATGCCCGTGGGCTCGGCGTAATCACCCGGCAGGTTCGCCAGCTCGTCAGCAAAGCCCTGAAAGCACAGATCCACGTCCAGCGAAGCCTGGTAATCGAGGAAAAGACCACGAACAGCCGACAAGTCATCGGTGGTTCTGGCCACGTACAGCTGAAATTCGGGCGTGCTCACGTCGGGTGCGGGTGTGAAAGCCGGGACTATACGGCAGCGCCGGGTCAGTCAAAGCCCGCGGCGGGAGTGGTACCCCCACCCAACGATACGATGCCGTACACCGTCAGCGCGCAGGCCAACAGGAGCAGGGCGGCCACCCAGCGGCTGCGGGCGCTGTCGCGAGAAGCCTGGGCAGGCATTGGGAGCACCTTGTCCCCGGAGATCATGGGCCGCAACAGACGCTGCCGCCGCACCAGCTCATAGAAGGCAATGGCGGCCAGGTGCAACACCACGAGCGCGATGAGCACCAGCTTGCCCAGCCCCTTGTGGTAGCGGGTCAGGGTGCCCACCCAGTCGCCAGTGACCAGTCCGGCCAAAGGACCGGCAAAAGCAATTTCGTCGTCGGCGAACAACCCGCTGCCCACTTGTGCGAGCAGCACCAGCAGCAGCGCCCAGACCGACCAGGCGCCCAACGGGTTGTGGCCCACACTGTGAACAGGTGTGGTCCTGCCGCGCAGATACGCCAGGGTGGCCATGGGTGCGGGGAGAAAGTTGACGAAGCGCGACCAATGGCCGCCCACCAGTCCCCAGACGACCCGGAACAGCAGCAGGGTGAGCACGGCATACCCCAGCCGCCCGTGCCAGACCATGGCGTTGCCGCCCACATTGCCAGTGACGATCAGGCCCACGACGCAGCCCACCAGGGCCCAGTGGAACAGACGGGTGGGCAAATCCCAGACGCGGATGGTGTGCATGGCCGTGATTCCGAAGAAGGGAAATGTGATGACAGAGAACACCGGGTTTCCGCTTGCGGGGAACTGAAGCAAAACCTCTAGACTCGGTTCGTTTGTAGCACTTCGGCGCTACCCGTGTTCTGTTCATTCTTGTTACAGGAGTCTCCGATGAAACCCACGCGTTACGCAACACTCATTCTCGCCACTGCAGTTTTGTCCACGCCGGCCATGGCGCAGTTCCAGAAACCCGAAGATGCGATCAAGTACCGAAAGGCCGGCTTCACCCTGATGGCCACGCATGTTGGACGCGTGGGTGCCATGGTCAACGGGCGTGTGCCGTTCGATGCGAAAGTGGCCGCAGACAACGCTGCCGTTGCAGAAACCCTGTCCAGACTGCCATGGGCGGCTTTTGGCCCCGGCACTGAAAAGGGCGACACCCGGGCGTTGCCGGTCATCTGGACGGATCAGGGCGCTTTCAAGGAGGCCGGAGAAAAAATGCAGGCCGAAATGGTCAAACTGGTGGCGGCCACCAAGACGGGCAATTTGGACAGTGTGAAGCTGGCTTTCGGGGCCGTCGGCCAGACGTGCAAAGCCTGCCACGACAACTTCCGCAAAGACTGAGATGGCTTCGCGCCGGGATGCAAAAGGCCGACCCCAAGGCCGGCCTTTTGCATAAGCAAACACACTCAGGCGGACAGCAATTCTTCGATCAGTCGGTGCAGCGCATCCTTGTCAGGCTCACCCACAAAGCGCTTGACAATGTTCCCCTGCTTGTCGACCAGGTAGGTGGTGGGTGTGAGTTTGACGTCACCCCAGTTCTTGGCAAGCTCGCCTGTGTTGTCCAGCGCCACCTTGAACGGCAACTGGCGGCTCTGCGCAAAATTCAGCACCCAGGTGGGCGGGTCGTAGCTCATGGCCACGGCCACGGTTTCGTAGCCGCGGTCCTTGAACTTGTGGTGGGTGTCCACCAGCATGGGCATTTCCTTGACACAGGAGACGCAGGTGGTAGCCCAGAAGTTGACCAGCATGACCTTGCCTTTGAGCTCGGCCATTGTGGTGGTGGTGCCGTCCAGCAGCAAGAAGGTCGAGGCAGGTGCCGCATCGCGGGTGCCACAGCCGCCCAGCGACAGCATGGCCATCAGCAATGCGGTGATGCCCAGGCGGGCCAGGCCACGGCGCCGGGACAGGGTGTTGGCAAAAGGGGGCTGTGTCATGGCTGTAGAGGCTGTTGGGAAAATAGGCGCACGTGCCGGTGATCCGGATATGCCGCGGACGGTAGCCGTCGGATCCGCCCATTCACCGAGAGTTCAACGGGTATTGGACACACCGTTGGCCCGATGATGGCCTGGGCCCGTGAGGGACGCCGGCAGGCGCCGTCCGGAATGCTCATGACCGCAGCTTGCGACGTGCTTCGGCCAACCGTGCATCAAGATACTCACCAAAAAAATCGGGCACTGCCACGCCCTCCAGGCGTTCAGCCAGTTCCTGGCCTTCCGGCCCGAGGAACAACACGGTCGGCGCGACGCGCACCTTCCATGTCTTGAGCTGGTTGGCCGGTGTGGTGCTGTCGCCCTTGAAGCCCTGCAGATGGCTGGTGCGATCGCGCATGTCCAGTTGCACGGCATGTACCTGGCCAGACTTGCGCATCGGCAACAGGTAATGATTGCGCACCAGATCGCAATAGGGGCAGCCCGTCAGTGTGGTCATCAGCACCAGCGGTTCGCCATGCGATGCAGCCGCCTGTGCGGCCACGCGCAACGAAGCGGGGGATGGCAACGCTGTAGGGGACTTTGGCGGTATCAGGCCGGCCTCGGCGGCAGCGGGGGAGCTCATGCGAACCTCTTGAACAAATGCCATCGGCTACCGCCGATGAAGTTCAGACGATACCGCGCTCGCGCAGTTGTGCCAAACGCCGAGCGTCGATTCCCAGCCATTCGCCCAGCACTTCGGCGGTATGTTGTCCGAGCAGCGGGGGTGGCCGATCGGTACATACGGGCGTGACGCTGAGTTTGAGTGGGCTGGCCACCAGATCCAGGGTGTCGACCAGCGGGTGCGCGCGAGGGTCTTGCCAGCGCTGGACCATGCCTCGGGCCAGTACCTGTGGGTCGGCGAATACTTCGGACAGGTTGTTGATCGGTCCGCACGGAACTTTGGCCGCTTCGAGGGCGCCAAGCCAGTCGGCCTTGGAGCGGGTCCTGAAAAGGGTCTCCAGCAGCGGCACCAGCACCGACCGGTGCCGCACGCGGTCAGCGTTTCGTGCGAAACGGGGATCGTGGGCGAGTTCGGGCTGGCCGGCCACTTCGCAGAAGCGGGCAAACTGGCCATCGTTGCCCACGGCGAGGATGACGTGCTGCGCCTGTCCATGCGCATCGGGTGCGACCTCGAAAACCTGGTAAGGCACGATGTTGACGTGTGCGTTGCCCGCGCGCCCGGGGACCGTCCCCTCTTCCCGTCCACGCACCAGGTAGTTTGCGCCCAGGTTGGCCAGCATCGCGACCTGGGTGTCCAGCAGCGCCATGTCGATGTGCTGCCCTTCACCGGTAAGACCGGCATGGCGCAATGCGGCCAGAATGCCCACGGTGGCGTACATGCCCGTGAAAAGGTCTGCCACCGCCACTCCCACCTTCTGAGGGCCGCCGCCGGGCAAGTCGTCGCGTTCACCCGTTACGCTCATCAGCCCGCCCATGCCCTGTATGGCGTAGTCGTAACCTGCGCGATGCTGGTACGGACCGGTCTGACCAAATCCCGTGATCGAGCAATAGACCAGTCGGCGATTGACGGCGCGCAGCGAGTCGAAGTCCAGTCCGTAGCGCGCCATGTCGCCGACCTTGTAGTTCTCGACGAACACGTCCGCCTCCACCGCCAGTGCCCTGATCAGCGCCTGTCCTTCCGGCGAGGAGATGTCACAGGTGATGGAGCGTTTGTTGCGATTGGTACCCAGGTAATAGGCGGCTTCCGCTGTTTCATCGCCGTCACGGTCTTTGAGGAACGGAGGGCCCCAGCCTCTCGTGTCGTCCCCGCCGGGGTGGCGGTCACCCGGTGGTCGCTCGACCTTGATCACATCGGCGCCGAGGTCGGCCAATGTCTGCGTACACCAGGGACCGGCGAGCACGCGGGAGAGGTCAAGTATGCGGATACCATCCAGAGCGTTCATGCGGCCATTGTGCCCCCGCGGACGATGCCTGATCGGCCGCACCGCTAGCTGGAGACATCCCCTTGTTCATGATTCACCGTGCGGCGGGCTGGTCGGCCCTGCTGCTGTCGCTGTCCGCCTGCAGCCCCGCGTACAACTGGCGCGAGCTGCGACCGTACGGGACACCGCTACTGGCCCTGATGCCCTGCAAGCCTGAAACGGCCAGTCGTCCGGTGCCGCTGGGCGCCACCCCGACCGTGTTGCACATGTACAGCTGCGAGGCCGGTGGCCTTCGGTTTGCTGTGGCCTGGACGGACGTGGGTCATGCCGCCCAGGTGGAGCCGGCCATGGCTGCCTGGCGTGCGGCCACCCTGCAGACCTTGCGCGTGATGTCGAACGACGACCAGCACGCATGGGCAGTCCAGGTGGCCGGGGCTGATACGGTGCAGGGCCTGCAGGTCCAGGGCACCGACCCTTCGGGTCGAACGGTTCATGCAAGGTCGGTTTATTTTGCAGACAACACGCAGGTGTTTCAGGCCGCGGTGTATGGCGAACAGTTGCCCGATGAGGTGATGGAAGCCTTCTTCGCAGGGTTGCGGCTGGTGCCGCGATGACGGTCTCTCCCGCGGTGCCGGCGTGGGGGCTGTCGCCACGCGCGGCCGTCGGTGTCTTCCTGGCCTTTGCACTGGCGTATTTCTTCTCCACGCTCATCCGCGCCGTGACGGCGACGCTGGCGCCTGTCCTGAGTGACGAAATGCTCCTCGGAGCCAGCGATCTGGGCCTGCTGGCCGGTGGCTACTTCCTGGGCTTTGCCCTCACCCAGCTGCCCATGGGGGGCTGGCTCGACCGCTACGGCCCGCGCCGCGTGATCCTGGCGTTCCTCTGCGTGGCTGTGATGGGCTGTGCAGCATTCGCCCTGGCCACCAGCTTCACCGGCTTGCTGGCCGCACGCGTGCTCACCGGCATGGGCGTGAGCGCCTGCCTCATGGCGCCCCTGACCGGATACCGCCGCTGGCTGCGGCCCGAGTTGCTGCTGCGCGCCAACGCCTGGATGCTGATGAGCGGTTCCCTGGGGATGGTGGCCGCTACGCTGCCGGTCCAATGGCTGTTGCCGGTGCTGGGCTGGCGGGGTCTGTTCTGGGTGCTTTGCGCGATGATCGTGCTGTCCATGGCCGCGCTGCTGTGGCGGGTGCCAGGCTGGCATGGGCCAGGAACATCCGGCGGTGATGTGGTGAACCCGGTGTCCTACGCGCAGATCGTTCGCCACCCTTTTTTTCGACAGATGGCGGGCATCGGGTTCGTTTTCTACGGCGGCATGCTGGCCATTCAGACGCTGTGGGCTGGTCCCTGGCTGGTGAAAGTGGCCGCAGCCTCGCCAGCCCAGGCGGCGCAGGGGCTGTTTGGCATCAATCTGTGCATGCTGGTGACGTTCTGGATCTGGGGCCTGCTCCATCCTGGCCTTGCGCGCAGGGGCTGGAGTGCCGAGCGCCTGATCGCCTGGGGTGTGCCGATGGCAATCGCGGTGCTGGCGTTCAATGTGGTTCTAGGGCCTCAGGCCGGCTGGCCGATGTGGGCGCTGTTCTGTGTCTTCGGCAGTGTCGGGGCACTGGCGCAACCCGCCGTGGGCATGGCGCTGCCGGCACAGGCTGCGGGCCGTGCGTTGTCAGCCTACAACCTGGTCATCTTCGCTGGTGTGTTTGTCATGCAGTGGGCGATGGGTCTGGCCGCCGACGCGCTGGCCTGGCTGGGCTGGGACGAAGCACTGCGCCTGCGCGGCGCCGTGGGGCTGTTCGGGGTCTGGGCTGTGCTGGTCTATGCGGGCTTTTGGCGCGTGCTGCGCCAGCGCGCGGACGGCCGGTAAACTGTGTCCTCATGAACGGCATCCTCATCGTGGCGCACGCTCCGCTGGCTTCTGCATTGCGGGCCTGCGTGTTGCACGTGTTTCCCGACGCCGCTGACGCGGTGTCGGCCCTGGATGTACAACCCAGCACGCCGCCCGAGGTTTCGCTGGCGCAGGCCCAGGCGCTGGTGCGCCAGATGGGGCAACCCGGGACGCTGGTGTTGACCGATGTGTTCGGCGCCACCCCGTGCAACGTGGCGCAGCGTCTGGTGGACGGTGTGCACAGCAAGCTGTTGACCGGGGTGAACCTGCCCATGCTGCTGCGCACTGTCTCCTACCGGCACGAATCGCTGGATGCGCTCGTCTCGCGCGCGATGATCGGTGCGACACAGGGTGTGATGCAGGTGGCTGTGACCGCACCCCAGAACCAGGCCAGAAGAAGCACACATGATCAAGACCACCGTCACCATCAGCAATAAGCTGGGCCTGCATGCCCGCGCCTCGGCCAAGCTGACCAAGCTGGCCGGCAGCCACCCGTGCGAGGTGTGGATGTCGCGTGGTGAGCGGCGTGTCAATGCCAAGAGCATCATGGGCGTGATGATGCTGGCCGCCGGCATGGGTACCGAGGTGGAACTCGAGACCAGCGGACCTGACGAACAGCAGGCCATGGACGCGCTGGTGGCGCTGATCAACGACAAGTTCGGCGAGGGTGAGTAGAGAGATGTCTGCTCAAAACGCCACTGCGCAGCGGGTCGCTGCTTCACCGGAACGCGGTGTCGCCGCGGGTGGACCTGGTGACCGAAAGTCCGTTTGCCGCCGCGAGGCACAGGGGCGCAAGGTATGACGTTTACCGTCCACGGCCTGGCCGTATCCCGGGGGATTGCCATCGGGCGCGCCGTCATCGTGGCCGCCAGCCGGCTGGACGTTGCGCACTATTTCGTCAGGGCGGACCAGGTCGAGGCGGAGATCGAACGCCTGCGCGCCGCGCGCAAGGCGGTGGTGGAAGAAATCGGTCGCGTGCAAAAGAGCCTGGCTGACCTGGGACCGGCCGATGCGCACCCCGAACTGGCGGCGTTGCTGGATGTGCACCTGATGCTGCTGCAGGACGAGCAGCTGACCAGCGGCGTCAGGCACTGGGTTGTTGATCGCCACTACAACGCCGAATGGGCGCTGACCTCGCAGCTGGAGGTCATCAGCCGCCAGTTCGACGAGATGGAGGACCCCTACCTGCGCGAGCGCAAGGCAGACCTGGAGCAGGTGGTGGAGCGGCTGCTGCGCTTCATGCGTGGCGTGGACTCACCCGTGGCGTCGACGGCTGTTCACGGCAGCGCGCAGTCGCAGGGCGACGCCGGGACCGAGGTGCCGCTGGTACTGGTGGCGCACGACCTGTCGCCGGCGGACATGCTGCAGTTCAAGCAGAGCGTGTTTGCCGGTTTTGTGACGGATGTCGGCGGCAAGACCAGTCACACCGCCATCGTGGCACGCAGCATGGACATCCCGGCAGTGGTGGGCGCACGGTCGGCCAGTCAACTCATCCGGCAGGACGACTGGGTGGTCATCGACGGTGATGCGGGTGTGGTCCTCGTCGAGCCCTCGCCCATCCTGCTGGCCGAATACGGATTCAAACAGCGTCAGGGTGAGGTCGAGCGCGAGCGCCTGGCGCGCCTGCGGCACACACCGGCCGTCACGCTGGATGGTCAGAAAATCGAGTTGCTGGCCAATATCGAACAGCCCGATGATGCAGCCGCGGCACTCAAGGCCGGGGCTGTGGGTGTTGGCCTGTTCCGAACCGAATTCCTGTTCATGGGGCGCAACGGCCAGTTGCCAGGCGAAGAGGAACAGTTTCAGGCCTACCGGCGCGCGGTCGAAGGCATGCAGGGACTGCCGGTGACCATCCGCACGGTCGATGTCGGGGCGGACAAACCGCTGGACCGCACGCCGGCGCGTGTGGGCGAAGACCACCTCAATCCAGCGCTGGGCCTGCGGGCCATCCGCTGGAGTCTGGCCGATCCAGCCATGTTTCTGGTGCAATTGCGTGCCATATTGCGCGCGGCCGCACTGGGACCGATCAACCTGCTGGTGCCCATGCTGGCCCATGCCAGCGAAATCAGGCAGACGCTGTCCCTGTTGGACAAGGCCAGGGCACAGCTGGACGCCAGTGGTCTGGCACACGGGCCTGTTCGCCTGGGCGCGATGATCGAGGTGCCGGCTGCGGCACTGACCGTTCCGCTGTTCCTGCGCCACTTTGATTTCCTCTCCATCGGCACCAACGACCTGATCCAGTACACCCTGGCCATCGACCGTGCGGATGAGGCCGTCGCGCATCTCTACGACCCCTTGCACCCTGCGGTATTGCAACTGCTGGCGATGACCATCGCGCAGGCGCGCAGTGCCGGCAAGGGAGTGAGCGTGTGTGGCGAGATGGCCGGCGATGTGGGCATGACACGGCTGTTGCTGGGCCTGGGCCTTCGCAGCTTTTCCATGCATCCGTCGCAAGTCCTGGCGGTCAAGCAGCAGATCTTGCGCAGTGACACCGTCAAGCTGGCCACCTGGGCCCAGAGTGTGCTGGCGGCCGAAGACCCGGCTGCGCTTGTGTCGGATTGATGGTGGCGCTGGCGGACCGGTGTAGATCCGAGACGCTTGAACCCCTGTGCCGGACAAGCCTCAGCGCTGACGAGCTGTCAGCAACGCTGCGCCGATGATCATCGCTGCCGCTACCGCAACGGATGCGCTGGGCCTCTCTCCTCGTGTCGCCAGCAGGGCGAGCGTGGACAACAGGGGTGTGAGGAAGCTCAGCACGCCGATCTGTCGTGCATCGCCGCGTTTGAGCGCCGCGTCCCACAGGAAGAAAGCACCGCCCAGCGGCCCCAGGCCGAGCAGTGCGATCAGCGCTCCATCCTTGGCCGACAGCGCCACCGCCGGTTCCAGCAAGGCGTGGCAGACCAGTGACAGGACGCCCGAGACCAGGGCAAAGCTCCCGATGGCGGCGGTGGGGAAAGGGGTCACCCGTTTGGTCAGCAGCGAATAGCTGGACCAGATGAAGGCCGATGCCAGGGCCGGGATGTACCCCCAGGCCCAGACGGCTTCACCGCTGCCGCCGCGCCCGAGGATGGCCAGCGCCGCGCCGGCAAAACCGATCAGCGCCGCCAGCACATGGCGGGAGGTCAGCGTCACGCCGGGCAGGAACAGCGGCGCCATCACCACGATGCCCAGCGGCCACAGGTAGTTGACCAGGTTGGCCTGCACCGGCGGTGCGTGGCGCAGCGCGATGAACAGCAGGAAGTGGAAGCCGAACAGGCCGTACACGCCCAAAGCCAGTGTGGACGGTGGCACCTTCCATTGTCGCCAGTCGAAGCGCGAGAGCGGCAGCGCGATCAGGCTGCCGATCAGCAGAGACAGGCCGGTCAGCAGGAAGGGGGGCACGTGCGACAGCGCCACGCCCAGCGCGGCAAGTGATGCCCACAGGGCGATGGCACCCAGCGCCAGCCAATTCGCGTTCACGATGCTCTCCAGGAAGCAGGGGCCGGCGTTTGATCAAGCGCAAGGCAGCAGAGGCAAGACATATCAGATACTGTAAGGGGTATTTATCGTCAACAAGGATTCCACTGTGAGCACCTTCAACCACAACGACCTGATGCGCGACATCAACGCGAGCCTGGCGCCGTTCCGCAAAACCCAGGGCACCGCCATGGCCGGTTTCGGCCAGCTGGCCAAGGCGGCCATCACTGACGGTGCACTCAGCGCCAAACACAAGGAACTGGTGGCACTGGCGATCGCCGTGACCCAGCGCTGTTCGGGGTGCATCGGTTTCCACGTCAAGGCCCTGGTGCAACTGGGCTGCACGCGCGCCGAACTGGAAGAGATGCTGTCCGTCTGCGTCTACATGGGCGGTGGTCCGGCCCTGATGTACGCGGCCGAAGCCATGGCCGCCTGGGACAAGATGGCGCCGGCCGAGCAGAACTGAGCCTTTCGATACCAGGCCGGATCAGGCCTTGGTGGTGTTCAGCACGCCCTGGGCCTGCTGATCGGCGTGGTAGCTCGATCGCACCATGGCGCCCACGGCGGCGTGGGTGAAGCCCATCTCGTAAGCCTTCTCCTCGAACATCCTGAAGGTGTCCGGATGCACGTAGCGGCGCACCGGCAGGTGGTGACCGCTGGGCGCCAGGTACTGGCCGATGGTGAGCATGTCGATGTCGTGCGCGCGCATGTCGCGCATCACCTCGAGGATTTCCTCATCGGTTTCGCCCAGACCGACCATCAGGCCGCTCTTGGTCGGGATGCCCGGGAAGCGCTGCTTGAACTTCCTGAGCAGGTTCAGGCTGAACTGGTAGTCCGATCCCGGGCGCGCTTCCTTGTACAGGCGCGGCACGGTTTCGAGGTTGTGGTTGAGCACGTCGGGCAGGCCGGCGGCCAGGATGTCCAGCGCCTTTTCATCGCGACCGCGGAAGTCGGGCACCAGCACCTCGATCTGTGTGTGCGGAGACAGTTCGCGTGTGCGCTGGATGCAGGCCACATAGTGGCCGGCACCGCCGTCGCGCAGGTCATCGCGGTCCACGCTGGTGATGACCACGTACTGGAGCTTGAGCTGGGCAATCGTCTGGGCCAGGTTCTTCGGCTCATCCACGTCCAGCGGGTCCGGGCGGCCATGGCCCACGTCGCAGAACGGGCAGCGGCGGGTGCACTTGTCGCCCATGATCATGAAGGTGGCCGTGCCCTTGCCAAAACACTCGCCGATGTTCGGGCAGCTCGCTTCCTCGCACACCGTCACCAGCTTGTTGCTGCGCAGGATGTCCTTGATTTCGTAGAAGCGGGTGCTGGGCGAACCGGCCTTGACGCGAATCCAGTCGGGCTTCTTGAGCACCTCGGCCGGCACGATCTTGATCGGGATGCGCGCCGTTTTGGCCTGGCTCTTTTGCTTGGCCGTGGCGTCGTAGGTGGCGGCGGGCTGTGCTTCGCGGACGGTGGCGGCGTCATTCGCGGGCGAGGCCGCGGTGTCGGTGGGGCGGTTCATGGCGGGAGCGCGGGCTGCGCGCGGGTTCAGGGGCGGAGGAGGGCGCCGAGCTGCTGGCTCAGGATCCGGGCCGCTTCATCCCATGAAACGGCAACCCCTATTGTAGAAAGGTCCACCGTCTGCAAGCCCGCATACCCACAGGGGTTGATGCGCCAATAGGGCTGCAGGTCCATCGCCACGTTCAGCGCCACGCCGTGGTAAGTGCAGTGCCGGCTGACCTTGATGCCCAGCGCGGCGATCTTGCCCAGCCCGGTGAAATCAGGCTCGGGGACCGGGCTGCCCGGCTCGCGCTTCTGAGGCCGCTGAGCCAGCATGGCGTGGTCGAACGGGTCGTCCAGGCGGACATAAATGCCGGGTGCGCCGCTGACGCGGTGCCCCGTCACACCGAACTGCCGCAGCGTTCGGATCACCGCTTCTTCGATGCGGTAGACGTATTCCTTGACGAAGTAGCCCGCCCGCTGGAGGTCGATCAGCGGGTAGGCCACCACCTGACCGGGGCCATGGTAGGTGACCTGGCCACCACGGTTGGTCTGCACCACCGGAATGTCACCGGGAGCGAGCAGATGGTCTTCCCGGCCCGCCACACCCTGTGTGAACACAGGCGGATGCTCACACATCCAGATTTCGTCGGGCGTGTCGTGCCCGCGTTCGCGGGTGAAGCTCACCATGGCTTCCATGGTGGCGGCGTAATCCACGTGTCCGAGCCAACGGATTTGCATAGGCGGGCGCGTCAGAGCACTACTTTGACCATCGGGTGTGTGGTCAGCGTGCGGTACAGCTCGTCCAGCTGCTCCCGACTGGTCACGTATACCGAAAGCGTGAGACCCAGGTAGTTGCCGCTCTTGCTGGGACGTTGCTCCACGGTGCATGCGTCAAACCCGGGTTCAAAACAACGGGCAACATGCACCATGGCGTCGACGTAGCCCTCCACGTTCGCGCCCATCACCTTGATGGGGAAGCGGCAGGGATACTGGATGAGCGATTGCTCGGGCGGAATGTCTCGAGGCTGTTCCATAAGCTGGATTATCCGGTGCCAGAAGCACTTGGCCCTGCCCGTTCCGAGACGCTGCCTTGTAACGGGCAGGGGTTTCTACGTATAATGAAGGGCTTTGCGGATAGCCGCATGTTTGTAACCTGCCCGTAATCAGCCATGCACAAAATGCCCGGAACCAGCAAGCCGGCACAGCAGTGGCCCCTGGCGGGCAGTGGATGGGATGAAGATGGTTCGCAAGAGCCGGAATTCAAGCCGCTGACGCGCCAGGAGGCGCAGCAGTGGCGAACCACTCAGCCGCAGGTGTCGGTTTGGTGGCTGGTGGGAATGCAGGCGCTGGTGGGATTGTTTGCCGGGGCGCTGGGATGGCTGCTGACGCAGCGGGTTCCGGTGGCTTGGTCGGTACTGTATGGTGCGGCAGCGGTGGTGGTGCCTTCGGCCTTGATGGCGTATGGCATGACTTCCGGTGCGGTATCGCGGTGGCTGGCGGGAGTGGCGCAGGCTGCGATCGCTGGATTTCTGCTGTGGGAAGGGGTCAAGATCCTGTTGGCGGTGGCCATGATGTGGCTGGCGCCGGTCCTGATCCCTCAGCTTAGCTGGCTTGGCCTTCTGGCCGGCCTGGTGTTGACTCTGAAGGTGTACTGGCTCGGATTCTGGATTCGGGCCGGACGTTCAAAACAAAACGGTTGATTGGCGCAAACGACATGGCTGCTGAAGGTATCGGACCCACTCCTGGCGAATACATCCGTCACCACCTGACCCACCTGACGAACCACAAGCAGGGGTTCATCGTGGACTTCTCGGTTGTCAACATCGACTCCGTGGTCATCAGTTCCCTTCTGGGTGCGTTGGTCTGTTTTGTGCTTTGGCTGGCAGCCCGCAAGGCCCATGCCGGTGCGCCAGGGCGATTCCAGGCGGCGGTCGAGATGCTGGTGGAGATGGTGGACAGCCAGGCTAAGGGCGTGATTCACAATGCCAACAGCCGCAAGCTGATCGCCCCGCTGGCGCTGACGGTGTTCTGCTGGATCTTCATGATGAACTTCATGGACATGCTGCCGGTGGACCTGTTGCCCCGTCTGTGGACCGAGTACTACGCTGCCACCGGCCACGATCCGCACCACGCCTACCTTCGCGTCGTGCCCACCGCCGACCTGTCGACCACGCTGGGTCTGTCGGTGTCTGTGTTGCTGATGTGCCTGTTCTACAACATCAAGATCAAGGGGCTCGGCGGCTGGGCCCACGAGCTGGTCACGGCGCCGTTCGGTACCTCCAAGAATCCTGTTTGGGCACTGCTGCTGGGTGTGACCAACTTCCTGATGCAAATGATCGAGTTCGTGGCGAAGACGGTTTCGCACGGCATGCGGTTGTTTGGCAACATGTTCGCGGGTGAACTGGTGTTCATGCTGATTGCGCTGCTGGGTGGTTTTGCTGCCTTCTCGCTCTCGGGTGGGCTCTTCTTCGTCGGACACGTGATCGCAGGTACGGTGTGGACCCTGTTTCACATCCTGGTCATCACCTTGCAGGCGTTCATTTTCATGATGCTGGCCCTGATTTATCTGGGTCAAGCGCATGACGCTCACTAAGTTGCGCGGTTTCACCTCGCTCTCTAGTTCTTTCGGTTCTTTCCTTTCTTTTCAACTCTCAATCTCTTAAGGAGTCATCATGGAAAACGTTCTGGGTCTGGTTGCACTGGCTTGCGGTCTCATCGTCGGTCTGGGTGCCATTGGCGCCTCTATCGGTATCGCCCTGATGGGTGGCAAGTTTCTCGAATCTTCTGCCCGTCAGCCTGAGCTGATGAACGACCTGCAGACCAAAATGTTCATTCTGGCCGGCCTGATCGACGCTGCTTTCCTGATCGGTGTCGCCATCGCCCTGCTGTTCGCCTTCGCCAACCCCTTCCAGCTCGCCGCCTAATGGGATTTGCTGCCGCGTGCGGCAGCGGTGAGTGGACTGGCTGGTGCCGGTCCGTTCACCGGTTGTCTGCCGACGCTGCTGCAGGTGCGTCACCTCTCTTGTCATCACACAGAAAGGCGTTGCGATGAATATCAATGCAACCCTCTTTGCGCAGGCCATCGTCTTTGCGATCCTGGTGTGGTTCACGATGAAATTCGTGTGGCCCCCGATTGCCAAGGCGCTCGATGAGCGTGCGTTGAAGATTTCCGAAGGTCTGGCTGCTGCCGACAAGGCCAAAGCCGACCTGGCCGTGGCCAACCAGCGCGTAGAAGCCGAGTTGAGCCAGTCTCGCAACGAGGCTGCAACCCGCCTGGCCGACGCCGAGCGGCGCGCCCAGACCGTGATCGAAGACGCCAAGGCCCGCGCCTCGGAAGAGGCCGCCAAAATCGTCGCCGCTGCCCGTCAGGAAGCCGAACAGCAGGTCGTCAAGGCCCGCGAGGCCCTGCGTGAGGAAGTGGCGGCCCTGGCCGTCAAGGGTGCGGAGCAGATCCTCAAGCGCGAAGTCAACGCCGGCGTTCACGCCGAGTTGCTGGGCCGCCTGAAGACCGAGCTCTGATCCGAGCGTCGATCACGTAACGCCTGATATCCGGCATTCAAAGGTAGACCATGGCCGAAATTGCCACCATTGCCCGCCCTTACGCCGACGCGCTGTTCAAGGCCGCCGGTGCTGATGCGGCTGGCGTTGCCGTCTGGCTTGATGAGCTGGCCGCAGTCGCTGCCAATGAGCAGCTGCGCCAGTTCGCCGAAGCCCCGCAGTCCACACCGGCTCAGGTGTTCGACGTCGTCTCCGGCGTGCTCAAGACCGGTTTGCCGGCGATGGGTCAGAACTTCCTGCGCACGGTGATCGACAACGGCCGCATTGCTGCGCTGCCGGAAATCGCTGCGCAGTTCCGCGTGCTCAAGAACGCCCAGCAGGGTACGTTCGACGCCGTGGTCCACAGCGCCTTCGACATGGATGCTGCGGCGCTGGCCGACCTGTCGGGTGTGCTGGAGCAGCGTTTCGGTCGCAAGCTCAACCTCCAGGTGCAGCTGCAGCCCGATCTGATCGGTGGCGTGCGCGTGGTGGTCGGCGACGAAGTGCTCGACACCTCGATCAAGGCCCGTCTGGAACAAATGAAAGTCGCGCTGACGGCCTGAGGCCGTTTGCCCCGCCGCACGGACACGCGCCCTCATCCCATTTAACGAAAGAAGGAAAGAGTCATGCAACTCAATCCCGCTGAAATTTCTGAACTGATCAAATCCCGCATCCAGGGTCTGGGCGCGTCCAGCGATGTGCGCAACCAGGGCACCGTGGTGTCTGTGACCGACGGCATCGTCCGCGTGCACGGCCTGTCGGACGTGATGCAGGGCGAAATGCTGGAATTCCCCGCCAACAAGGACGGCGTGCCTTCCTTCGGCCTGGCCCTGAACCTCGAGCGCGACTCTGTCGGCGCCGTGATTCTGGGTGAGTACGAGCACATCTCCGAAGGCGACACCGTCAAGTGCACGGGCCGCATTCTGGAAGTGCCGGTTGGCCCCGAGCTGATTGGCCGCGTGGTGAACGCCCTGGGTCAGCCGATCGACGGCAAAGGCCCGATCAACGCCAAGATGACCGACGTGATCGAGAAGGTCGCTCCGGGCGTGATCGCACGCCAGTCCGTGGACCAGCCCGTGCAAACCGGTCTGAAGTCCATCGACTCCATGGTGCCTGTGGGCCGTGGCCAGCGTGAACTGATCATTGGTGACCGTCAGACCGGCAAAACCGCCGTGGCGATTGACGCCATCATCAACCAGAAGGGTCAGAACATGACCTGCGTTTACGTCGCGATTGGCCAGAAGGCCTCGTCGATCAAGAACGTGGTCCGTGCTATGGAGCAAGCCGGTGCGATGGAGTACACCATCGTGGTGGCCGCTTCCGCCTCCGAATCCGCTGCCATGCAGTACGTGTCGGCCTACTCCGGCTGCACCATGGGCGAGTACTTCCGTGACCGTGGCCAGGACGCCCTGATCGTTTATGACGATCTGTCCAAGCAGGCCGTGGCTTACCGTCAGGTGTCGCTGCTGCTGCGCCGCCCCCCGGGCCGCGAAGCCTACCCCGGCGACGTGTTCTACCTCCACAGCCGCCTGCTCGAGCGTGCCGCCCGCGTGAACGCCGACTACGTCGAAGCCTTCACCAAGGGTGAAGTCAAGGGCAAGACCGGTTCGCTGACGGCGCTGCCGATCATCGAAACGCAAGCCGGCGACGTGTCTGCTTTCGTGCCGACCAACGTGATTTCGATCACCGACGGCCAGATCTTCCTGGAAACCAGCCTGTTCAACGCCGGTATCCGTCCCGCCATCAACGCCGGTATCTCCGTGTCGCGCGTCGGTGGTGCAGCCCAGACCAAACTGGTCAAGGGCCTGTCCGGCGGTATCCGTACCGACCTGGCGCAGTACCGTGAACTGGCCGCTTTCGCGCAGTTCGCCTCTGACCTGGACGAAGCCACCCGCAAACAGCTCGACCGCGGTGCCCGCGTGACCGAATTGCTCAAGCAGGCCCAGTACAGCCCGCTGTCCATCAGCTCGATGGCCGCCACGCTGTACGCCGTGAACAAAGGCTACATGGACGACCTCGCTGTCAACCGTGTGCTGGCTTTTGAATCCGGCCTGCACGGCTACCTCAAGGACAAGCACGCTGCGTTGCTGGCCAAGCTGGAAGCCGACAAGGCGATGGACAAGGACGCTGAAGCCGAACTGAACACGGCGATTGCCGCGTTCAAGAAGACATTCGCCTGATCCTGACTGACTAACGAAGGAGCCCTTCATGGCAGCAGGCAAGGAAATACGCGGCAAGATCAAATCGGTGGAAAACACCAAGAAGATCACGAAGGCCATGGAAATGGTCGCCGCATCCAAAATGCGCAAGGCGCAGGACCGGATGCG
>JBJTNV010000047.1:0-15052 GCA_046074205.1 Hydrogenophaga sp.
CTCTTCGTAGAAGCGGCGCTGCAGGCGGCTCTGGCCGTTGACCATGGGGAAGAAGCCGAAGTTCATTTCGCTCAAGCAGAGCGTGGGCTGCTTGGCCGGCTCGTCGGGCAGCACCAGCTGGTAGCTGCGGTCGGCACAGAAGGCCAGTTCGGCCAGCGTGCGGCGCAGGTGGCCGATGGTTTCGTTGACGAACCAGTGGTCCTTGTTCGCCAGCATCAGTGCGTCGTTGGCCAGTACGGCGGCGGCGTCACCGTCGGTCTTGAGCAGCCAGGTGCCGATGTCCAGCTCGTTGGTGCGCATGTGCAGGATGGCGTCGTCCAGCTCACGCACCATCTGCAGCGGGTACCAGTGGGCGCCCAGGGCTTCGATGCCGCCGATGTCGGTCGGCTGGGCGCCCTGCGGGGCCTTGACGGTGAAGGTGGCGGTGCGCCTGGCACGGTCGATGTCGACGGTGACATGCGTGTAGGCCAGGCGGTCGGCCTCGATGTGGCGGTTCAGCGGCGTCAGCGCGACGGGCTTGGCGCCGGCCGCACCGCGGTGGCTGCCCGCGGCCAGCCGCTCGGCGCGCTCGCGCACCGCCTGCTGGAACACCGCCGGCTTGGCCACCGCATCGACCAGGCGCCAGTCCACGGCTTTCTGGCCGCGCACGCCTTCGACGCTGGTGCAGAAGATGTCGGCCAGGTCGTGACGCACATGGCGTTTGTCGGTCACGCGGGTCAGGCCGCCGGTACCAGGCAGAACGCCCAGCAGCGGCACCTCGGGCAGACTGACCGAGCTGCTGCGATCGTCCACCAGCACGATTTCGTCGCAAGCCAGGGCCAGTTCGTAGCCGCCACCAGCACAGGCGCCGTTGAGCGCCGCCACGAACTTCAGGCCGCTGTGCTGGCTGCTGTCTTCGATGCCGTTGCGGGTTTCGTTGGTGAACTTGCAGAAGTTCACCTTCCAGCCGTGACTGGACAGGCCCAGCATGAAGATGTTGGCGCCCGAGCAGAACACGCGGTCCTTCAGGCTGGTAACGACCACCGACTTGACCTCGGGGTGCTCGAAGCGGATGCGTTGCAGCGCGTCGTGCAGCTCGATGTCCACGCCCAGGTCATAACTGTTGAGCTTGAGCTTGTAGCCAGGGCGCAGACCGGCGTCTTCGTTGATGGCCAGCGACAGCGTGGCGATGGGACCATCAAACGCCAGCTGCACATGCTGGTAGCGCGAAGGGTGGGTCTGGTAATCGACACGGGGGGCGGTGGCGGTCATGGGTGGTCTCCTGGGGTCGGGGCGGTGCCGGATGGACAGATGCACTGGAGTGCAGAATGATGTGAATAATAGTGCACGCCACTGACCGCCGTCAAATGCAATTTAATGCATGATCGTCAGTATTTACCCGTACCCACCCCCGTTCAGGCCGGCAGCTTCAACAGCTGCCGCACCTCGCGCCGAAGCCGGACGAAGCTGGCCTCCAGTGGCTGGGCACTGGTGTTGAAGGCCAGGTCAGCCTTGGAGTAGAAGGCTGCACGCCCTTCCAGGATCCGCTTGAGGTCTTCCATCGCCTCGCGGCTGGCCGCCATGGGCCGCATGTCACCCTGCGCCGCCACACGGCCCATGTGGTCGGCCGGATCTGCCTGCAGCCAGACCGTGGTGCAGTGCTGCAGCAGCAGGTTGAAGTTGGCCGAGTCGGCCACCAGCCCACCCGGCGTGGCGATCACCACCTCGGGGTAGATCTGGATCGCCTCTTCCAGCGCACGGCGCTCGTAGCGGCGGTAGGCGTTGGCGCCGTACAGGTTGTGGATCTCGCTGATGCTGCAGCCTGCGAACTGTTCGATTTCTCGGCTCAGTTCAATGAACGGAAAACCCAGGTCATCGGCCAGCCGCTGGCCCAGCGTGGATTTGCCCGCACCGCGCAGGCCGATCAGCGCCACGCGCGCCAGCCGGCCCTGCGCATCCACCCCGCCGCTGGCGCCCAGCAGCCCGGCCAGCTGCAGTCGGGCACGGCGCAAATCGCTCTCGTCGCGCCCCTGCAGCAATTCGCGGATCAGCAGCCATTCCGGGGACGATGTACTGACATCGCCCAACAGTTCTGCCAGCGAACACTGCAGCGCCTGCGCCACCTGCAACAGCACCAGGATGGAAGCATTGCCCGTGCCGTACTCCAGGTTGGCCAGGTGGCGTTCGGAGACGTCGGCCGCGATGGCCACAGCCTTACGCGTCATGCCCTTGCGCGAACGCAGGTTACGCACGCGTTCGCCGAGCGCCACCAGAAAGGGGTGCCGCTCCTCGGGGCTGTCGTCCTCAAGGGACGGCGCGGGGGGAATCAGGGTGTCGGTGGCTGTCATGCGCGACGCGCCTTTCGTTTTCAATGGTCCGGATGCGGGGTTATCCCTAGCTGTCGCCCGGGCAAACATGCACTTTAATGCATCATCTCACCGGCAAGATGGTGCATTTATACCGGCAATCCCGTCAACCGACCACCCTACAAACGCAAAACACTGCATCTGCTCACCATGTCCGAACCCACCTCTGCCCCCTTGCTACCCCTCTTCCTGGCCGGCCGCTGGCAAACCGGCACCGGCCAGGGCACCACCCTGCGCGACCCGGTGACCGGTGAAGCCCTGGTCCGCGTGGACAACACCGGCCTCGACCTGGCCGAGGCTTTTGCTTTCGCCCGCGACACCGGCGGTGCCGCGCTGCGCGCGCTGAGCTATGGCCAGCGTGCTGCGCTGCTGGCCGAGGTGGTGAAGGTACTGCAGGCGAACCGCGACGCCTACTACGACATCGCCACGCGCAACTGCGGCACCGTCAAGAACGACTCGGCGGTGGACATCGACGGTGGCCTCTTCACCCTGGGCTATTACGCCAAGCAGGGCGAGGCCCTGGGCGACGCCCGTTGCCTGCTCGACGGTGAGCGCATTCGCATGGGCAAGGACCCTGTGTTCCAGACCCAGCACGTGCTGAACCCCACGCGCGGCGTGGCGCTGTTCATCAACGCCTTCAATTTCCCCAGCTGGGGCCTGTGGGAGAAGGCCGCTCCGGCCCTGCTCTCGGGCGTGCCGGTCATCGTCAAACCCGCCACCGCCACCGCCTGGCTGACCCAGCGCATGGTGGAAGACGTGGTCAAGGCCGGCGTGCTGCCTGCGGGCGCCCTGTCGGTGATCTGCGGCTCGTCGGCCGGCCTGATGGACCAGCTGCGGCCGTTTGACGTGGTGAGCTTCACCGGCTCGGCCGAGACGGCCCGCCTCATCCGCAGCCACCCGGCCGTGGCGCAGCAGTCTGTGCGTTGCAACATCGAGGCCGACAGCCTCAACAGCGCCCTGCTCGACCCGGCCGCCACCGAAGGCGGTGAAGCCTTCAACCTGCTGGTCAAGGAAGTGGTGCGCGAGATGACCGTGAAAAGCGGCCAGAAGTGCACCGCCATCCGCCGCGTGTTCGTGCCGCGTGCGCTGTACGCCGCCACCGCCGCCGCCATCAGCGCACGGCTGGCCAAGACCACGGTGGGCAACCCGCGCAACGAGGCCACACGCATGGGCGCGCTGGTCAGCCGGGAACAGTTCGACAACGTGGTGGCCGGCATCGCCCACCTGAAGACTGAGGCTGAGGTGCTGTACGACGGCCGTGCCGTCCCCCTGCTCGACGCCGACGCAGCGGTAGCCGCCTGCGTGGCACCGGTGCTGCTGGGCACACCGAACCCGGTGGACGCCAGAGTGCTGCACGAGGTGGAAGTGTTCGGCCCCGTGGCCACCCTCATGCCCTACGACAGCGAGGCGCAAGCCTACGAACTCATTCGCCGCGGCGAGGGCTCGCTGGTGACCTCGGTCTACAGCGAAGATCCGGCCTTCATCGCCCGTGCCGCGGCCGAGCTGGCCGACAGCCACGGCCGGGTGCACGCCATCAGCCCCGACGTGGCAGCCAGCCAGACCGGCCACGGCAACGTCATGCCGATGAGCCTGCATGGCGGCCCCGGACGCGCCGGGGGTGGGGAAGAGCTCGGCGGCCTGCGCGCGCTGGGCTTCTACCACCGGCGCAGCGCGGTGCAGGCGAGCGGTGCGGCCCTGGATGTGCTGGCCGCCACAGCGACCCCGTTCAAGCCGTGAGCACCAGCGCACCTCGTTCGCCCAGAGCGTGTCGAAGGGCTTCGACACGCTCAGCCTGAACGGTGACTTCACCCAGACCACAGGAGACACGCCATGAACCACCCCGAGACCGCCGCGCCGCCCGAGCGTTTCAACTTTGCGCGCCACCTGCTGGCCCTCAACGCCGCCCGCGCTGACAAGGTTGCACTGATCGACGACGCTGGCACACTGACCTACGGCCAGCTCGCCGAGCAGATCCAGCGTTTCTCCGGCGCCCTGCAGGCCCTGGGCCTGCGCCGCGAAGACCGGGTGTTGCTGTTGATGCACGACTGCAGCGACTGGGTGGTGAGCTTTCTGGGCGCCCTGCACGCGGGGGTGGTGCCGGTGTGCGTCAACACCTTGCTGACCGCCCAGGATTACGCCTACATGCTGGCCGACAGCCGTGCGCAGGCGGCCATCGTGTCCGCCGCGCTGCTGCCGACGCTGCAGACGGCGCTGGAGGGCTCCCACGAGGTCAGGCAACTCATCGTCTCGCGGGGCCAGCACCTGCCCGCCAACGCGCACGACTGGGCACAACTGGTGGCTGCGCAGGTGCCCGCTGAACCGCACCGGGGTGGCGCCAACACCCACGGCGACGAACCGGCGTTCTGGCTCTACTCCAGCGGCTCCACCGGCGCGCCCAAGGGCACGGTGCACACCCAGGCCAACCTGTACTGGACAGCCGAGCTGTATGGCAAGGGCGTTCTGGGCCTGCGCGAGACCGACGTGGTGTTCTCGGCGGCCAAACTCTTCTTCGCTTACGGGCTGGGCAACGCGCTGTCGTTTCCGCTGAGCGTGGGCGCCTCCGTGGTGCTGATGGCCGAACGGCCGACGCCGCAGGCCTGCTTCCAGCGCATGACACAGCACCAGCCCACGGTGTTCTATGGTGCGCCCACCGGTTATGGCGGCATGCTGGCCGCCCCCGACCTGCCAGCGAAAAGCGCTGTCTCCCTGCGCCTGTGCTCGTCGGCTGGCGAGGCGCTGCCGCGCGACATTGGCGAGCGCTGGACCGCCCATTTCGGCTGCGAGATCATTGACGGCATCGGCTCCACCGAAATGCTGCACGTGTTCCTGTCCAACCGGCCCGGCGATGTGCGCTATGGCACCACCGGCAAGCCGGTGCCCGGCTACGAAGTGCAACTGCGCGACGAAGACGGCAGCGTGATCGAGGGGCACAACCGCATCGGTGACCTGTACATCCAGGGACCGACCGGGGCACTGATGTACTGGAACAACCGCGCCAAGTCGCGCGACACCTTTCAGGGCAGCTGGACCAAAAGTGGCGACAAGTACACCCGCGACCCCGACGGCTACTACACCTACGCCGGCCGCAACGACGACATGCTCAAGGTCAGCGGCATCTACGTCAGCCCGTTCGAGGTCGAGGCCACGCTCGTCCGGCACACGGCGGTGCTCGAAGCGGCCGTGATTGGCCGCAACGACGATGAAGGCCTGACCAAGACCAAGGCTTTTGTGGTGCTCAAACCGGGCCAGGCGGTGAGCGAAGCCGAACTGCAGGCCTTTGTGAAGGAGCAGCTGGCCCCCTACAAGTACCCGCGCTTCATTGAATTCGTGGCGGAACTGCCCAAGACCGCCACCGGAAAAATCCAGCGGTTCAAGCTGCGGGAACTGGACAACCAGCGCCGCTTCGGACAGGACTGAAGCGCAGCGAGTGTGCCACCAGAAGTTTGTGCGCACTTACATCTCTCGACCGGAACCTTTCGGTTAGCACTCAATCACAGGGAGTGCTAACATTGATCCAGACCATCTGAAGGAGGGTTCCGTTCATGTCCACTGCACTGCTTGCACCCGCTGATCTGCCGTCCGCCAGCCTGGCCGTCGCCAGCCCGTGGGCGAGCCGTTCTCTGACCCTGCCGCCGCTGGGCCACCTGGATGCCTACATCAGCGCGGTCAACCGCATGCCGATGCTGACCCTGGAAGAGGAACAGGGCGCGGCGCGGCGCCTGCGTGACCAGAACGACCTGGAAGCCGCCGGCCAGCTGGTGATGTCCCACCTGCGCCTGGTGGTCTCCATTGCCCGCCAGTACCTGGGTTACGGTCTGCCGCACGGCGACCTGATCCAGGAGGGCAACGTGGGTCTGATGAAGGCCGTCAAGCGCTTCGACCCCGACCAGGGGGTACGCCTGGTGAGTTACGCCATTCACTGGATCAAGGCCGAAATCCACGAATACATCCTGAAGAACTGGCGCATGGTCAAGGTCGCCACCACCAAAGCTCAGCGCAAGCTGTTCTTCAATCTGCGCAGCATGAAGCAAGGCTTGCGCGCCGAAGCAGCGGATGGCGAGACCCACCGGGACGCTCTGTCCGATCAGGAAATCGACATGGTGGCGCGGGACCTGAAGGTCAAGCCCGAAGAGGTCCGTGAGATGGAAACCCGCCTGGCGGGCGGCGACGTGGTGCTGGACCCCAGCCCTGCCGACGACGGTGAAGAAGCCTATGGGCCGATTGCCTGGCTGGCCGACGCCAGCCGTGAGCCGACAGCGATGCTGGAATCGGCCGAGCGCGACACACTGGCCACCGAAGGCGTGGCGCGCGCCATGAGCGAGCTCGACGAGCGCTCGCGCCGCATCGTGACCGAACGCTGGCTCAAGGTGAACGACGACGGATCGGGCGGCATGACCCTGCACGAACTGGCGGCCGAATATGGCGTGAGCGCCGAACGCATCCGCCAGATCGAGGTTGCCGCCATGAAGAAAATGCGCCAGGCGCTGGCCAGGTTCGCCTGAGTCAACGCTTCACTGCCCCGGGGTGCACGGCGGCCAGCGGCTCGGGGGCGCTGCGGGTCAGCTCTCGCGACGCAAGGCGGGGAACAGGATCACGTCACGGATGCTGGGCGAGTCGGTCAGCAGCATCATCAGCCGATCAATGCCAATGCCGCAGCCGCCGGCCGGGGGCATGCCGTATTCCAGCGCACGGATGTAATCGGCGTCGTAGTACATGGCCTCTTCGTCGCCACCGTCCTTGGCCGCCACTTGCGCGTGAAAGCGTGCAGCCTGGTCTTCGGCGTCGTTCAGTTCCGAGAAGGCGTTGCCGAACTCGCGGCCGGTGATGTAGAGCTCGAAGCGCTCGGTCACGTCAGGACGCTCGTCATTGGCGCGGGCCAGCGGCGAAATCTCGGTCGGGTGCTCCATGATGAAGGTCGGGTTCCAGAGCTTCTCTTCCACCGTCTCTTCGAAGTACAGCACCTGCAGGCTGGCCAGCGAGCGGGTCGAGAGCTGGTGCTTCTCTTCGCTCATGCCCAGCTTCTTGAGCGCCGGGATCAGCCAGGCCGGGTCGTCCACGCCGGCGCCGGCGTCGGTGTACCGCAGGATGGCTTCGCGAATCGTCAGGCGCTCAAAAGGCGAGTACACGTCCACGGGTTTGCCGTTGTAAGTCAGGGGGGTGTCGCCGTGCACCTGCCGGACCACGTGGCGGATGAGCTGCTCGTTGAAGTCCATCAGGTCCTGGTAGTTCCAGTACGCCGCGTAGAACTCCATCATGGTGAATTCGGGGTTGTGGCGAACGCTGATGCCTTCGTTGCGGAAGTTGCGGTTGATCTCGAACACACGCTCGAAACCACCGACCAGCAGGCGCTTGAGGTACAGCTCGGGCGCGATGCGCAGGAACATCTCCTGGTCGAGCGCGTTGTGGTGGGTCTTGAAGGGCTTGGCGTTGGCGCCGCCGGGGATGGGGTGCAGCATGGGCGTCTCGACTTCGAGGAAGCCGTGGCGGACCATGAAGTCGCGGATGCTGGACAGGGCGTGGCTGCGCGTGACGAAGCGCTTGCGGGCGCTTTCGTCGGTCATCAGGTCCACATAGCGCTGGCGGTACTTGATTTCCTGGTCGTGGATGCCGTGGAACTTGTCGGGCAGCGGGCGCAGGCTCTTGGTGATCAGGCGGATGCTGTCGGCGTGGATGGACAGCTCGCCGGTGCGGGTGCGCATGAGCACACCCTCGGCCGCGACGATGTCACCCAGGTCCCAGTGCTTGAACGCGGCCAGTTTCTCTTCACCCACGCTGTCGGTGTTCAGATAGAGCTGGATGCGGCCGCCGCTGGGTCCGAAGGACGAATCCTGAACGGTGGCGAAACAGGCCTTGCCCATCACGCGCTTGAGCATCATGCGGCCCGACACGCAGGCGCGCACCGGCTGGGCCTCCAGCGCCTCCTTGGTCGACTCGCCATGCGCTGCAAACAGCGCCTCGGCCGTGTCGCGCGGCTTGAAGTCGTTGGGAAACGCCACGCCTTCGCCACGCTGCTGTGCCTCACGCAGGCCCTTGAGCTTCTCGCGCCGCTCCGCAATCAGCTGGTTGTCGTCGGCGGCAGGAATGGCGTGGGCGTGTTCGGTGGTCATGGTGTGGGACAAATGAAAACGGGTTGCGCCCAAAAGCGCAACCCGCCATTGTAGTTTTACGGAAACGCTCAGTGACCGAGGTAGGCCTCGCGCACCTTCGGATCGACCAGCAGGTCCTTGCCGGCACCGGTCATGGTGATCAGCCCGGAGTCCATCACATAGCCGCGGTCGGCGATCTGCAACGCGCGCTGGGCGTTCTGCTCCACCAGCACAATGGTCACGCCCTGGGCGGACACGTCGCGCACCACCTCGAAGATCTTGTCCACCATGATGGGCGACAGGCCCATGGACGGTTCGTCCAGCAGCAGCACCTTGGGCTGGCTCATCAGTGCACGCGCCATGGCCAGCATCTGCTGTTCGCCGCCGCTCATGGTGCCGGCCAGCTGGTCCTTGCGCTCCTTCAGGCGCGGAAAGATGCCGAACATGCGTTCGATGTCGCTGGCGATACCCGCTTTGTCGGAGCGGATGTAGGCGCCCATCTGCAGGTTTTCGGTGATGGTCATGCGGGTGAAGATCCCGCGTCCTTCCGGCACCATGGCCAGGCCCTGCTTGACCAGGTCCCAGGCGCCCTGACCCTTGATGGTCTGGCCCAGGTATTCGACGCTGCCGCCCTCGATGCCCAGCGAACCGGTGATGGCTTTCATGGTGGTGGTCTTGCCGGCACCGTTGGAGCCGATCAGGGTGATCAGCTCACCCTCGCGCACTTCCATGTCGATGCCTTTGACGGCCTTGATGCCGCCGTACGACACCTTCAGGCCGCTGACTTTCAGGAGTGTGTTTGCCATGTTGTTCTCTTCCTCGATCAGTGGCCGCCGGTGCCCAGGTAGGCTTCGATGACTTTCGGGTCGCTCTGCACTTCGGCAGGCGTGCCCGACGACAGCTGCTTGCCGTAGTCCAGCACGGTCACCCGGTCGCACAGGCCCATGACCAGCTTCACGTCATGCTCGATCAGCAGGATGGTGCGGTTGTCCTGGCGGATGCGGTCGATCAGTTCGCGCAGCTGCACTTTCTCGGTGGCGTTCATGCCGGCGGCCGGTTCGTCCAGCGCGATCAGCTGCGGGTCGGTGGCGAGCGCCCGGGCGATCTCCAGGCGGCGCTGGTCACCGTAGCTCAGCGTGCGCGATTTGTAGTCGGCAAACCGCGCGATCCCGACGTATTCCAGCAGCTCCATGGCCCGCGCCTTGATCTGTGCCTCTTCCTTCCGGAAAGACGGCAGGCGCAGCACCGCTCCGAGGATGCCCGAGCGGGTCCGGACGTGGCGGCCGACCATCACGTTCTCCAGCGCCGTCATTTCGGGGAACAGGCGGATGTTCTGGAACGTGCGGGCGATACCGGCCTTGGCCACCTCGTGCACGGCCGTGGGCGTGTAGGGCTTGCCCGCAAGCTCAAAACTGCCGCTGTCGGGTGTGTACAGGCCGGTCAGCACGTTGAAGAACGTGGTCTTGCCGGCACCGTTGGGACCGATCAGGCCATAGACCTGGCCACGTTCAATGGTGATCCCCACATCGCTCAGGGCCTGCAGGCCGCCGAAGCGCTTGGAGACATTCGCCACTTTGAGAATGGTTTCGCTCATGTTGTTGTCCTCTGCTTCACTTGGCCAGCGACTTGCCGTGTTCGGGCGCTGGCCACAGGCCCTTCGGACGCAACAGCATCACCACCACCATGGCCAGCGCAATCAGCAGCTGGCGCAGGATTTCCGGGCCCAGGCGACCACCGGTCATCTCGGTCAGCGGGCCGGCGACGTGGCGCAGCACCTCGGGCAGGCCGGCGAGCACCAGAGCCCCCAGGATCACGCCCGGAATGTGACCCAGGCCACCCAGCACCACCATGGCCACCACCATCACCGACTCCATCAGCGAGAAGGATTCCGGGGACACAAAGCGCTGAAAAGAAGCGAACAGCACGCCGGACATGCCACCGAAAGTGGCGCCCATGCCGAAGGCCAGCAGCTTGAGGTTGCGGGTGTTCAGGCCCATGGCCTTGGCGGCAATTTCGTCCTCGCGCACGGCCATCCAGGCGCGGCCGATGCGTGAGTCCTGCAGGCGGTACGACAGCACGATGGCCATGACCACAAAGAACAGGAACAGGTAGTAATACATGGTCACCGGCTGGAAGGTGTAACTCCAGTCACCGATGGCCACCGTCTGGCGCTGCCCCATGTTGATGCCGAACACCGTGAGGGGATCGATCTGGCTCAGGCCCTTGGGGCCGTTGGTGATGTTCACCGGACGGTCCAGGTTGAGCATGAAGATGCGGATGATTTCGCCGAAGCCCAGGGTGATGATGGCCAGGTAATCGCCGCGCAGCTTGAGGGTGGGTGCGCCCAGGATCATGCCCACGATGCCGGCCACAAACGCCGCGGCGATCATCACCAGCCAGATGTTGATGTGGATGCCGTTCGGGAACATCGCCTGGATGGCAGCGAAGTGCTCCGACAGGTGGGGCGAGGCCAGCAGGCCATACATGTAGGCACCGACCGCAAAGAAAGCGATGTAGCCAAGGTCCAGCAGGCCGGCATAGCCGACCACGATGTTCAGCCCCAGCGCCAGCAGCACGTACAGCAGCGCGATGTCGACGATACGGGCCCAGGAGTTGCTGCCGGTGGACTGCAGCAGGATGGGCAGCGCCAGCAGCGCCAACGCTGCGATGATGAAGACGATCAGTTTGCCAGTCTTGTTCTGTGTCATGTCACGTCTCCCGGCTCAGGCACGGTCGGCCACACGTTCACCCAGCAGCCCGGAGGGGCGCAGCGTGAGCACCAGGGCCAGCACGATGAAAGCGAAGATGTCCACGTACTGGCTGCCCAGCACGCCCCCGGTGAGCTGGCCCAGGTAGCCGGCTCCCAGCGATTCGATCAGCCCCAGCGCAATACCGCCGACCACGGCGCCGGCCAGGTTGCCAATACCCCCCATGACCGCAGCCACGAAAGCCTTGAGGCCAGGCATGAAACCCATGGCGTGCTGCACCGTCCCGTAGTTGGACGCCCACATCACGCCGGCGATGGCCGCCAGCATGGCGCCGATGATGAAAGTGGCAGAGATCACCACGTCGGGCTTGATGCCCATCAGCGCCGCCACCCGGGGATTCTCGGCCGTGGCACGCATCGCGCGACCCAGATTGGTGCGATTGACCAGGTACATCAGGCCGGCCAGGGTCATGGCGGTCACCGCCAGGATGACGACCTGCGTCACCGAAATCACCGCCCCTCCCAGTTCGATGGGCTCGCGCGAGAGCATGGATGGATAGGCCTTGGGATTGGGCTCCCAGATGATCATCGCAAAGGTCTGCAACAACAGCGACATGCCGATGGCGGTGATCAGCGGTGCCAGGCGTGGCGAGTTGCGCAACGGCCGGTACGCCAGTTTTTCGATGCTGAAATTCAGCGCACCACACACCACCATGGCGATCAGGGTGGCCAGGAGCAACACCAGCCAGCCGGGCATGCCCACGGAGCTTTCCAGCATCCAGCGGATGATGGTCCAGCTGGTGAGGGCGCCCACCATGAGCACGTCGCCGTGCGCAAAGTTGATCAGGCCGATGATGCCGTACACCATGGTGTATCCCAGCGCCACCAGTGCATACATACTGCCCAGGACCAGACCGTTGATGATCTGCTGCAGCAAGACGTCCATGAAGTTTTCTCCGTGGTTTTGGACAGACCGGGTCATCGACCGGGAGCCGGTTCCGGCCCGTTGTGGGGGCCAGGCCCCGCGTTCGGACCCGCTTCAACTTAGCAAAAAACCCGCCAGGACCGGCCTCGTGGACGGGACCGGCTGCGGGTAGGTGGCGGATTGTATCGAGGCGTTTTCAGCCGGCTGATGCGTGTAAGCCCTTAGCAGACACGGGTTTACCCTGCTGTTAGTGGGTCGCAGGGGTATTGCATCAGTCGCTCAGGCGCTTCATTAGTTTTTTTGATCATTCAGTCGCTGCAGCTCGCGCAGCTTATCTGCGATACGGATTTCGAGTCCCCGATCAACCGGGTGGTACCAGTGCATGCCCTTCAGACCGTCGGGGAGGTATTGCTCGCCGGCCGCAAAACCACCGGCTTCGTCGTGGGCGTAGCGGTAACCCTTGCCGTGGTCCAGATCCTTCATCAGCTGCGTCGGTGCGTTGCGAAGGTGCAAGGGGACCGGGCGACTGCTGTCCTGTTTGACCAACGCCTTGACCTCGTTGAAGGCTTTGTAGACCGCGTTGGACTTGGGCGCCACCGCCAGATACACCACGCACTCGGCCAACGCCAGTTCACCCTCGGGCGAACCCAAACGCTCGTACACCTCGGCAGCATCCAGCGCCAGCCGCAAGGCCCGCGGGTCGGCCAGGCCGATGTCTTCGGCCGCCATGCGAATGAACCGACGCGCCAGGTAGCGCGGGTCCGTGCCGCCGTCGAGCATGCGCACGAGCCAGTACAGCGCCGCGTCCGGGTCGGAGCCGCGCACGCTTTTGTGCAACGCGCTGATGGTGTCGTAGAACTGTTCGCCGCCCTTGTCGTAGCGGCGCATGCGTTCACCCAGCACGCGCAGCAGCCAGGCGTCGGTCACCTGTTCCCGTTTGTCACGCCCCGCTGCAACAGCCAGTGTCTCCAGCGTGTTGAGCAGGCGCCGGGCGTCGCCGTCGGCATAGGCGATCAGCCGGTCTTCGGCTGCGGCCTCGATGGCCGGCACGGCGCCGATGCCCTGGGCGCGGGCCACCAGCTGGCGCAGGTCGTCCTCACCCAGCGGTTGCAGCACATACACCGCAGCGCGTGACAACAGCGCGGAATTGACCTCGAAGGACGGGTTCTCGGTCGTCGCGCCGATGAAGGTGAACAGCCCGCTCTCCACGTGCGGCAGGAAAGCGTCCTGCTGGCTCTTGTTGAAGCGGTGCACT
The DNA here is from genome assembly GCA_046074205.1 of Hydrogenophaga sp. Lineage (GTDB taxonomy): Bacteria > Pseudomonadota > Gammaproteobacteria > Burkholderiales > Burkholderiaceae_C > Hydrogenophaga. Next base: position 13,319 of record JBJTNV010000047.1, read on the forward strand.
TCGTCGACAAACACGATGGTGCGGCGCTGCTCCAGTCCGTCGCGCGCCACCTGCGCCAGCTCCACCGCTTCCCGGATGTCCTTCACACCGCCGAGCACCGCGCTGATGGTGATGAACTGGGCATCGAAGGCGTCGGCCATCAGCCGGGCGATCGTCGTCTTGCCCACCCCCGGCGGCCCCCAGAGGATGCAACTGTGTGGCTGACCCGATTCGAACGCCAGCCGCAGCGCCAAGCCCTCGCCCAGCAGGTGCTGCTGGCCGATGACCTCGCCCAGCGTTCGAGGGCGCAGGCGTTCGGCCAGGGGCTGGTGGGCAGCGGTCACCACGGAACGGTCAGGGGCGGATCACGCTGGCACCAGCCGGCGGCTTGAAGCTGAACTGCTCGGCCTTGAGCGGCGTGTTGCCTTGCCACTGGTTGAACGTGAGCACCGAGCGCTGGCCCAGGCTGTCGGCGATCTCCAGCACCGCCAGCTCACCACCCTTGAAGCCCACGCGAACGGCCTGCAGCTGCCCGTCCTTGACTTTGGGTCGGGCCTCGACCCATTCCAGGCCGTCTTGCGCCGGCGCTGCCTTGAGATCGAACACTTCGCCCAGCGCCTTGACGTCGGTCCCGGAGGCGATCAGCGCCGCGGGCGTGCTGCCCAGCGCATCCTTCTGGGTGCGCACCGTCACCTGTTGGAGGTCGGCGTCGTACAGCCACAGCGTCTGACCGTCGGCCACGATGGTCTGCTGAAAGGGTTGGGTGTATTCGAAGCGGAAACGCCCGGGGCGCAGGAATTCGAAACGACCGCTGGAGGTTTTGCTGCGCGCGACGGTCTCGCTGGCGCGCTTGGGCGAGATCACGACCTGCGTGAATCCCGCCTGGGCACTTTTCACCTCGCGCAGAAAGGCCTCAAGCGCCTGCAAACCGTCGGCCCGGGCGGACCAGGACAACAGGGCGAGGGCGGATGCGATGAAAAACTTGTTCATGAAGGGAAGGACCCCGTTCGGCTCATGTGGGTTCCGGGCACGCCATCAGTCGCCGCGCGGCGCCATCAGGATGTCGCGCTGCCCGCTGGAGGTGAGCGCACTCACCAGCCCGGCGTTCTCCATGTCTTCCAGCAGGCGCGCGGCGCGGTTGTAGCCGATCTTGAGCTTGCGCTGCACGTATGAAATGCTGGCTTTGCGGTCCTGCAGCACGATGGCCACGGCCTGGTCGTACAGCGGGTCTTTCTCGCCACCTTCTCCCCCGCCTTCGCCGAACAGATCGCCACCTTCACCGTCGCCTGCGGCCGACTCCAGCACGCCCTCGATGTAGTTGGGCTCGCCGTACTGTTCCTTTAAGTAGGCGGCCACGCGGTGCACCTCATCGTCGCTGACGAAGGCGCCGTGCACGCGGATCGGGAAACCCGTGCCGGAAGGCATGTACAGCATGTCACCCATGCCCAGCAGGCTCTCGGCGCCCATCTGGTCGAGGATGGTGCGGCTGTCGATCTTGCTGGAGACCTGGAAGGCGATGCGGGTGGGGATGTTGGCCTTGATCAGGCCGGTGATCACGTCCACGCTGGGGCGCTGCGTGGCCAGGATCAGGTGGATGCCGGCGGCGCGGGCCTTCTGCGCCAGTCGGGCGATCAGCTCCTCGATCTTCTTACCCACCACCATCATCAGGTCGGCCAGCTCGTCGATGACCACCACGATATGGGGCAGGCGCTCCAGCGGCTCGGGGCTGTCGGGCGTGAGACTGAAGGGGTTGTA
>JBJTNV010000048.1:0-16837 GCA_046074205.1 Hydrogenophaga sp.
CTGCAGAGCGAGGTAAAGGAGGAGCCGGCCGCAGGCCGGCGGGGGACACGAGCGTCGCAGTGCGCCCGGCGCACCCCACCCCCGAAGCAGCCCCCGCGAGAGCACACCAAGAGTTACTTGTGAACGCCCAGCTTCTCGCGCCAGCCGGGGAAGATCTGGTCCGCGTCCTTGGGGAAGGACTCGAAGGCACGAGCAAATTCTTTGTGCTCCTTGGCCCACTCGATGGGGTCGGCACCGGCCTTCCAGCACTCGTACGACTGGCGCAGCGAGATGGCGCCGGCGGCCGGGCTGTCGATGTGGCCATAGCTGCCGCCACCGGCGGTGTTGATCACGTTGCCGTGACCCAGGTTTTCAAAGAAGCCGGGCAAGCGCAGCGCGTTCATGCCGCCGGAAATGATGGGCGTGGTTGGGCGCATGCCGTACCACTTCTGGAAGTAGACCGGGCCCTGGCACTCGTCGCGCTCAATCATGTAGGCGATCAGCTTGTCGTCGCTTTCGCCCTCCATCTTGCCGAAGCCCATGGTGCCCACGTGGATGCCGGAAGCCCCTTGCAGCCGCGACATCTTGGCCAGCACGAAAGCGGTGTAGCCGCGTTTGGCGCTGGGCGACGTGACCGCGCCGTGACCGGCGCGGTGGTAGTGCAGGTATTGCGCCGGGTACTGCCGGCGCGCGGTGGTGACCATGCCGGGACCGCCCACGTAGCCGTCCACCAGAAAAGCCACCTTGTCGGCGTCGGGGCCGAAGGCTTCGAGAATGAAGTCCGCGCGGGCGCACATCTCGTAGTGGTCGTCGGCGGTGATGTTGGCCGAAAACAGCTTGGCCTGGCCAGTCTCGTCCATGGCGCGCTTCATCGCGTCGACCACCAGCGGAATGGTTTTCTTCATCGGCGAGAACACCTGGTTGCCCTGGGGTTCGTCGTTCTTGATGAAGTCGCCGCCCAGCCAGAACTCGTAGGCGGCCTGGGCGAACGGCTCGGGACGCAGGCCCAGCTTGGGCTTGATGATGGTGCCCGCGATATAGCCGCCGTTGTTCACCGGCCGGCCCAGGATGCGCCACAGGTCCGAGATGTCCTTGCTCGGGCCGTCGAACAGCTGGATGGCCCGCGGCGGCACGTAGAAATCGATCATCTTGGCGTGCTCGATGTCGCCCATGCCCTGGTTGTTGCCGATGGCCAGCGTCAGGAAGGACACCAGCATGAGGCGGCCGTCGGTGATGTTGCGGTCGAACAGGTCCAGCGGATAGGCGATCCGCATGTCCTCGGTGGCCTCGTCAATGTGATAGACCAGCGCGTCCACACCCTTGGTGAAGTCATCGGTGGTGGAGACTTCCACATTGGTGCCGGTGGACGACTCGGCCGCGAAGTGGGCGGCGGCCTCCAGATAGCCATGGCCGGCCTTGGGCTTCATCTTGTAGGCGACGAGAATGTGCTGGCCACCGGCCAGCAGGGCATCTTCCTGGAGGCTGAGGTCGGCATAACGTGCGCTCTGGTCCATGGGGTTCTCCGTGTGAGGGGTTGAGTCTTCGGGCTGGTGACAGGGCGAGACTCTAAAAAAGCTCTCACATCAGGTAAATTCAATATTTATGGCGATTGAATTAATAAATAGCTGAATGAAAAACACCACCTTCCGGCAACTGCGGGTCTTCAACGAGGTGGCGCGGCAACTGAGCTTTGCGCGCGCTGCCGAAAGCCTGCACCTCACACCCCCGGCCGTGACCATGCAAATCAAGGAGCTGGAAGAGCGCGTGGGCATGGCGCTGTTCGAGCGCAGCGGCCGGCAGGTGAGCCTGACCACCGCGGGTGAATACATCCTGGTGCACGCGCGCAAGATCCTCGCCACGCTCAAGGACGCCGAAGACGTGGCCGCGCGTCTCAGGCGCGCCGAAACCGGTGTGCTCACCGTGGGCATGGTCGGCACCGCCAAGTACTTTCTCATGCGTCTGCTGGGCGAGTTCATGCGCAAACACACTGGCGTTGAACTGAAACTGGCCGTCGGCAACCGCGAACAGCTGGTGGGCATGTTGCACAACAACGAAGTGGACATCGCGGTCATGGGCCGACCACCCAAGGAACTGGACACCCGGGCCGAACCCTTTGCCGCGCACCCGCACGTGTTCGTCGCGGCCCCCGGGCACCCGTTGACGCAGCAGTCCGAGCTGAGCGTGGAAGACCTGAGGCCCCACGACTTCATCGTGCGCGAGGTCGGATCGGGTACGCGCGCCGCGATGGAAAAGTTCTTCCAGGACGCCCGCGTCGAGCCGCGGCTGCAGATGCAGCTGCACAGCAACGAAACCATCAAGCAGGCGGTGATGGCCGGCCTGGGGCTGGGTTTCATCTCGCTGCACACCATCGGACTGGAACTCCAGCACGGCCTCATCCAGGTGCTGGATGTGCGAGGCGCACCGGTGGTGCGGGCCTGGAATGTGGTGCATACGCGGGCCAAATTGCTTTCACCCGCGGCCGAGGCGTTTCGCTACTTCATGCTCGAACACGCCGAAAGTCACCTGGCCGATCAGTTCGGTTCCCTGCTCCGGCTGCCGCAGGCCCCTACCATGCCGTCATGAACACCCCTTCGCCCCACCCCACCGACACCGTCCCGTGCGAGCCACTCGACGAGCGCATCACACAGCTTGAGATCAAGCTCAGCTATGCCGATGACCTGCTGGACACCCTCAACACCCTGGTGACGCGGCAGCAGGACCAGATCGAGTGGCTGCTGCACGAAGTGGGCCAGTTGCGCCGTCAGCGCGAAGACGAGGCCTCACCGGTCTTTCGCAGCCTGCGCGACGAACGGCCTCCGCACTACTGACGCGCTGCGGCCTGCACGCGCGAGCGGCTCAACCGCGATCGCGCGCGCAGTTCTTGCAATGGCCGCAGGCGGGTGAGGCGTCTTGGCGCCGGCGCCAGATCCGGCGCACCAGGAACCCCACGGCAGCGGTGACGGCAGCGAGCACGGCGAGCAGTTGCAGCGTTTCGGTGTTCATGCCCAGCCCCAGACCGTCGCAAGGCGGTAGGTGATGAAGGCGGCCGCATAGGCCAGCGCAAACAGGAAAGCGGCCATGCCCACCGGCATGACCCAGCCGCCGGTTTCCTTGCGCACCACGGCCAGCGTGGCCAGGCACTGCGGCGCAAAGACGAACCAGATGAGCAGCGAAAGCCCGGTGGCCAACGACCAGTCGGCCGCGATCAGCGGCGCCAGCGCCGTGCCCACGTCGTCACCGGTCTGCGACAGGGCATACACCGTGCCCAGCGCGCTGACGACCACTTCGCGCGCAGCCAGGCCGGGAATGAGCGCCACCGCGATCTGCCAGTTGAAACCGATGGGCTCGAACAACACCGCCAGCGCGTGGCCGATGTGGCCAGCCAGGCTGACTTCGATGGGTGCTCCGCTATAGCCGGCCGGTGCCACGGGGAAGCTGGACAAGGCCCAGAGGATGACGGTGAGCGCGAGGATGATGCCACCGACGTTGCGCAGGAAGATCTGGGCGCGCTGCCAGAGGCCGATGGCAATGTCCTGTGGGCGCGGCCAGTGGTAATCGGGCAACTCCATCATGAGCTGGCTGGTCTCGCCCTGGCGGCGTTTCCACAGCTGCGCCACCCAGGCCACGGCCACGGCCACCAGAATGCCCAGCGCATACAGCCCGAACAGCACCAGACCGGGCAGGTTCAGGCCCCACACGTGCCGCGCCGGGATGAAGGCACCGATGAGCAACGCATACACCGGCAGGCGGGCCGAGCAGGTCATGAGGGGCGCGATGAAGATGGTGGTCCAGCGGGTGTGCCGGTCGCTGATGGTGCGCGCGGCCATGATGCCGGGAATGGCGCAGGCGAAGCTGGAGAGCAGCGGAATGAAGGCACGCCCCGACAGGCCGATGCCGGCCATGAGCCGGTCCAGCAGCAGCGCGGCGCGCGGCAGGTAGCCCGACTCCTCCAGCACGAGGATGAAGCTGAACAGGATCAGGATCTGCGGCAGAAAGACCAGCACGCCGCCAACACCGGCGACGATGCCGTCCACCAGCAGGCTGCGCAGCAGGCCGTCGGGCAGGCTGGCGCTGATCCATTCGCCCACGGCGGTGGTGCCGTTCTCGATCAGGCCCATGGGCCATTCGGCCCAGGCGAACACGGCCTGGAACACCAGGAACAGCAGCGCCAGCAGCACCACGGTGCCCACCACGGGCTGCAGCAGCCAGCGGTCGAGCCGGCGGGACCAGGCGTGTTCGGCCAGGGGCTGGTCCAGCCCGGCAGCGGCCAGCCAGGTCTGGGCCTGCCGGTCATCGGTCTGGGCCTGGTCGTCGGCGGACAGCTGGGCCTCGTGCGCGGGAGAGGGCTGATGCCACAGCGCGTCATCGTCCAGCAACTGGCGCAGCGCGTCGGTGCCCTGGGCGCTGATGCCGGTGGCCTCAACCACGGGCACGCCCAACGTGCGAGCGAGCCGCGCGGCGTCCACTGTGCGGCCCTGGGCGTGCACGCGGTCCATCATGTTGAGCAGCACCACGATGGGTACCTGCAGGCGTTGGAGCGCCGCCACCAGGCGCAGACCGCGGCGCAGCCGGGTAGCGTCCACCACCACCGCCGTCAGGTCGGGCGCCCGTTCGCTCAGGCTGTGGCCCAGCACCACGCCGCAGGCAACGGCTTCGTCCTGGCTGCCCGCGGTGAGGCTGTAAGTGCCAGGCAGGTCGATCACGGTGACCGTTTGACCGGCAGCGGTTTTCATGAGGCCGCGCTTGATCTCGACCGTGACGCCAGCGTAATTGCCCACTTTCTGCTGGCTGCCGGTGAGTCGGTTGAACAGCGCGGTCTTGCCGCAATTGGGGTTGCCCAGCAAAGCCAGCCGACGCTGCGACAGGCCGCTGACGTCGACCCTGGTTCCCGCGCTCGACGCTGCGCGCCCGTCGCTGCCCCCCAAGGGGGTTCGAGCTTGCTTGGGACGACCCTGCGCTGCGCTCATGGTGCTGTCGCCTGCACGGGCACCTGGGCCGCTTCGTCGGGCCGCAGCCCGAACACGGCATCGCCCACCTGCACCACCAATGCGCCACCGGGCCACCAGCCGCGTTGCAGCACGCGGACGTTCTCCAGTGGCAGGAAGCCCAGCGCCCGCAAACGCGGGTGGCCAGCGCCCTGGGTGGCGACGCGGTGCCACTGGCGCAGCGGCAGCTGGTTGAGCGTGGACATGGGCAAGGACATGGACGTCATGGTTCGCAAATGAGAATTGTTCTTATTATAGCGCTACCGAATGACGGCTGTACCGGTGTTGCGCGACGCCGGCTTCGGAGAACCGGCCACGCTTACGGGACAATGGCAGCTTTCATCGTTTGGCACTTTCACACCATGACCGACACCCGCCCTGCCCTGCCCGACCACCTGGCCATCGACCCGCGCAGCCCGCATCATGTGCGCGAGGTGTTCGAACACGACATCGGCATCCTCTTCAACGGCAAGGAACGCTTCGACGTGACCGAGTACTGCATCAGCGAGGGTTGGATCAAGGTACCCGCCGGCAAGACACTGGACCGCAAGGGCAACCCGCTGACCATCAAGCTCAAGGGCACCGTCGAGTCGTTTTACAAGGACTGATTCAGAGCCCGTTCTGCGCAGGCTCGTGCCCGCGCCCTCCCGGCCTCAGGCGGCGTCCGGCGCCTGAGGCCGAATGTGCACCTGGTCGATGCGGCGACCCTCGAGGTGGGTGACCTCCAAACGCCAGCCTGCCACGTCCACATGGTCGCCCTGGGCCAACAGCTGGCCCTGCACGGTCTGCATCAGCCCGGCCACGGTGTTGTAGCGGCCCCGGTCTTCGTCCGGCAAGCTGTCGATGCCCAGTCGGGCCTTGAGTTCGGCCACCGGCATCGCGCCGTCGACCTGCCAGGACCCATCGTCCAGCGGCGTGGCCCAGGCATCCACCGGCCGACCGGGCGAGAGTTCGCCCGTGATGGCCTCGAGCAAGTCCAGTGGCGTCAGCAAACCCTGCACCACACCGTACTCGTCCACCACAAACGCCATGCGGGTGGCGCGTGCACGGAACTGCTCCAGCAACTCCATGCCGCTCAGCGTCTCCGGAACGAACGTGGCGGGCAATGCGTGCTGACCGATGGTGCCAGCCGCGCCTTCCTCGCGCAGGGCCAGCAGGCGTGGCAGATGGATCACCCCCACCACTTCGTCCAGACCGCCGCGGCACACCGGGTACCAGGAATGTCCGACCGACCAGGCTTTGGGCACCGCATGTTCGACCGTGTCGTCAGCATCGAGCCAGTGAATGTCGGCCCGCGGCACCATGATGGAAATGAGCTGCCGGTCGTCCAGCAGGAACACATTGCGCACCATCCGGTGCTCGTGGGCCTCGATGATGCCGGCGTCCACCCCCTCTTCCAGGCTGGCGGCAATCTCTTCTTCGGTCACCTGCTGACCCCGTCCGGTATCGATACGCAACAGCTTGAGAACCCCTTGGGTGGTGTGCGTGAGCAGCCAGACAAAGGGCTTGGCCACCCGGGCCACGAGCGCCATTGGTCGCGACACCCAGCGGGCCACGGTCTCGGGAAACAGCTGGCCAATGCGCTTGGGCACCAGTTCGCCGAACACGATGGTGACAAAAGTGATCACCACCACCACCAGGGCAGTGGCCACACCGGAGGCCGTGGCCTCGCTGAGACCCACATGACCAAGCCAGCGCGCCACACCGCCGCTGAACGCCGCCTCGCCGACGATGCCATTGAGCATGCCAATAGAGGTGATACCCACCTGCACCGACGAGAGAAACTGCGTGGGATGCTCCAGCAGGTGCAGCGCGGTCTGCGCACCCCGGTCTCCGGTCTCGGCCAGCGCGGCCAGCCGGGCCTTGCGGCTGGCGGCCAGCGACATTTCGGACATGGCGAAAGCGCCATTGAGCAGGGTGAGGAAAACGATGAGCAGGATGTCCATGACAGCGCCCATTGTGACCGACCGAGGCCGACAACCCGGTGACCGCACGGCCGTGGACAATCACGTCATGGCCACTTACCTCATCGGCGATGTGCAGGGCTGCGACGAGGCTCTGGGCCGCCTGTTCGATACCCTGGATTTCTCGCCCAGCCGCGACACCGCCTACCTGCTGGGCGACCTGGTCAACCGCGGACCTGCATCGCTGGCGGTGCTGCGTCGCCTGCTGGCGCTCGACGGCAGTGTGCACGGGCTGCTGGGCAACCACGACCTGCACCTGCTGGCCGTCGCACACGGCGTTCGCAAGCCACACCGCAGCGACACGCTGGACGGCATCCTGCAGGCGCCGGATCGCCCCGCCCTGCTGCACTGGCTGCGCCACCGGCCACTGGCCCTGCAGGTACAGGGGTGGCTGCTGGTACACGCGGGCGTATTGCCACAGTGGGACATGGCGCAGACCTTGTCGCTGGCACACGAATTCGAGACCGAGCTGCGCGGCCCCGACTGGGGGGTTCTGATGCACAACCTGTATGGCAACACCCCCGACCGCTGGAGCGACGACTGGCGCGGCCACGACCGGCTGCGCGCCATCGTCAACGCGCTCACACGGCTGCGCCTGTGTACCGCCGACGGCGTGATGGAGTTCGTCACCAAGGACGGCTCATCCGCAGCGCCCGAAGGCTTCATGCCCTGGTTTGATGTCCCCGGCCGGCGCACTGCCGGCACGCCGGTGGCGTTTGGTCACTGGTCCACCTTGCGCGCCACCGGGCGCACCGACACCCTGGCGCTGGACACGGGTTGTGTGTGGGGTGGTTGCCTCACGGCCGCGAGGCTGGGCTCATCGCCAGAAGCCGTCGAGCGCATCAGCGTGACATGCCCCCAAGCCCAGCGGCCTGGGCGCTGATCACGCGTTTTCGGTGGGCGGAGCTTCGGGCTCGGGCGCGCTCTTGAACAGCGCAGCCACTTTCTTGCGCGTCTTGATGTTGGGAGAAAGACGGCTGGCGGCTGGTTTGGCCGTCGCTTCCCAGGACGGCGCCGTATCGGCGCCCTGGGCGGGTTCGTAGGGTTTGTCGAACAGCGGATCAGCCGGTGCGCGCGCAGGTCGCATCGACCGGCGGTCGCCACCGCGGTCTTCACGGCCGGAACGGCCTTCACGGCTTTGGCGCGCTTCGCGGATCTCGCGACCTTCACGACCGCCATCGCGCTGAACTTCGCGGCCGCCTTCGGCGCCTTCGCGCCAGGCGCGCTGGCCGTCATTGAAGTGCCCTGCCGGGCGCTTGTCGGCCTCCAGCTCCAGCGCTTCAAGCTCGAACTTCCTGCCGATCAGCTTCTCAATGTCGGTCATCAGGCGCGTGTCCTTGCCGCTGACGAAGGACACGGCCAGACCCGAAGCCCCTGCTCGACCGGTGCGCCCGATGCGGTGCACGTAATCTTCGGCGTTGAACGGGATGTCGAAATTGAACACCGCCGGCACGTCCTTGATGTCCAGGCCACGGGCTGCCACATCCGTACACACCAGCAGATCCACCTGCCCCTGCTTGAAGGCATCGAGCGCCTTCAGGCGTTCGTCCTGGCTCTTGTCGCCATGCAGGGCTGCGGTGCGCAGGCCTTCACGTTCCAGCGAGCGCGCCAGGCGCGCGCACCCCAGCTTGCTGTTGACGAAGACGAAGGCCTGCGTCACGCCCCGCTCTTTCACGATCTGCTTGAGCGTCTGGCGTTTGTCGTCGTCATCGACGCGGTAGAAGTGCTGCTCCACCGTGGAGGCAGTGGCGTTGGAACGGGCCACCTCGATGGTGACCGGGTCCTGCAGGTAACTGCTGGCCAGGCGTTTGATCTCGGGGGAGAAGGTCGCCGAAAACAGCAGCGTGGTGCGGGTCTTGGGCAGGTAAGACAGGATGCGCTGCAGGTCGGGCAGGAAACCGATGTCCAGCATGCGGTCGGCTTCATCGAGCACCACGTACTCGACCTGGTTGAGCACCGCGTTCTTGGCTTCGATGTGGTCCAGCAGGCGGCCCGGCGTGGCCACCAGCACCTCGACACCTTTTTTCAGTTCCAGCGTCTGCGGCTTCATGTCCATGCCACCGAACACCACCGCACTGCGCAGCTGAGTGTGCTTGGCGTACTGCTTGATCTGGTCGGCCACCTGGTCGGCCAGCTCGCGCGTGGGCAGCAACACCAGGGCACGCACGGGGTGGCGCGCGGGCGAGGTGGACGCGTTCTCGTGCTTGAGCATGCGCTGCAGCAACGGCAGCGAGAAAGCGGCTGTCTTGCCGGTGCCGGTCTGGGCGGCACCCATCACGTCTCGCCCCTGCAGCACGACCGGAATGGCCTGTGCCTGGATGGGCGTCATGCTCTCGTAGCCCATCTCGGCGATGGCACGGGCGAGGTTGGGTGAGAGCTGGAGTTCGGAGAAAGATTGGGTCATGGAGCGTCGGTTTAGCCCGTTATTGTCGCATTTCGCCCCTCGACTGCCCATGTTTTGGGCAGTGAGCACGCGTCCGGCACGTGCAGACGCATGTGTTGGGGTGGTCAGGCTGCCCGCTCCGGGGGACGGTCCGCCAGACGCGCACGCAACTGGTCGAGCGAAATCTCCACCAAGCGATCCCGGAACAGAGCCTGGAGCCGTTCGGCCGACAGCCCGTGCTCCGCCACGGCCTCAACGCCTACCGGCACCTCGCCGTCCTGGCTGTGCACCATCTCGTGGAGTTGGCGAAAGAAGTCGTTGATCTGCTGCTGTTGGTACGCCGCCAGACGCTCGTCACCGATGGCGGGACGGTCATTTCGAAGGGCCCACCGGTTCCAGGAGGCGTAGTAATCCGCCATGGTGAACAGGGTGGTGGGAAAGTCGATGTAGAGCGGATCCGCTGCAGCGCCCCACCCTTCAAGCAGGATGATGCGCCGGCGCAGCGGCTTGCTCCCGTACCGCGCCACGGCGGCAACCTCCTCGGTGCGAACGTTCAGTTCCGGCTGCAGGGCTGGCCACAGCTCGTTTTCAAGGGTCTTCAGATCATCAACGGAGGCTGGTTTGACCACGTGCAGCCGGCTGCCCCGAGCCTCCATCACCAGCAAGGCGCCCACGAGAAAGTTTTTGAAATAGCCGTACGCGAGTGCACGACCGATGGTGTAGTGGTCGGTGCCATCGAGCTGCCCCAGCAACTGTCGGCGCTTGATGGCGATACCGACCAACAGGGCGGTCAACAGGGCGAGCAGGGTGAGGAACGGGTCACTGGTCAATGCCCGCTCCACCCCCACCACCGTTTCCGGCAGTCCCAGCCAACGCGAGAGCGGTTGCTCCAGTGCGGCTGCGCAGGTACCCACCACGGCCAAAACGGCCAGCCACGCTGTCACCATCCGCGTCGGCCACGGGTGGTCGCGCACCAGTTCGATCAGCGCCCGTATCGCCTGCTGCCCTGGGGTCAGACGGCTGAAAGGCAAGTCGTCCGCAGCGCTCATGCGAGCTGTTGCTGATCGATCAGGTCTTGGGCAGGGTGACCCCGACCTGGCCCTGGTACTTGCCACCCCGATCCTTGTAGCTGGTTTCGCAGACCTCATCGCTCTCAAAGAACAGCACCTGCGCACAGCCTTCACCGGCGTAGATCTTGGCTGGCAGCGGGGTGGTGTTGGAGAACTCCAGCGTCACATACCCTTCCCACTCGGGCTCGAACGGGGTGACGTTGACGATGATGCCGCAACGCGCGTAGGTGCTTTTGCCCAGGCATACGGTGAGCACGTTGCGCGGGATGCGGAAGTACTCCATCGTGCGCGCCAGCGCGAAGCTGTTGGGCGGGATGATGCAGACGTCGGAATGGATGTCCACAAAGCTCTTCTCGTCGAAGTTCTTCGGGTCCACCACCGAGCTGTAGACGTTGGTGAAGACCTTGAATTCGGGCGCGCAGCGAATGTCGTAGCCGTAGCTGCTGGTGCCGTAACTGACGATCTTCTGGCCCGCGGCGTTCTGCCGGACCTGGCCCGGCTCGAAAGGCTCGATCATGCCGTGCTGCTCGGCCATGCGGCGGATCCATTTGTCGCTCTTGATGCTCATGCTGCGTGCTCCGGGGGTGAGCCGGCGATTGTAAGGAACGGCCCGCGGGCTTCGCCGCTGCACGGGTCGCGGCCGCCCCAAGGGGGCTGATCCGGCTTGGGGCGGCCCGGCGCCGGATCGCCGTCAGGCGCCTGCCGTCATCGTGCGCACCACCAACCGGTCATCGCCCAGCACGATCAGCGCAAACAGCAGTTCGTCCAGCGAATCGGCCTGCGCCGTCTTGCGCGCCATCAGCGGTGTGGCCCGGGGGTTGAGCACCACGAAGTCGGCCTCGTGGCCCGGCGTGAGGTTGCCCACCACGCCGGTCAGGCCCAGCGCCCGGGCGGCGCCGGCCGTGTGCTGCCACCAGAGCTGGCCTGGCGAGAGGCTCAGGCCCGGCTTGGTGTGGCCTTCGCGGCCCACGGTGTAGGCAGCCAGCATGGTGTGAAAGGGCGAGAAGCTGGTGCCACCGCCCACGTCGCTGGCCAGGCCGTAGCGCATGCCGGCCGCATCGGCGGCCGCGTAGTCAAAGAAACCACTGCCCAGGAACAGGTTGCTGGTCGGGCTGACGGCCGCCGCGGCACCGGTTTCACGCATGAGGATGCGATCGTGTGCATCCAGGTGGATGCAGTGGGCGTAGATGGCCCGCTCGCGCAGCAGGCCGACGTCGCCGTAGACACCCAGGTAGCTGCGCGCCTGCGGGTAGAGCTCGGCCACCCACTTCACCTCGTCGCGGTTTTCGGCCACGTGGGACTGGATCCACACGTCGGGGTACCGGGCCGCCAGTTCGCCCGCGCCGCGCAGCTGGGCGTCGGTGCTGGTGGGCGCGAAGCGCGGGGTGATGGCGTAGCCCAGCCGGTCCACACCATGCCAGCGGCGGATCAGGGCTTCGGTGTCGATCAGGCTTTGCTCGGTCTGGTCGCGCACGCCGTCGGGGCTGTGGCGGTCCTGCAGCACCTTGCCGGTGATAAAGCGCAGGCCGCGCGCCTGTGCGGCTTCAAACACGGCATCCACCGACGAAGGATGCGAGGTGGCGAAGGTCAGCGCGGTGGTCACGCCGTTGCGCTGGAGCTCGTCGAAAAAAAATTCGGCCACGCTGCGCGCGTAGGCCTTGTCGGCAAAGCGGCTCTCGTGCGGGAAGGTGTAGTTTTCCAGCCAGGGCAGCAAGCCGGCGGCGGGCGCGCCGATCACGTCGGTCTGCGGGTAGTGCACGTGCAGGTCGACAAAGCCCGGGGCGATCAGGTGCCCGCGCAGGTCTTCCACGGTCACGCCAGCAAAGTGCTCGATCAGGGTGTCGTGACAACCCGCGGCGAGCACGACCCGGCGACCGGTGGCGACATCGGGGCCGATCACCAGCATGCCGTCGCTGTCGTACAGCGGCTGGCCGTGGTCGTCGAATCGCAGAAGGGCGGCGCGGTAGGCTTTCATGGGGCCAACAGCTTAGCCGCAAGCACACCCCGCGGCATACCAGGAACCGGATGCACACCATGTGCGCGCCCGTGGAGACGTCAGTGGAGCAGTGAGGGTGCCCGACCATCTCCGGCGCCCGCTCCCCGAGGCCAGGGCACCCGTGGAACCGGCTTTGCCGGGCCACTGGGTGCGTCCCCTGCCCAGCGCCACAGGCGCGCCAGGGCGGGGGAAGCCGCGTCAGCGGCGCAGGGGGTGATCTTCCTTTACTTCAGTTTCGTCGCCACGCCCTCGACCAGCCAGTTCATGCCCAGGATGGCGCCGTCGTCCAGCGCCTGGCCGGCGGCGATCGCGGTCTTGCCTTCGTTGTCCTTCACGCCGCCTGCGCCACCGCGGAACACGGCCAGTTTGCCGGCGGCCATGTCTTTCTGGCGTGCCAGCACTTCGGCCTGCACGGCGGCGGGCACCTTGCTGCCAAAGCCTTCGACGCGGATCATGCCTTCGCGCACACCGCCCCAGACCTGGGCGCTCTTCCAGCTGCCGTCCAGCACCGCCTTGACGCGTTGGGTGTAGTAGTCGCCCCACTGGTGGGTGACCGCGGCGACCTGCGCGTCCGGCGCGACCTTGCGCATGTCGGAGTGGTAGGCCACGGCCAGCTTGCCGCGTTCCTGCGCCGCCACCATCACGGCGTTGGAGCCTGTGTGAAAAGCCAGCACCTCGGCGCCCTGGTTCATCAGCGTCATGGCAGCGTCGCGCTCGCGAGGCGGGTTGAACCACTCGCCCAGGAAGACCACGCGCACCGTGGCTTGAGGGTTCACCGAGCGCATGCCCAGGGTGAAAGCGTTGATGCCCTGCAACACCTCGGGAATGGGGAAGCCCGCCACGTAGCCGGCCTGCGTGGCCATGCGGCCAGCGGCAATGCCGGCCAGGTAGCGGCCTTCGTAGTAGCGCGCGTTGGAAGCGGCCACGTTGGGCGCGGTCTTGTAGCCGGTGACCGATTCGAACTTCACCTGGGGGAACTCGCGCGCCACCTTGAGCGTGGGCTCCATGTAGCCGAAGCTGGGCGTGAAGATGATCTGGTTCCCCTGCATCGCGAGATCGCGGATCACACGCTCGGCGTCCGGTCCTTCGGCCACGTTCTCGACGTAGGTGGTCCTGACCTGACCGGGCAGCGCGGTCTCCACGGCCAGACGGCCCTGGTCGTGCTGGCGCACCCAGCCGGCGCCGGTCAGCGGCGCGACATAGACGAACGCAGCCTTGACCGGCGGCGTCGATTGGGCAGAAACGGGGGAGAAAAAACAGGCGGCCGCGAGCGCAGCAGCGAGGTTTTTGTACATGGTGGTCCTCTACATGGCTTCCGATGGGCAAAAAAGAAGCGAGCCGGGGAAGCACCGGCTCGCTGGGCGAAATTTTACAGGCCCGGACGGATCAGGTGTCCTTGGAGATCTTGATGGTCGGAAACTTGCTGGAGAAGTCCTTGGCCTTGGCCGCGATCTTGATCGCCACCTGGCGCGCCACCGCCTTGTAGATGCCGGCGATTTCGCTCTCGGGATCAGCCACCACGGTGGGTTTGCCGCTGTCGGCCTGCACGCGGATGCTCATGTTCAGCGGCAGTTCACCGAGGAAGTCCATGCCGTATTCGGACGCCATCTTTTTGCCGCCTTCGGCGCCGAAGATGTGTTCGGTGTGGCCGCAGTTCGGGCAGCAGTAGACCGCCATGTTCTCGACGATGCCCAGGATGGGTACGCCCACCTTCTCGAACATCTTGATGCCCTTGCGTGCATCCAGCAGGGCGATGTCCTGCGGCGTGGTGACGATCACCGCGCCGGTCATGGGCACGCGCTGGCTCAGGGTCAGCTGGATGTCGCCGGTGCCCGGAGGCATGTCCACGATCAGGTAGTCCAGGTCTTTCCAGTTGGTCTGGCGCAGCAGCTGCTCCAGCGCCTGGGTGGCCATGGGGCCGCGCCAGATCATGGCCTCGTCCTTGTCGATCAGGAAGCCGATGGAACTGACCTGGATGCCGTAGTTTTCCAGCGGCTCCATGGTCTGACCGTCCACACTCTCGGGCCGGCCCTCGATGCCCATCATCATGGGCTGGCTGGGGCCGTAGATGTCGGCGTCCAGGATGCCGACCTTGGCGCCTTCGGCGGCCAGCGCCAGCGCGAGGTTGACCGTGGTGGTGCTCTTGCCAACGCCCCCCTTGCCGGAGGCTACGGCGATGATGTTCTTCACGTTCGGCATCAGCTGCACGCCGCGCTGCACCGCGTGCGCAATGATCTTGACCTGCAGGTTCACCGACACGTTCTCCACGCCCGGCACCGCTTTGGCGGCCTCGATCAGGGCGCGGCGCAGCGCTGGCATCTGGCTCTTGGCCGGATAACCGAGCTCCACATCGAAGGACACATCGCCGTCGTCGGCCTGCAGGTTCTTCAGCGCCCGGGTAGACACGAAGTCCTTGCCGGTGTTCGGATCGGTCACCGCCTGCAAGGCGGCCAGCAGTGCTTGGGTATCAACGGCCATGAATGGGGCTCCGGAGCTTGTCGTGGGGGGTTATGAAGAATCGGCCCGAAGTCTAACGGGGCCCGCATGCCCCGCCTAAAATTGCGGGTTCCCCTGCAGAAAGATCCCGACATGAGCCAGCGCCGCCTGTTCGTCACCACCGCCCTGCCGTACGCCAACGGCCATTTCCACATCGGCCACATCATGGAATACATCCAGGCCGACATCTGGGTGCGCTTCCAGCGCATGCAGGGACATGAGGTGCATTTCGTCTGCGCCGACGACGCACACGGCGCGCCGATCATGATCGCGGCCGAAAAGGCCGGCAAGACGCCGCAGCAGTTTGTCGCCGACATCGCCGCCGGCCGCCCGCAGTACCTCAACGGTTTCCACATCGGTTTCGACAACTGGCACAGCACCGACGGCCCGGAGAACCACGAACTCGCCCAGTCCATCTACAAGGCGCTCAAGGCCAACGACCTGATCGAGACGCGCACCATCGAGCAGTTCTTTGACCCCGAGAAGGCCATGTTCCTGCCAGACCGCTTCATCAAGGGCGAGTGCCCCAAGTGCGGCGCCAAGGACCAGTACGGCGACAACTGCGAGGTCTGCGGTGCGGTCTATGCCCCCACCGAGCTGAAGAACCCGTATTCCGCGCTCTCCGGTGTCACGCCGGTGCTCAAGCACTCGGACCACTTCTTCTTCAAGCTGTCCGACCCGCGCTGCATCGATTTCCTGAAGCAATGGACCACCAGCGGCGCCGTGCAGCCGGAGGTGCTCAACAAGATCAGCGAATGGATCGCGCCCGGTGAAGACGGCAAGCCCAGGATGGGCGACTGGGACATCAGCCGCGACGCGCCCTACTTCGGCATCGAGATTCCCGACGCGCCGGGCAAGTACTTCTACGTCTGGCTGGACGCGCCCATCGGCTACCTCGCCTCGCTGAAGAATTATTTCGGCAAGACCGGTCGCGACCACGACGCCTTCATGGCCGATCCGTCCACCGAGCAGGTCCACTTCATCGGCAAGGACATCATCACTTTCCACACCCTGTTCTGGCCCGCGATGCTCAAGTTCAGCGGCCGCAAGGTGCCGAATGCGGTGTTTGTGCACGGCTTCCTCACCATCAACAACGGCGAGAAGATGAGCAAGAGCCGCGGCACCGGCCTGTCGCCGCTGAAGTACCTGGAACTGGGCATGAACCCCGAGTGGCTGCGCTACTACCTGGCGGCCAAGCTGTCGGGCAAGAACGAGGACGTGGACTTCAACGCCGAAGACTTCATGCTGCGCGTCAACAGCGACCTGGTCGGCAAGTTCGTCAACATCGTCTCGCGCTCGGCCGGTTTCATCACCAAACGCTTCGGTGGCCAGCTCACCCAGACCTTCGACGAGCAAGGCAGCGCCCTGCTGGCCGACATCCGCGCGGCCGCGGGCGGCATCGCCGCGCAATACAACGAGCGCGAATACGGCAAGGCCATGCGCGAGATCATGGCGCTGGCCGACCGTGTGAACGCCTACGTGGACCAGCACAAGCCCTGGGACCTGGCCAAGGACGCCGCCAACGATGCCCGGCTGCAGCAGGTCTGCTCGGTGCTGGTCAACGCCTTCACCGCCCTGGCCCGCTACCTGGCGCCGGTACTGCCGCAGCTGGCCGGCCAGGTGCAGGCGCTCACCGGCGCCGACCTCAAGGACTGGCACAACTCGGCCAATGTGGCGGCCATCCAGCCCTACCAGCACCTGATGCAGCGCGTGGATGTCAAGCAGCTGGACGCCCTGTTCGAGCCGCCACCGGCCCCGGAAGCGCCCAAGACCGTGCCGGGTGGCGAAGAGATCGCCCCCACCATCTCCATCGACGACTTCGCCAAGGTCGACCTGCGCATCGCCCAGATCGTCAAGTGCGAGGCGGTCGAAGGATCGACCAAGCTGTTGCGCCTGACGCTGGACGTAGGCGAAGGCCGGACCCGCAACGTCTTCAGCGGCATCGCCAGCCAGTACAAGCCCGA
>JBJTNV010000049.1:0-19810 GCA_046074205.1 Hydrogenophaga sp.
GCCGCAAGGGCTGGCTGGGCTGGGGCTGGCCGCAAAAGTTTGGCGGTCCGGGCTGGAACGCGGTGCAAAAGCATCTGTTTGAAGAAGAGTGCGCCCTGGCCGGCGCCCCCCGCGTGGTGCCTTTTGGCCCGGTGATGGTGGCCCCGGTGATCATGGCCTTTGGCAACGAGGAACAGCAAAAACGCTTCCTGCCCGGCATTGCCAGCGGCGAAGTCTGGTGGAGCCAGGGCTACAGCGAACCGGGCTCCGGCTCGGACCTGGCGTCGCTGAAGACCCGCGCCGAGCGCCAGGGTGACAAGTACATCGTCAACGGCCAGAAAACCTGGACCACGCTGGGCCAGTACGGCGAGTGGATCTTCTGCCTGGTGCGCACCAGCACTGAGGGCAAACCACAAACCGGCATCTCTTTCCTGCTGATCGACATGAAGTCACCTGGCGTGACGGTGCGCCCGATCAAGCTGCTGGACGGTGAGTGCGAGGTCAACGAAGTCTGGTTCGACAACGTCGAAGTGCCGGCCGAAAACCTGATCGGTGAAGAGAACAAGGGCTGGACCTACGCCAAGCACCTGCTCAGCCACGAGCGCACCAACATCGCCGACGTCAACCGCGCCAAGCGTGAGCTGGAGCGCCTCAAGCGAATCGCCAAGGCCGAAGGCGTGTGGAACGACCTGCGTTTTCGCGACCAGATCGCGCTGCTGGAGGTGGACATCGTCGCGCTGGAAATGCTGGTGCTGCGCGTGCTGTCAGCCGAAAAATCGGGCAAGCAGTCCCTGGACATCGCCGGCCTGCTCAAGATCCGGGGCAGCGAGATCCAGCAACGCTACGCCGAACTGATGATGCTGGCGGCCGGTCCGTTCAGCCTGCCCTTCATCGAAGAGGCCATGGAAGCCGGCTGGCAGGGCAACTTCCCGGGGGGCGTGACGGCCAACGCGCCGCTGGCATCGACTTACTTCAACATGCGCAAGACCACCATCTACGGTGGGTCCAACGAAGTGCAACGCAACATCGTCGCGCAGACGGTCTTGGGCTGAAACCCCCGCCACTCGGGCTGAGTGTTTCCAGGCCTTCAGACGAACACAGCGAGAGCCCTTGCACACGCTCGGGGCGTGCGGATTTTTGGAGAACACAGATGGATTTCGATTTTTCCGATGACCAGGAACAGCTGCGCGACGCGGTACGCAAATGGGTCGACAAAGGCTACGACTTCGAGCGCCGCCGCTCGATCGTCAAGGCGGGCGGCTTTGACCGCTCGGCGTACAACGAACTGGCCGAACTGGGCCTGGTCGGCCTGTACGTCAGTGAAGCCGATGGTGGCCTGGGCATGGGCCCGGTCGAGGGCATGGTGGTGATGGAGGAACTGGGCCGCGGCATCGTGCTGGAACCGCTGGCCCAAACCCTGATCACCAGCGGCGTGATCGGCGCCTACGGTGGTTCTGACGTGAAAGCCGCCTGGCTGCCCAGGATCGCCTCGGGCGACGCACTGGTGGTGCTGGCACAGCAGGAGCGCGGCGCGCGCTACCGGCTCGACGCCTGCCAGGCCACCGCCACCCAGGGCGGCAACGGCTGGACGATCAGTGGCACCAAAAGCGTGGTGACCGCCGGCGACCAGGCCGATGCGTTTCTCGTCCCCGCCATGACCAACGGGCAGCTCGCGCTGTTCGTCGTGGAGCGCAGCGCCAACGGTGTGAGCACGCAGGGTTACGGCACACAGGACGGCGGCCGTGCGGCCGAGCTGACGATGCACAACGCATCCGCCACCCTGGTCACAGCCGACGGACTGACGGCGCTGGAGCATGCAGTGGATATCGGCATCGCCAGCGTCTGTGCGGAGGCCGTGGGCGTAATGGACAAGACCGTCGCCGTGACCGCCGAGTACCTGAACACGCGCAAGCAGTTCGGCGTGGCGATCGCCAGCTTCCAGGCCTTGCGCCACCGGATGGCCGACATGAAGATGCAGCTGGAGCTGGCGCGCGCCATGAGCTACTACGCGAGCCTCAAACTGGGCGCCCCGGCGACCGAACGCCGTCGGGCCCTGTCCCGCGCCAAGGTGCAGCTGGGCCAGAGCATGCGCTACGTGGGCCAGCAGGCGGTGCAGCTGCACGGTGGCATCGGTGTGACCGACGAGTACATCGTCAGCCACTATTTCAGGAAGCTGACCCAGCTGGAGATGAGCTTCGGCGACACCCTGCACCATCTGGGTGAAGTGTCGGCCCGAATGGAAGACACGGCCGGCGTCTTCGCCTGACGGTCATGCGTGCAGGCGCGACGTCTTGGGCAGATGTGACATCAGAAATTCCATCTGGTCCGCCAGGATGCGCCGGTTACGCAGGATGAAGTCTTCCCACAGGCTCGGCACATAAGGCGCATACAGCAGCGGCATGCGTGCCTGCTCTGGTGTCCGGTTGCCTTTGCGGTGGTTGCAGGGCTTGCAGGCGGTCACCACATTCATCCAGACATCGCGCCCGCTCTGCCCCAGTGGCAGGATGTGCTCACGGGTCAGTTCGTCTTCATGGAAACGCTGGCCGCAATACGCACACAGACCACGGTCCCGTGCGAACAGCTTCACGTTGGTCAGTGTGGGGCGCAGGTCGAAGGGGTTGATGTCGGGCACACCCTTGGTGCCGATGATCGAGTTGACCGTGATGACCGACTGCCGTCCGGTGATGGCGTTGTGTCCCCCGTGGAACACGGCCACCTCGGCACCCATTTCCCAGCGCACCTCGTCGGCGGCGTAGTGCAACACCGCTTGTTCCAGGCTGATCCAGGACTGTGGCAGCCCCTGGGCCGACAACTTCAGAACCTTCAAGACCTACCTCCTGTTGACTCACAACCGGACCATCTGTCTTGGCCTGGCCCCCTCGCCCGGGGGCAGGCCTTGGCGCCTGTGTCAATATAGCGCGCTTGGGTGACAGACCGTCGGACGCGGTTGAAAACCCCCGACCGGAACCATTCATGAAGATTCTTCGAGGGCTTGGCAACCGGGTCGCCGAAACCGGCTGTGCCCTGACCATTGGCAATTTCGACGGCGTGCACCGTGGCCACCAGGCCATGCTCGCCCTGCTGCAGAACGAGGCACGCCACCGCGGCGTGCCCACCTGCGCCATGACCTTCGAACCGCATCCACGGGACTTTTTTGCGGCTGTCCACCGCAAGCCCGAACTTGCCCCGGCCCGTATCGCCACGCTGCGCGACAAGCTCGAAGAACTTGAACGCTGCGGCGTGGATCAGTGCGTGGTGCTGCCATTCAACCAGCACCTGGCCGCGCTGCCGCCCCAGGCCTTCATCGACGACATCCTGGTGCGCGCGCTGGGCGTGAAATACGTGCTGGTGGGGGACGACTTCCGCTTTGGCGCCCAGCGAGCGGGGGACTACGCCACGCTGGACGCCGCCGGATCGGCCCAGGGCTTCGACGTGGCGCGCATGCAGAGCTACGAGGTGCACGGCATCCGCGTCAGCAGTTCGGCGGTGCGCGAGGCCCTGGCCGCTGGCGACATGGACCGGGTGGCCGCGCTGCTCGGGCGGCCCTATGCCATCAGCGGCCATGTGGTGCATGGGCGCAAGCTGGGCCGGCAACTGTCCGAGTCGGCCCCCGGGCGCGGCGACGGTTTCCGCACCCTGAACCTGCGCTTCTCGCACTGGAAACCTGCGGCCAGCGGCATTTTTGCGGTCCATGTGCACGGCCTGACCCCGTCCGGCCAGCCCCTGATCGGCGTGGCCAACCTGGGCGTGCGCCCCTCGCTGGACCCCAACGACGTCAACGGCGGCCGTGTGCTGCTGGAAACCCATTGTCTGGACTGGCCCGCCGGCCTATCGGCCCGCCTGCCCGGCGGGGAGGCCTACGGTAAAATCATCCGGGTGGAACTGCTGCACAAACTGCACGACGAGCTCAAGTACGACAGCCTGGACGCCCTGACCCACGGGATCGCCAAGGACTGCGACGATGCGCGCGCGTTTTTTGCCTCGCTGCACGCCCAGACGCGCCGCCAGACCACGCGCGACCGAATTCAAGGCTGACCGCCACCCGGTCGCCGCCCTTCGACAGGCTCAGGGCGAACGGTTGCCCCCTACCGCTTGCCCTCCTCCCGATCGGGCTGAGCCTGTCGAAGCCCCCAGCGAGATCCCACATGTCTGACCAGAAAACCCCCGCCAGGTCCGAGGCGAAGAGCGACAGCACGGGCGGCGCCTACCGCGCCACCCTGAACATGCCTGACACCCCCTTCCCGATGCGCGGCGACCTGCCCAAGCGCGAGCCAGGCTGGGTGGCCGACTGGAATGATCCGGGTCCCATCCCTGGCGAAGCCAGGCCCCCCGAGGGGGTTCCGTCGTCCCTGGAGCGGCCCGGCGCACAATCAGCTGGCCTGTACCAGCGCCTGCGCGAAGCCCGGCAGGGAGCGCCGCTGTTCGTGCTGCACGACGGCCCGCCGTATGCCAACGGCAAGCTGCACATCGGTCACGCACTGAACAAGGTCCTCAAGGACATGATCGTCAAAAGCCGCCAGCTGGCCGGCTTCGACGCCCAGTACATCCCCGGCTGGGACTGCCACGGCCTGCCGATCGAGAACGCGATCGAGAAGCTGCACGGCCGCAACCTCGGCCGCGACGACATGCAGGCCAAGAGCCGCGCCTACGCCACCGAACAGATCGCCCAGCAGCGCGAGGACTTCAAGCGCCTGGGCGTGCTGGGCGACTGGGAGCGCCCTTACCGCACCATGGACCCGGCCAACGAGGCCGGCCAGATCCGCGCCTTCAAGCGTGTGATCGAGCGCGGCTTTGTCTACCGAGGCCTCAAGCCCGTGTACTGGTGCTTCGACTGCGGCAGTTCGCTGGCCGAGTTCGAGATCGAGTACGCCGACAAGAAGAGCGATACGCTGGATGTGGCCTTCGAGTCCAACGACGCCGCCAGTCTGGCCCAGGCCTTTGGTCTGAGCGCCCTGCCGGCCGGCAAGCAGGCCTTCGCCGTCATCTGGACCACCACCGCCTGGACCATCCCGGCCAACCAGGCGCTCAACGCCCACCCCGAGCTGGAGTACGCCCTGGTCGACACGCCCAAGGGTGTGTTGCTGCTGGGCGCCAGCCTGGTCGAGAAGTGCCTGGAACGCTTCGGCCTCACCGGCAGCGTGCTGGCCACGGCCAAAGGCGAAGCCCTGCGCGGCCAGGTGTTCCGCCACCCCCTGCACGATGTGGACAGCGGCAACGGCAAGTACAGCTACCGACGTCTCGCGCCGCTGTACCTGGCCGACTACGTCAGCGACGGCGACGGCACCGGCATCGTTCACTCGGCCCCCGCCTATGGCGTGGACGACTTCAACAGCTGCGTCGCCCACGGCCTGGCCTACGACGACATCCTCAACCCGGTGCAGGGCAACGGTGTCTACACCGATGAGCTGCCACTGTTCGGCGGCCAGCACATCTGGAAGGCCTGTCCGGTCATCATCGACACGCTGCGCGAACACGGCCGCCTGATGGCCACGCAGACCATCACCCACAGCTACCCGCACTGCTGGCGCCACAAGACGCCGGTGATCTACCGCGCCGCCGCGCAGTGGTTCGTGCGCATGGACGAGGGCGAAGGTGTCTTCACCAAGGACAAGGCACCCAAGACCCTGCGCCAGCTGGCGCTGGACGCCATCGACCACACCCACTTCTACCCCGAGAACGGCAAGGCCCGCTTGCGCGACATGATCGCCAACCGGCCCGACTGGTGCATCTCGCGCCAGCGCAGCTGGGGCGTTCCGGTGCCCTTCTTCCTGCACCAGGATTCGGGCGAGCTGCATCCGCGCACGATGGAGATCCTCGACCAGGCGGCCGACATCGTCGAGAAGGGTGGCATCGAGGCCTGGAGCCGCGTGACGGCCGAAGAGATCCTGGGCGCCGAAGACGCAGCCAAGTACACCAAGAGCACCGATATCCTGGAGGTCTGGTTTGACTCGGGCTCGACCTTCTGGCACGTGCTGCGCGGCAGCCACGCCAAGGCCTACCCGAACGGTGCCAGCCACGCACAAGGCCCCGAGGCCGACCTGTACCTGGAAGGCCACGACCAGCACCGCGGCTGGTTCCACAGCTCGCTGCTGCTGGGCTGCGCGATCTACGGCCGCGCGCCGTACAAGGGCCTGCTGACCCACGGCTTCGCCACCGACGGCCAGGGCCGCAAGATGAGCAAGTCGCTGGGCAACACGGTCGAGCCGCAGTCGGTGACCAGCAAGCTCGGCGCCGAGATCGTGCGCCTGTGGGTGGGCGCAACCGACTACTCGGGTGACCTGAACATCGACGACAAGATCCTGGCCCGCGTGGTCGATGCCTACCGCCGCATCCGCAACACGCTGCGCTTCCTGATGGCCAACACGGTCGACTTCGACCCGGCCACCGACGCGGTGCCGCTGGACCAGATGCTGGAGATCGACCGCTACGCGCTGGCCCGCGCCAGCGAACTGCAGGCCGAAATCCTCAGGCACTTCGACGTCTACGAATTCCACCCGGTGGTCAGCAAGCTGCAGGTGTATTGCTCGGAAGACCTGGGTGCGTTCTACCTGGACGTGCTCAAGGACCGGCTCTACACCACAGCGTCCAAATCGCTGGCCCGCCGCAGTGCCCAGACCGCGCTGCACCAGATCACCCACGCCATGCTGCGCTGGATGGCGCCCATCCTCAGCTTCACCGCCGAAGAAGCCTGGGCGGTGTTCGCCAAAGACTCGACCCGGGGCTCGATCTTCTTCGAGACCTTCAGCGCCCTGCCCTCGGCCAACGAGGCGCTGCTGGCCAAGTGGGCCCGCATCCGCGAGATCCGCGATGTGGTCAACAAGGCGATCGAAGACCTGCGCACCGAAGGCAAGGTCGGCGCCTCGCTGCAGGCCACGCTGACCATCATCGCCGGCGCGGACGACGCGGCCCTGCTGCGTTCGCTGGGTGCGGACCTGAAATTCGTGACCATCACCTCGGCCGTGAACGTGACGGATGGCGAGGAACTGGCGGTGACAGTGGTGCCCAGCACCGCCACCAAGTGCGAGCGTTGCTGGCACTACACCGACGACGTGGGTGCACACACCGAACACCCGACCCTGTGCGGCCGCTGCGTGGGCAACCTGGCCGAAGCCGCCGGCAGCGGCGCAGGTGAAACCCGCACGGTGGCCTGATGGCGAAAACCAGGACATCCCTCTGGCCCTGGCTGGGCCTGGCCGCCGCCATTGTGCTGCTGGACCAGTTCAGCAAAACGTTGATCCTGGGCTACTACCAGCTGGGCGACAGCACGTATGTGACCAGCTTCTTCAACATCGTTCGCGTGCACAACACCGGTGCGGCGTTTTCATTCCTGGCGTCAGCCGGGGGCTGGCAGCGCTGGTTCTTCACCGTCGTCGGCATGGCGGCGGCGTTGTTTATCGTCTGGATGCTGCGCTCGCACCCGGGCCAGAAGCTGTTCGCGTTCGCGCTGTCGTGCATCCTGGGCGGAGCACTGGGCAACGTGATCGATCGTCTGCTGCATGGCTATGTGGTGGACATGCTGGACTTCCACTGGCCCTTTCTGTCGGGCCTGTTTCCCGGCGGCCACTTCCCGGCCTTCAACGTGGCCGATGCGGCCATCACCATTGGCGCCATCGGCCTGATCCTCGACGAAATCCTGCGCGTTCGAAAGAGCTGAACAGCCCTCGCGCGGTGCCGGCCTGGCGCGGCCGTGCTAACCTGCCGGACCCGCCCGTCCGGGGCGCCCTGTCAGGAGACCTCCCATGCCCGGCCTGTTGCCCCACGTCGACCCCGACGGCCTGCTCGAATTCTCGGTCGTCTACACCGACCGCGCGCTCAACCACATGTCCCAGCGCTTCCAGGGCGTGATGACCGACATCTCGGCCATGCTCAAGCGTGTGTACGGTGCGCACTCGGCCGTGCTGGTGCCGGGCAGCGGCACTTTCGGCATGGAGTCCGTGGCGAGGCAGTTCGCGCATGGCCAGCACGTCATGGTCATCCGCAACGGCTGGTTCAGCTACCGCTGGACGCAGATCTTCGACATGGGCCAGATTCCCGCCAGCCACACCGTGCTCAAGGCGCGCAAGACCGGCATCGGTGCGCAGGCACCCTGGGCGCCATGCCCCATTGACGACGTGACAGCGGCCATCGCCCGCGAGAAACCCGCACTGGTGTTCGCGCCGCACGTGGAGACCGCCGCCGGCATGATGCTGCCCGACGGCTACCTGAGCGCCGTGGCCGATGCGGTGCACGCCGTCGGAGGCCTGTTCGTGCTGGACTGCATCGCCTCCGGTGCCATGTGGGTCGACATGCAGGCCACCGGTGTGGACATCCTCATCTCGGCCCCGCAGAAGGGCTGGAGCAGTTCGCCCTGCTGCGCCATGGTCATGCTCAGCGAGCGTGCCCGCACAGCCATTGACAATACCCAGAGCAGCACCTTCGCCATGGATCTGAAAAAGTGGCTGCAGATCATGGAGACCTACGAAAGCGGCGGCCACGCTTACCACACGACGCTGCCCACCGACGCGCTGCAACGCCTGCGCGACACCATGAAAGAGACCGAGGCCTACGGCTTCCACCGCGTGCGCGACGAGCAAGTGGCCCTGGGCCGTGCCGTGCGTGAACTCACCGAGGCCCACGGCTTCCCCAGTGTCGCGGCCGCGGGCTTCCAGGCCCCGGGTGTGGTGGTCAGCTACACCACCGACCCCGACGTCCAGAACAGCAGGAAATTCCTGGCGGCCGGCCTGCAGACCGCCGCCGGCGTCCCGCTGCAGTGCGACGAGGGCGCGGACTTCAAGACCTTCCGCATCGGCCTGTTTGGACTGGACAAATGGCATGACGTGGACAGCACGGTGGCACACCTGCGCAGCGCGCTGTCCACCGTGGCACCGAAGGCGGCCGTGCCAGTCTGAAGTTTTCCAATGCAGGCAAGACAAAGGCACCCGAGGGTGCCTTTGTTGCATGAAACGAGACCCGGTCAGGGCAACAGGATGGTGCAGCCTGTGGTCTGGCGCGCTTCCAGGCTGCAATGAGCCTGCTGCACATCGGTCAACGCAAAACGCTGGTCGATGCGGATCTTCACCGCGCCGCTGCCGACCACCGCGAACAGATCGTCGGCCATGGCCTGGGTTCGATCACGGCTGCTGATGTGGGTGAACAGGGTCTGGCGCGTGACGTACAGCGAACCCTTGGGACCCAGGATGCCGGGCGCAAACGGGGCCACCGGACCGCTGGCATTGCCGAAGCTGACCATCAGGCCAAACGGCCGCAGGCAGTCCAGCGACTTCTCGAAGGTGTCCTTGCCCACCGAGTCGTACACCACCTTCACGCCCTGGCCGCCGGTGATTTCCTTCACGCGCCCAGCGAAGTCTTCTTGCCGATAGTTGATGGTGAACTCGGCGCCATGTTCGCGCGCCAGCGCGCACTTCTCGTCGCTGCCCGCGGTGCCGATCAGGCGCAGGCCCAGGGCCCTGGCCCACTGGCAGGCGATCAGACCCACACCACCGGCGGCGGCATGGAACAGCACGAAGTCGCCCGGTTCCAGCCCTTCCACCGGCTTGCAGCGCTTGAGCAGGTACTGCGCGGTCAGACCCTTGAGCATCATGGCCGCACCCGTTTCGAAGTCAATCGCGTCGGGCAGCTTGCAGACATTCATGGCCGGCATCACACGGCGGTCGCTGTAGCTGCCCGGCGGGTTCGCGGCATAGGCCGCGCGGTCACCCACGGCCAGGTGGGTCACGCCCGCCCCCACCGCCTCGATCACACCGGCGCCCTCCATGCCCAGCGCCAGCGGCATCGCATTGGGGTACAAGCCGGTGCGCTGGTACACGTCGATGAAGTTCAGGCCAATGGCGTGATGGCGGATGCGCACCTCGCCCGGTCCGGGCTCGCCCACCGTCACGGTGTCGATCACCATCTGCTCGGGGCCACCGGGTGCGTGAATGCGCACGGCGCGGCTGCTGTTCTGGGTCATGAAGGTCTCCTGTTGTGCACGACGGGCGACATGCTGCCACGAATCGGCCGTGTCGCATGCGCGCCTTCGCGTCAGCCCCGCGCCAGCACCGGGCATGTCGTGGTGGGTACAGTCGCCGCATGTCCGCCGCCTCACGCCTCACGCCATCGACCGCCGCCCTGCTGCTGATCCCGCCGCTCATGTGGGCGGGCAACGCGGTGGTGGGCCGCCTGATGCAGGGCAGCATCCCGCCCGTCACCTTCAACCTGCTGCGCTGGACCATCGCCGGCGCCCTGCTGCTGCCGCTGGCGGCCTGGGTCTTGCGGCCGGGCAGCGGGCTCTGGGCCCGGCGACGGCGCTTCGCCCTGCTGGGTCTGCTGGGCGTCGGGCTGTACAACGCGCTGCAGTACATGGCGCTCAAGACCTCCACACCGATCAACGTGACCCTGGTCGCCGCGAGCATCCCCGTCTGGATGCTGCTGCTGGGTCGGGTGCGCTATGGCGTGCGCATCACCCGCCGTTCCGCCCTGGGCGCGCTCCTGTCGCTCGCCGGCGTGGCGGTGGTGCTGCTGCGGGGGGACTGGGCACAGCTGCAGCAACTGCGCATGGTCCCTGGCGACGGCTGGATGCTGCTGGCCGCCCTGACCTGGGCCTGGTACAGCTGGCTGCTGGTACGACCACCGGAAGGGGATGATGACACCCGCATCAAAGGTGACTGGGCCGCCTTCCTGCTGGCACAGATCGTGTTCGGCCTGGGCTGGGCCGGGCTGATGACCGCCGGCGAGTGGCTGGCCATGCCGGATACCGCGACCCGACCGGTCAGCTGGGGCTGGCCCCTGGTGGCGGCCCTGGCCTACGTGGCTGTCGGCCCCTCTCTGATCGCCTACCGTTGCTGGGGGCTGGGTGTGGGCAGGGTTGGCCCGACGATCGCGGGCTTCTTCAACAACCTCACCCCCCTGTTCGCAGCACTGATGTCCGCCACCCTGCTGGGCGAACCGCCCCGCCTGTACCACGGTGCGGGCTTCGTGCTGATCGTTGGCGGCATTCTGGTGAGTTCGCGAAAACCCTGATCACCGGCGCCAGACCGGGCATCACACGAGACGCTCAGAAGGTACCGGGATAGAGGCCCCCGTCGGGCAGGATGTTCTGCCCGTTGAGGTAGCCGGCCTGGACGCTGCACAGGAAGGCGCAGATGGCGCCGAACTCGGCCGGCGTGCCAAAGCGCCGGGCCGGAATCTGGGCCAGCTGCGCGGCGCGCACCTCGTCCAGGCTCTTGCCGGTCTTGCTGGCGGCACCGGCCAGCGTGCCCTGCAGCCGGTCGGTATCGAACTTGCCGGGCAACAGGTTGTTGACCGTCACCCCCTTGGCTGCCAGTGCGCTGCGCGCCAGACCTGCCACAAAGCCGGTCAGGCCGCTGCGCGCACCGTTGGACAGGCCCAGGATGTCGATCGGCGCCTTCACCGCACTGCTGGTGATGTTGACGATGCGCCCGAAGCCGCGCGCCGCCATGCCATCCACCGTGGCCTTGATGAGCTCAATGGGGGTGAGCATGTTGGCGTCCACCGCCTTGATCCAGGCGGTCCGGTCCCAGTCGCGAAAATCGCCGGTCGGCGGACCTCCGGCGTTGGTGACCACGATGTCCAGATCGGTGCCCGGGCCGCCGGGCGCTGCAAAGGCTGCGGCGCGTCCTTGCGGCGTGGTGATGTCGGCCGCCACGGCGACCACCTGCACACCGGGCGCGGCCGACCGCAGGCCCGCAGCCGCGGCCTCCAGCACCTCGGCCCCCCGCGCCACCATCACCACGTTCACGCCCTCCGCCGCCAGCGCTTGCGCACAGCCCAGCCCGAGGCCTTTGCTGGCGCCGCACACCAGCGCCCATTTGCCCGCAATGCCCAGATCCATGTGAAAAAACTCCTGTACCGATGAATGTCATTTGTCCGCCACGGTGGACGGACCCGAACGCGTGACCATGAACACGCCCGCCACCACCAGCACCGTGCCAGCCACGATCCAGCCCGTGAAGGGCTCCCCCAGCACCAGGACGCCCATGGCGATGGTGGACATGGGACCGATCATGCCGGTCTGCGCGGCGAGCCCGGCGCCAAGCCGCTCAATGGCCATCATCACCATGATGACGGGTGCGAAGGTACACGCCGTGGCATTGAGCAGCGACAGCCAGATCACCTCGGGCGCCACCGTGGTGGCGGCCGCCAGCGGCCGCAGCAACACGAACTGCAGCAGGCACAGCGCGCAGGCCACGCTGGTGGCCAGGCCGACCAGACGCATGGACCCCAGGCGTTTGACCATCTCGCCGCTGTAAACCAGGTAAATGGCGTAGCTGATGGCACTGCCGAACACCAGTAGCGCGCCCAGCGCCGCATCACGCCCGAGGCCCACCAGTGCCTCATGGCCGAACACCAGCAGAACACCTGCGTAACTGACTGCCATGGCCAGGCCCTGCAACGGCGTGATGCGCCGCCGGTACAGCAACCGGCCCAGCAGCAGCACCAGCGTGGGGTTGAGGTAGAGGATGAGCCGTTCCAGGCTGGCGCTGATGTAGCTCAGCCCCCAGAAGTCCAGAAAACTGGCGAGGTAATAGCCGGTCAGGCCCAGGCCGGCGATGCCCAGCCAGTCCTGGCGCGCCAGTGGCGGCTTGCCCCGGCTGGACCACCAGGCCAGCGCCAGGAACAGCGGCAGCGCAAACAGCATGCGGTACATGATCAGCGTGACCGCGTCCACGCCATGGCGGTAGGCCAGTTTCACGATGATGGCCTTGCCCGAAAAAGCGATGGACCCGGCGCCCGCCAGCAACAGGCCACTGGCGAGAGAAGGAACGCGGGGCACAGGCGTGTCGGACATCGCCCGATTATGGGCAGGCGCGCCCCCGAACGCTGTCACCGCTCTCACAGTCCCCGGGACGCTTCAGCCTTTCGGTGCGGCGAGCCGCCCGGCATCGGCCAGGCGGTACACGCGACCGAGTTTGTCCAGCGGCTCGATCAGGCCTTCCCGTTCAAAAGCCGAGAGTGTCCGGCTGACCGTCTCCAGCTTGAGGTCAAGCATGGCGCCCATGTCCTCGCGGGAGAACAGCGTGACCACCGACGGATCGGTGTCCGAACGCATCTTGAGCATGAGGCCCGCGACGCGCTGCCGGGCATTGCCAAAGTTCAGTTCGGCCAGCCAGTCATCGGCTTCCTTGAGGCTGCGATGCCACTGTTCCAGCAGACGCTGGTGAAGGCGCGGGGTCTCACGGTTCAGTCGCTGGATCACCTGCAGGGGCAGACGGCAAACCTGGATGCCGGTCAGTGCAATGGCATCGGAATCGTAGGTCGGTCCCATCAGCGCTTCGAGCCCCACCACATCGCCTGCGCGCAGCACACGCACGATGCGCTGGCGACCGTCGATCGTGTTGCGCACGAGCTTGATCATGCCCGAGCGCACCGTGTAGAGCGAGGTGGCCGTCTCGCCCATGCGCACCAGGGGTTGGCCGGCGCCGTATGCCAGATCATCGATGGGCGCGTGGATGAGGTTGAAGTCGTCCTCGTGCAGGTCGGCGAACAGCACCATGTCGCGAATGCCGCAGTGACGGCAGTCGGCGGTGCCACGCCAGGCGGACTCAGGCTTGATGGGAATCATGACAAGGCGTTGGAAGGAGACGGCGGGCTGGGGTCCACCGGTTTGAACATGCGCAACCACTTGATGGCAGGCAGCCCCCAGCGCGACTGGACCGCCTCGGCCCGGGACAACAGGTCCAGGCGGGAGGGCCGCCCAGGCGTGCGCTGCGCCAGCACGATGGTGTTGCCCTCTCGCGTGGGCCTGAAAGCCCAGACAGCGTCCGCACCAAAGGCCTCCCCGATGGATTGCAGGGAGCGTGCATAACTCGCGTCCCGGCCAAAGAGATTGACCGTCATGCAGCCTTCGTCGGTCAGCAGCGCACGGCAGTCGCGGTAGAAATCCGCATCGTCCAGCACGGGGGCCGCCGCCTCGTGGTCGTAGAGGTCCACCTGCAGCGCATCAAAACGCCCTGCGTGTTCGGTCTTGCGAATCTCCTGACCGGCGTCGGCCAGGACCACGCGCAGGCGCGGCCCGTCGTCGGGCAGCTTGAACCACTGCCGGCACACCGCGAGCACCTGCGGGTTGATCTCGATGGCCGTGGTGTCCATGCGCAGCTTCTTGAAGTGGAACTTCGTCAGCGCGGCCGAGCCCAGGCCCAGCTGCAGCGCCCGGCGCCGGGACACGGTGTCAGGCTCGACAAACAGCAACCAGGCCATCATGCGCTGGACGTAATCGAGCTCAATGTCAAAGGGCGCGTCCAGCAGCATGGAGCCCTGAATCCATTCCGTGCCCAGATGCAGGAAGCGCACCTCACCGTCTTCGGAAATCGTCACGGGCGGCAGCGCCACCGCGCGACGGCGGGCCAAGGGCTCGGCCTTCATGAGGCTCTCGCGGCCGCACCGGCGCAGCCCGGCACCCCGCAACAGCGGACCACCGGCAGGCAGGCAAAACGGCACCAGTGGCGGGATCGGGTGGTGGGACGAGGCAGCATGGAAGGCATCGTGTCTTTGAAAATGGTCATTATGAACAGAGGTCGGTCCGCGCCGGCGGCACCCGCCGCAACAGGCGGTGTGCCCGCGCGGATGACCCGCCGTCTCATGGCACCAGCGAAGCCAGTCGTGGCAGCACGCGTTGCGCGTTGGCGGTGGTGGCGGCGGCGAGTGCGTCGGCAGAGATACCGCGCAGACCGGCGATCACGGCACCAATGCGCGGCAACTCGGCCGGCGTGTTGATGCCCTGGGGCTGGCCCGCGGAACGTTCGGCCGCCGTGGCGTACAGCCAGTGTGGTGGCATGTCGGGTGCATCGGTCTCCAGCACCAGCGCCGACAGCGGCATGGCCGCCGCGAGTGAGCGCAGACGACGGGCCGGCTCAAAGGTGGACGCTCCGCCGAATCCGAGCGCAAAGCCCAGCCCGACAAAGGCCTTCGCCTGCTCGGCACTGCCGTTGAAGGCGTGTGCGATTCCGCCACCGGTGGGGCATTCGCGCAGGTGTCTGAGCAAGGTGTCGGCGCTTTTTCGCACATGCAGGATCACCGGCAGACCGTGCTTGCGCGCCAGCCTGAGTTGCGCACGGTAGAAGTGCTGCTGGCGCTCGCGCATGGCGGGCTCGCACAGTGCGGGGACCCAGAAGTCCAGACCGATCTCGCCCACCGCCACCAGGCGCGGGTCCCCCGCGTGCGTGGTCAGCGCAGCGTCCAGCGTATCGAGGTCTTCGTCCTGTGCCTGCGGTACGTACAAGGGGTGGATGCCCAGTGCATAAGCGTCGCCCAGGCGGTGGGCCAGCCGGCGCACAGCGTCGAAGTTCTGCCGCATCACGGCCGGGATCACACACAGCCCCACGCCACGGTCACGCGCCAGCCCACGGGCCCTCAACAGCGCGGGGTCCGGACCCAACTCCGCGGCGTCCAGGTGCGCGTGGGTGTCGATCCACATGCCGGACTCGCCCCGGAGGTCAGCCGAGCACGCCCGCTGTCAGGCGCAGCACGCGTCCGCAACGGGCAGCCAGCGCCTCGTCGTGAGTGACCACCACAAAGGCCGTGCCCTGGTCGCGCGCCAGCTGCATCATCAGCTCGAACACCCCGTCGGCGGTGGAACGGTCCAGGTTGCCGGTCGGTTCGTCGGCCAGCACGCAGGCCGGTTGTGTGACCAGCGCACGCGCGATGGCCACGCGCTGGCGCTCGCCACCCGAGAGTTCGGCCGGGCGATGAGCGAGGCGTCCGGACAGGCCCACCCTGGCCAGGACGCTGGCCGCCTGCTCGCCCGCTTCGGCGCGCGCCATGCGGCGTATCCACAAGGGCATGGCGACGTTGTCACACGCGCTGAACTCAGGCAACAGGTGGTGGAACTGGTAGACGAATCCCAGGTGCCGGTTGCGCAGTTCACCCTGCTGCGCAGCGCTCAGCCCCGCGAGCGGCTGACCCATCAGCGTGACGCCGCCCGACGTCGGTGCGTCCAGCCCGCCCAGCAGGTGCAGCAGTGTGCTTTTGCCGGAGCCCGAGGCACCGACGATGGCCACCGTCTCGCCCTGGCGCACGGTGAGGTCCACACCTTGCAGCACGGTCACGTCGAGACGGCCTTCGGTGAAACGCTTGGTCAGGCCTTGCGCCTGCAACACGACATCGCCCGTGGCGCCGGGCTGTCCCAAGCCATGGGCAGCCCCTGCGGGGGGCAGCGACCCGCGCAGCGGCGGAGCGTGGGGGCTCAATTCATTCATAGCGCAGTGCCTCCGCCGGGTTCACGCGGCTGGCCCGCCAGCTCGGGTAGAGGGTCGCCACAAAGGCCAGCACCAGCGAGATCACCGCCACCGGCAGGATGTCGCCCTGCTGCGGGTCGCTGGGCATGCGGCTGATCAGGTACACGTCCTGCGGCAGAAAGCTGGCACCCAGCGCGCGTTCCAGCGCGGGCACCAGGGTTTCGATGTTGAAGGCCACGCCCAGGCCCAGCAACAGGCCCAGGCCGGTGCCAATCACGCCCACCGTCGCGCCCTGCACCATGAAGATGCCCATGATGCTGCGCGGGCTCGCGCCCAGCGTGCGCAGGATGGCAATGTCGGCGCGCTTGTCGGTCACGGTCATCACCAGGGTGGACACCAGGTTGAACGCGGCCACCGCCACGATGAGCGTGAGGATGATGAACATCATGCGTTTTTCCAGCTGCACCGCGGCGAACCAGGTGCGGTTCTGCCGCGTCCAGTCACGCACCAGCAGGCCGGGGTCCAGTTGCGAGGCCAGGTCGATGGCGACTTGGCGCGCTTCGTGCAGGTTCTGGATCTTCACGCGGATGCCGGTCGGTCCCTCCACGCGGAAGATGCGCGCCGCGTCCCCGGTGTGCAGCAGGGCCAGTGCGGAGTCGTATTCGTAGTGCCCGGAATCGAAGGTGCCCACCACCGTCATCTGCCGGATGCGCGGCACCACACCGGCGGGGGTGACCTGGCCGCTGGGGGCGATCAGCGTCACCGCGTCGCCCACCGTCACGCCCAGGCTGCGCGCCAGTTCACCGCCGAGGATGACGCCGAACCCGCCCGGCACCAGACGCGGCAGCACGGTCTGCGACAGGTCGGCCGCCAGATCGGTCACCTGCGGCTCCTGCGCCGGATCGATACCGCGCACCAGTGCGCCCTTCATGTCTTCGCCACGCGCGATCAGCGCCTGCGCGCCCACATACGGCGCGGCGCCCAGCACCTCGGGGTGCGCGCGCACGCGGGCCAGGGTGTCGTCCAGGTTCGGGATGGCCTGGCCGCCGGGCTCGAAGATCTCGATGTGCGAGAGCACGCCCAGCATGCGGTCGCGCACCTCCTTCTGGAAGCCGTTCATGACCGACAACACGATGATCAGCGCGGCCACGCCCAGCGCGATGCCCAGCATGGACACGCCCGAGATGAAGGAGATGAAGCCGTTGCGCCGGGTGGCGCGGCCGGCACGCGTGTAGCGCCAGCCCAGGATGAGTTCGTAAGGGGTCTGCATGGGTGCAAAAGGTTGGGGGCATTGTGGCATCCCCGACAATCGCGGCATGCCTGCAACGTCTGCCGATTCGCCCCGCCACTGGCTGGTGCCTTTTGCCGCCGCCAGCGCGCCCGAATGTCAGGCCCTGCTGCCCGGCCTGTATCTGCCGAACCTGCACGCCCTGCTGGCGCTGCTGGCCGAACACAGCGCCGACCGGGGCGACGACCACCACCTGAGCCCGCCGCACGAACGCGCCCTGGCGCGCGCCATCGGTCTGACGGTGGCCGACGGCACCATCCCCTGGGCGGCCGCACACAGCGCCACACCCGCCGTGCCGCAGGCCTGGTTCAGCCTCTGCCACTACCAGGTCGGCATGGACCGGGTGCTGATGCTGCCGGGCGCCGGTCTGGGCCTGGACGCGGCCGACTCCCACGCCCTGTTCGACGCCTTTGCACCGCTGTGCGCCGAAGACGGCATCACCCTGCGCTGGGACAGCCCGACCGAATGGCACGCCAGCGGCGAGCCGCTGCGCGGCGTGGCCTGCGCCAGCCTGGACCGCGTGAGCGGGCGCCACGCGCGCGACTGGATGCCCGACAGCAGCGGCCACCCCAACGCCCGCCTGCTGCAACGCCTGCAGAGCGAGGCGCAGATGCTGTTCTACAGCCACCCGGTGCACGACGCGCGCGCGGCGCGCGGGCAGACCGCCATCAACGGCTTCTGGGTGCATGGCGCGGGTGCGCTGGATGCCGACACGCCATTGCGAGCGCCACCGGCCATACCCGACAACCTGCGCCAGGCCGCGCTGCGCGGCGATTGGCCCGCCTGGCAAACCGCCTGGCAGGCGCTGGACAGCGGCGATATGGCCACCCTGCTGGCGGCCGCACGGCGCGGCGAGCCCGTCACCCTCACCCTCTGCGGCGAGCGCCACGCCCGCTCCTGGACCACCCCCCCCGCCAGCGCCTTGACGCGGCTGGGCCGTTCGATCCAGCGGCTGTTCGGCACCGCGCCCATCAGCGACATCCTGAAAGACCTATGAAGATCATCACCCGCGACGTACCGCCGCGCGCCGCCTGGGCGCTGGAGCAGGCCGGCCTGCACCCGCTGCTGGCCCGGCTGTTCGCCGCCCGCGGCATTACCGCCAGGGAGCAGCTCGACGACGCGCTGGCCCTGCTGATCCCGCCGGCGCAGATGCTGAATGCCACCACCGCCGCGAAGCAACTGGCCGATGCCATGGCCGCCGGCCAGCGCCTGTGCATCGTGGCCGACTACGACTGCGACGGCGCCACCGCCTGCGCCGTGGGCGTGCGCGGCCTCAAGCTGCTGGGCGCCCCCATGGGCTGGGACAAGGTCGAATACCTGGTGCCCGACCGCGTGACCGACGGTTACGGCCTCACGCCTTCGATTGCGCAACGCGTGAAACAACGCGGCGCCGACTGGCTGGTGACGGTGGACAACGGCATCGCCAGCGTGGCCGGCGTGCGCGCTGCACGCGAGGCGGGGCTGAACGTGCTGGTCACCGACCACCACCTGCCCGCTGTTGTTGACGGCGCGGTCACGCTGCCGACCGACTGCACCATCGTCAACCCCAACCAGCCCGGCTGCGGCTTCGAAAGCAAGTCGATCGCCGGCGTGGGCGTGATGTTCTACGTGCTGCTGGCGCTGCGCGCAGAACTGCGGGAACGCGGCGTGTTCGATGCACGTCCCGCCGCCGGGCCAACCCAAGGCGGGGCAGCCCCCTCGGGGGGCAGCGAACCACGTGCAGCAGGGAGCGTGGGGGCGCACGTTGCACAGCCACGCATTGACGCCCTGCTACCCCTCGTTGCGCTGGGCACCGTGGCCGACGTGGTCAAACTTGACGCCAACAACCGCCGCCTGGTGGCCCAGGGGCTCAAGCGCGTGCGCGCCGGCGCCATGCCGGCCGGCATGGCCGCGCTGTTCGCCGTGGCGGGGCGCCAGCCGGCCAGGGCCAGCGCCTTCGACTTCGGCTTTGCCCTGGGCCCGCGCCTGAACGCGGCCGGCCGCCTGGCCGACATGACGCTGGGCATCGAATGCCTGCTGACCGACGACCCGGGCCGCGCCGATGAACTGGCGCGCACGCTCGACGGCATCAACCGCGAGCGCAAGACCATCGAAAGCGAGATGCGCGAGCATGCGCTGATGATCGTGGAGGAGCTGTTCGACGAGAGCGAAGAACCGCCTCCGGCCATCACCGTGTTCGACCCCGACTTCCACGAAGGCGTGGTCGGCATCGTGGCCTCGCGCCTGAAGGACAGGCTGCACCGGCCGACCTTCGTGTTCGCCGCCAGCGCTGCCTCCGGCAAGGAGCACGAGCTCAAGGGCTCGGGCCGTTCCATCCCGGGTTTCCATCTGCGCGACGCGCTCGATCTGGTCGCCAAGCGCCACCCGGGGG
>JBJTNV010000050.1:0-52402 GCA_046074205.1 Hydrogenophaga sp.
GACGAGCGCCCGGCCTTCCTTGAAATCCGCGCCGGTACCGGCGGTGACGAGTCGGCCCTGTTCGCGGGCGACCTGGCGCGCCTGTACACCCGCTACGCCGACAGCCAGGGCTGGACCACCGAGATCGTGAGCGAGTCGCCCAGCGAGCTGGGCGGCTACAAGGAAGTGGTGCTGCGCATCGCCGGGCGCGGCACGGGCGCCAACGTCTACGGCCAGCTGCGCTTCGAATCGGGCGGCCACCGCGTGCAGCGCGTGCCCGCCACCGAGACGCAGGGTCGCATCCACACCAGCGCCGCCACCGTGGCGGTGATGCCCGAGCCCGACGAGGCCGAGGCGGTCAAGCTCAACCCGGCCGACCTGCGCATCGACACCTTCCGCGCCAGCGGCGCGGGCGGCCAGCACATCAACAAGACCGACTCTGCCGTGCGCGTCGTGCACTTGCCCACCGGCATCGTGGCCGAATGCCAGGACGGCCGCAGCCAGCACAGCA
This sequence comes from Hydrogenophaga sp., assembly GCA_046074205.1. GTDB lineage: Bacteria > Pseudomonadota > Gammaproteobacteria > Burkholderiales > Burkholderiaceae_C > Hydrogenophaga. The sequence continues at coordinate 491 of JBJTNV010000050.1, forward strand.
ACAAGGCCAAGGCGCTGCAGGTGCTGCAGGCGCGCATCCAGGAAAAGGAGCGCAGCGAACGCGCCGCTAAAGAGGCAGCCACCCGCAAGGGACTGGTTGGCAGCGGCGACCGCAGCGACCGCATCCGCACCTACAACTTCCCGCAGGGCCGCCTGACCGACCACCGCATCAACCTCACGCTCTACAAGCTGCTGCAGGTGATGGAGGGCGACCTGGGCGACGTGATCCACGCGCTGCAAGTGGCGCGCGGCGCCGAGCTGCTGGCGGACCTGGAAGCGGCGGCATGACCCCCCTGCGCCGCTTCGCGTCTTCCCCCCTGAGGGGGGACGCACCCTGTGGCCTGTCAAAGCCGGTTCCACGGCTGCCCTGGACGGAGTTCCCCCTGTGACGCTGACAGACGCCTTGAAACAAGCTGCCACCACCGGTCTGGACCGCCTGGACGCCCAGATGCTGCTGCTGCACGCCCTGGGCCGCTCGCCGCACGACCGTGCCTGGCTGATCGCGCACGACGACGACCCGCTGTCGGCTGAGTCCGCAACCCGCTGGCAAACGCTGCTGCAGCGCCGCCAGACCGGCGAGCCGGTGGCCTACCTGGTGGGCGAAAAGGAGTTCGGCGGCCTGTACCTGCAGGTGGACGCACGCGTGCTGGTGCCGCGCCCGGACACCGAGGTGCTGGTCGAATGGGCCCTGGACGCGCTGCCCGCACCCGGTGGCAGCGCCCAGTCCTCTCGGCTGCTGGACCTGGGCACTGGCAGCGGAGCCATCGCGCTCACCATCGCCAGCCGCTGCCCGGGTGTGCAGGTCACCGCCACCGACGCGAGTGCCGACGCGTTGGCGGTCGCGCGGGCCAATGCACAGCGCCTGTGTCTGCCGGTACGCTTTGCACACGGCGTCTGGCTGGCAGCGGTTCCAGGAGAGCGTTTCGACGTGATCGCGAGCAATCCGCCCTACATCGCGGAAGGCGATCCGCACCTGGCCGCTCTCACCCACGAACCCATGACCGCCCTGACCGCTGGCCCGGATGGCCTGGACGATATCCGGCGAATCGTGACCCAGGCCCCCGAGGCGCTGCACACCGGTGGCTGGCTGCTGCTCGAGCACGGACACGACCAGGCCAGCGACGTGCGGGAACTGCTGTTGTCCCACGGGTTCGAGTCGGTCTGCAGCCGCACCGACCTGGCGGGCATTGAACGCTGCAGCGGCGGTCAATGGCAGGGCTTGCGATAATCCACGTGATGCCGGACCGGTCGTCCGGCCCTTCTCAACGCATCCACAGGACAAGCCCATGAGCGACGTGCACTCCCAGATCGACCAGCTGGTCAAATCCAACGACATCGTGCTGTTCATGAAAGGCAGCGCCAGCTTCCCCATGTGCGGCTTCTCCGGACGCGCGGTCCAAATCCTCAAAGCCTGCGGCGTGGACACCAAGACCCTGAAGACCGTGAACGTGCTGGAGGACGACGGCATCCGCGCCGGTATCAAGGAATACAGCAGCTGGCCAACCATTCCGCAGCTCTATGTCAAAGGCGAATTCATCGGTGGTTCGGACATCATGATGGAGATGTACGAGTCGGGTGAACTGCAAAAGGTCATCACCGGCCAGGCCTGATCCTTGCCGCGGTCCCGTATCGTCAGGCCACCTTCGGGTGGCCTGTTGCTTGTGGGGGGCGGACTGAAGAACCGTAGACCGGCTGATGGCCGCACCCGACCGGCTCACTCAGGCGTCGGGGTGAGACCAGGTTCGGGCGGCAGCGTATACGGCTTGCGGGTACTCGGCACGCCCCCGGCTGCCGTTGTAGCGTCCCAGCGCCAGAAACGTGTCGCCACGTTCCCGATCCAGATAGTGGCGCAGGATCACGCAGCCAAAGCGGATGTTGGTCTGCATGTGGAAGAGCTTGCCCGGGTCGCCGTCGCCGATCAGGCGTGACCAGAACGGCATGATTTGCATGTATCCCCTGGCACCCACCGGCGAAATGGCGAACTTGCGAAACGCGCTCTCCACCTGGATCAACCCCATCACCAAGGAGGTGTCCAGCCCCGCCCGCCGGGTCTCGTACCAGACGGTCTGCAAGAACTCGATACGGGTCTGGAAGTCGGGTTTGCGCTTTTTCAAACGCTCACTGGTGGCACCCAGCCATCGCAAGTAGGCCAAGCGCTTGCCCATGTCGGTGAACGCTGGCAGTGGCGGTGGTCCGCTGGCAATGGCGGCACCCAATGCGGAGCGAACCGAATCAGCCAGCGGCTCTTCGAGCTGACCGCCCGCATACGTCGTGCCAGCACCCGACCATCCGGCCGCGCTCAGCGCCGCAAAACGCAGCAGGCACTGTCGGCGAGACCCTCCGGTCATTGCTGCGCTCAAGCGCTCAGGCGGTCCTTCACGAAGGCCAGCGCCTCTGCCACCGGCACCCTCGTCGCGGCTGTGTCGCGCCGGTGCTGGTACTCGACCATGCCTTCCTTGAGACCCCTGTCACCGATCGTCACTCGGTGCGGCACCCCGATCAGCTCCCAGTCGGCAAACATCGCGCCCGGTCGCTCCCCACGATCGTCCAGGATCACGTCCACGCCCGCGGCCAGCAGGCCGGCGTACAACTCGTCGGCCGCTGCCTGGACGGCTTCGCTCCGGTCGGCGCCGACCGGGCAGACCACCACGGTGAACGGTGCGATGGCGTCGGGCCAGACAATGCCTCGATCGTCGTGGTTCTGCTCGACAGCAGCGGCCGGCAGGCGGGTGATGCCAATGCCGTAGCAGCCCATTTCGAAGTGTTTGGGCTTGCCGTCGGTGTCCAGGAAGGTCGCGTTCATGGCCTTGCTGTACTTGGTGCCCAGGTAGAACACGTGGCCCACCTCGATGCCACGCTCGATGGCCAGCGCGCCCTTGCCGTCCGGTGACGGGTCACCCTCGACCACGTTGCGGATGTCGGCCACCAGATCGGGTTCGGGCAGGTCGCGGCCCCAGTTCACACCCGTGGTGTGGAAGTCCGGCTCGTTGGAACCGCAGATCCAGTCGGCCATCACCGCCACCTCGCGGTCGGCCACGATCTTCAGCGGCTGCTTCAGCCCGACCGGGCCCAGATAGCCCGGCTTGCAGCCGAAATGGGCGTCGATCTCAGGAATGCTGGCAAAGCGGAAACCCTTGTCCAGACCCGGCACCTTGCCGACCTTGACCTCGTTCATGTCGTGGTCGCCTCGCAGCAGCAGCAGCCAGACCTGGCTCTTGACCACTTCACCGGCCTCATTGAGTTCGTCGGTGGCCAGCACCAGCGATTTGATGGTCGTCGACAGCGGCACGCCCAGGTACTGCGCCACGTCGGCGCAGGTGCTCTTGCCCGGCGTGGGGGTCTTCACCATCGGGTTGGCCGGCGCAGGCCGCGGACCGGCGGGCGCCAGGGCCTCGGCCTTTTCCATGTTCGCAGCGTAGTCGCTGGCTGGGCAGTAGACGATCGCGTCCTCGCCGGTGGCAGCGATCACCTGAAACTCTTCGCTCAGGTCGCCGCCGATGGCACCGCTGTCGGCCGCCACCGCACGGTAGCGCAGACCAAAGCGGTCGAAGATGCGGCGGTAAGCGGCTGCCATGCCCTGGTAGCTCGCCTTGGCGCCGGCCTCGTCGCGGTCAAAGGAATACGCATCCTTCATGATGAACTCGCGCCCACGCATCAGACCGAAACGCGGCCGGCGCTCATCGCGGAACTTGGTCTGGATCTGGTAGAGGTTCTTGGGCAGCTGCTTGTAGCTGCGCAACTCTTGCCGCGCCACATCGGTCACCACCTCTTCGCTGGTCGGCTGGATGACGTAATCGCGGTCATGCCGATCGCGGATGCGCAGCAACTCCGGCCCCATCTTCTCGAAGCGGCCAGTCTCCTGCCAGAGCTCGGCCGGCTGCACGACCGGCATGGTCATTTCGACCGCACCAGCCCGGAACATTTCCTCGCGCACGATGGCTTGCACCTTCTGGATCACGCGCAGCCCCATGGGCATGTAGTTGTAGATCCCGGCGCCCAGTTTCTTGATCATGCCGGCGCGGGTCATCAATTGATGGCTCACGACCTCGGCATCGGCCGGGGCTTCCTTGAGGGTGGTGATGAGGAACTGGGAGGCTTTCATGGGCAAACCGCCGCCATGTGGGCGGCCTTGGGCTGGGGTGGGGTTGAAAACGGGATGCGAACCGGCGGGTCACCGATCGGTATTTACCCGGCGTTGGGCCGCCGGAGCTGCTCAATCGGTACGCAATCTGTCATGCGCGATGCATAATCGAGACAGTTCAAAATTTGAGGTTGATTATGCTTGACAGAGAAGGCTTCAGGCCCAATGTCGGCATCATTCTGCTCAACCAGCGAAACCAGGTGTTCTGGGGCAAGCGCATCCGCTCCCATTCCTGGCAGTTCCCGCAGGGCGGCATCGACCGGGGCGAAACCCCCGAGCAGGCGATGTACCGGGAGTTGCACGAAGAGGTGGGACTCAAGCCCGAACACGTGGCCATCGTCGCCCGTACGCGGGACTGGTTGCGCTACGAAGTGCCAGACCGATTCATCCGCAGGGATGCTCGTGGCCATTACAAAGGCCAGAAACAGATCTGGTACCTGCTGCGACTGATCGCACAGGACTGGAACCTCAACCTGCGTGCGACCAGCCATCCGGAATTCGATGCCTGGCGCTGGAACGATTACTGGGTGCCGCTGGACGTGGTGGTCGAGTTCAAACGTGGCGTGTACGAAATGGCGTTGACGGAGCTCTCTCGTTACCTGCCCCGCAACGACAGCCGTTCACGTTATTTGCGGGTGGGTGCGACGCGCATGGCACACCACATACCCGAACAGCCGCCACGGCCGCTGTTGCGCTCACCCTTCGGGGATATCGAGTTGCCACCGGGCGCCATCTTCGATCCCGATCCGCAGCGTCCAACCGGCGCCTGAAAGCTGCTTCGTGCGCCTGTGCCGCACCCGATCAGGATCGGGTGAGTACCAGGTTGTCGCGGTGAATCATTTCAGGTTCGGCCGCGTAGCCCAGCAAGCGCTCAAAATCGGCCGACGCCTTGCGACACAGAAGACGTGCTTCGGCGCTGGAGTAATTCGCCAGGCCGCGCGCCACCTCAACACTGTCGGGACCACGCACGGCGATCACATCGCCACGCACAAAGTCACCGTCCACCGACGTCATGCCGATGGGCAAAAGGCTTTTGCCTTCACCCACAATCTTCTGCACCGCGCCGGCGTCGACGCACACAGCTCCGCGCATCTGCAAGTGGTCAGCCATCCATTGCTTTCGCGCCTGCTGCTTGGCTGTCTGTGCAACCAGACAGGTACCAATCGCCTCACCTTCGCACAGGCGCTGCAGTACGCGCGGTTCACGTCCCCATGCGATCACGGTGGACGCCCCGGAACCTGCCGCCCGCTTGGCAGCCAGAATCTTGGTGAACATGCCGCCTTTGCCGATGCCGGAGCCGGCACCTCCGGCCATGGCCTCGAGTTGGGGATCACCCGCGCGTGCCACATGGACAAAGCTTGCCGATGGGTCGCGTCTCGGATCGGCTGTGTACAACCCCTTTTGATCGGTCAGGATGATCAGCACGTCAGCCTCCACCAGGTTGGCCACCAAGGCCCCCAGAGTGTCGTTGTCACCGAACTTGATTTCGTCGTTGACCACCGTATCGTTTTCGTTGATCACGGGCACAACGCCCAGCTGCAACAGGGTCAGCAACGTGGAGCGAGCGTTGAGATAGCGCTCGCGGTCGGCCAGGTCGGCATGTGTCAGCAAGACCTGTGCGCTGCCCACGCCACACTCACGCAGCTTGGTTTCGTACATCTGCACCAGACCCATCTGGCCCACGGCGGCGGCGGCCTGCAACTCATGGATTTCCTTGGGTCGCGTGGTCCAGCCCAGGCGTTTCATGCCTTCTGCCACAGCGCCACTGCTGACCATGATGAGCTCACGCCCCTGCTGCACCAATGCAGCCAGCTGCTGACTCCATTGGCCAATCGCCGCCTCGTCCAGTCCTCGGCCCTCATTGGTCACCAGACTGGAGCCCACCTTCACCACGATGCGCCCGGCCTGCTGCACCACCGGCGGTATGGGATGTGTGTTGTTCAGTGGCATCTGCGTGTCGGACATGGCCATGGGAGATCTCTCAGACTTTGTCGGCGAAGCGGGGGTCGACTTCAACCAACGCCTGCGCCGCATCGTGGACGCGGGCAATGTGCTCATAAATTTTCTGCACCAGGCGCTCACACCCGTCACGCGTCAGTGCCGAGATTTCAAAGACCGGGCCTTTGTGGCGCAATCGCCTGACGATGTCCTTGACCCGCGCCTCACGCTCTTCGACCGGGACCATGTCCAGTTTGTTGAGCACCAGCCAACGCGGCTTGGCGTGAAGCGCCGGGTCGTATTTTTTAAGCTCCGCCACAATCGCCCTGGCCTGCTGCACAGGGTCCACCGTGTCATCAAAAGGAGCCACGTCCACCAGATGCAGCAGCAAGCGCGTGCGCTGCAGGTGTCGAAGAAACTGATGCCCCAGACCAGCCCCCTCGGAGGCACCCTCGATCAACCCGGGCACATCAGCCACCACAAAGCTCTTTTCAGGGGCTACGCGTACCACCCCGAGATTGGGATGCAAGGTGGTGAACGGGTAATCGGCTATCTTGGGACGTGCGTTGGATATGGCGGCGATCAACGTGGACTTGCCAGCATTGGGCATACCCAAGAGACCGACATCGGCCAACACCTTGAGTTCCAGCTTCAGCGAGCGCCTCTCGCCGGGCCAGCCGGGCGTTTTCTGGCGCGGCGCGCGGTTGGTGGAGCTTTTGTAGTGCATGTTGCCGAAGCCACCATCACCTCCTTTGGCAATGATGATCTGCTCGCCTGCCTTGAGCAGCTCGAACAAGACCTCACCCGTCTCGGCGTCGGAAATGATGGTCCCCACCGGCATCTTCAGGACGATGTCGTCCCCCTTGACGCCAAACATGTCCGAGCCCTTGCCGTGCTCACCACGCTGTGCTTCAAAACGCCGGGTGTAGCGGAAATCCACCAATGTATTGAGACTGGCGTCGGCAATCGCCAACACGTGCCCGCCCCGGCCACCATCACCACCGTCAGGGCCGCCAAACTCCTTGTACTTCTCATGCCGGAACGAGGCGCAACCGTTGCCACCATCGCCTGCGGCGACATCGATCGTGGCTTCGTCCACAAATTTCATGATCGGCGCTCTCGAAAAATCAAACAGAAAAGGCTCGCCGAGTGCGAGCCTTTCGAAGAAGGTGGTGACATCCTGTCAGGTCGTTCCGCCGTAGCGCAGCGTCTCCGCCACGCACGACGGACACCTCATCACACGGGCGTGATACTCACCACGTGACGATTGAGTGCGCCTTTGACAGCGAAGGTCACATGACCGTCAACCGTTGCAAACAAGGTATGGTCCTTGCCCACGCCGACGTTCGTGCCGGGATGGAACTTGGTGCCGCGCTGACGAACGATGATGGAGCCTGCACTGACCAGCTCGCCACCGAATGCCTTCACGCCGAGCATTTTGGGCTTGGAATCACGCCCGTTTCGCGTAGAGCCGCCGCCTTTTTTCTGTGCCATTTCAAACTACTCCTCAGGCAGCGATTGCAGCAATCTGCAGCTCGGTGAAATTCTGGCGATGGCCTTGGCGCTTCTGGTAGTGCTTGCGACGGCGCATCTTGAAGATCGTGACCTTCTCATGACGACCGTGGGACACCACAGTGGCCTTGACCGTTGCGCCGGAAACCAGGGGCGTGCCCACCTTCAGTTCAGTGCCGTTGCCGACTGCCAGAACCTGGTCGATCACGATTTCCTGGCCCACATCCGCAGCAATCTGTTCTACTTTAATTTTTTCGCCAGCAGCAACGCGATATTGCTTGCCACCGGTTTTTATGACCGCGTACATATGAACCTCTTGAAGTTGCGCTGATCCTGGGATCAGCCAGCTCGGCAGACCAACTTCCACCGAACCCGAAATTTTAGCACGTCCATAAGCCACCCACAAGCCGTGCCTGGCCGGCGGTCCGCTCGGCGATCGCAAGCACCCGGCCAATGCCCTGTTGCTGTTTCTATAATCCCGCTCCACCGCCCACCCTGCCACCCCTGCGCCACGGTTTCTCATCTTGATCTCCGCCCAAGCCGCTACCGAATCAACCCTCGAACTGATCCGGATGGATATGCAGAGGGTGGACCAGGTGATCCATGACCGGCTGACGTCGGATGTGCCTTTGGTCCGGGAAGTCTCGCAATACATCATTTCCGCTGGCGGCAAGCGGCTGCGCCCTGCCCTTCTGCTGCTGGCCAGCGGAGCACTGAACAGCCATAACCCCCACCGGCATGCCTTGGCCGCAGTGGTCGAGTTCATCCACACGGCCACCCTGCTGCACGACGATGTCGTGGACGAGTCCACCCTGCGCCGGGGTCGTGAAACCGCCAATGAACGCTTTGGCAACGCAGCCAGCGTGCTGGTTGGCGATTTCTTGTATTCACGCGCCTTTCAAATGATGGTGGACGTGAACAACATGCGGGTGATGCAAATCCTTTCCGATGCTACCAACGTGATCGCGGAAGGTGAGGTGCTGCAACTCATGAACATGCACGACGCTTCACTGGACGAGACAGCTTACCTTCGCGTGATCCGGTCGAAGACCGCGAAGCTGTTCGAGGCCAGCGCGAGACTTGCACCCGTCCTGATCGGCGCGGATGCCATGATCGAAGAGGCATGCGCCACTTACGGTCAAGCCTTGGGCACCGCCTTCCAGGTGATCGACGATGTCCTGGATTACGAGGGCTCTGCCGCGGTACTGGGCAAGAACCTAGGCGACGATCTGCGCGAAGGCAAAGTGACGCTGCCCATCATCTGCGCCCTGCGCCGTTGTGACGAGACGCAGCGACGGTTGATCGTGGCAGCCATTGAACACGGCAACCTTGATCACCTGGAAGACATCATCGCCATCGTGCGCAACACGGGCGCACTGGAAGCGGCCCGCAGCAGCGCCCTGGCCGAAGCACAGCGGGCGATCGCGGCCGCCGGCGAGCTTCCGGACAACGCCTATCGCACGGGGATGATACAATTGGCCGCTTCACTGCAGGGGCGTCGCTCCTGAGAACGTGGAAGGCCACCGACGGTGGTTTCAGCGGCCCAACAGGGTCATTCGGGGTGTAGCTTAGCCTGGTAGAGCGCTACGTTCGGGACGTAGAGGCCGGAGGTTCGAATCCTCTCACCCCGACCAGATGACCTTCCCGGGTCCCCCTCTGCCAACCGGCCAGCTCCGATACCCGTTCTCCGCAGGCTGGCGCCATATCACGGTGCCCCGGCTGTGCCAGGGCCGTGTTGCATTCGTTGGCTGGCCTCCAGCGGCACGTTCCCGCCCCCTGTCAGAAGACGGATCGAGGGAAATGCGTCACAAGAAGAAGGCCAGGTTCGATGCGCCACAACGGTTGATCTGAAATAGATTACCCGGCCATGGCAACAGTCGATACGGAGCCCCGGGACCCTTCTTCCATGGCGCTACCGGGGTTGGGCCGGGCATTGGTGCTGGCTGGCAAACTGAACCAGGCCACCGCGCAGGCGCTCTACCGAAAAGCCTTGCAAGCACGAACCAGCTTCATTGCTGAGCTGACCGGTTCAGGCGCTGTTTCAGCCATCGACCTGGCTCGCGTTCTGTCCACAGCATTCGGGGTTCCCCTGGTGGATGTCGACACCCTCGAGATCGAGCATTTGCCGACGGATCTGCTGGACACGAAAACTTGCGTCGAATGCCGCATCCTGGTACTAGGTCAGCGTGACAACCGACTCGTGGTGGCCACGGCCGACCCGACCGATCAGCAGGCGGTCGAAAGGATTCGGTTTGCGACGCAGATGGGCGTCGACTGGGTAATCGCCGAGTACGACAAGCTGGGAAGCTTGCTCGAGCGCTTGAACGCGGCCAACCGCATCGCTTCGGGCGTACCCACAGACACTGATTTCGGCTTGGGTGACCTGGAGGCCGGTGCAGACAGATCCGATGAGGCCGCAGCAACGTCGGAAATCGAGGATGCGCCAGTGGTCAAGTTCCTTCACGGGTTGCTGCACGAAGCCGTCCGCATGCGCGCTTCCGACATGCATTTCGAACCGTATGAGGACCGTTACAGGGTTCGATTTCGCATTGACGGCGAACTGCGGGACATTGCATCGCCACCGACGCACATCAAGGACAAGCTGGCGTCGCGCATCAAAATTCTCTCGCGTCTGGACATTTCGGAGAAACGGTTGCCGCAGGACGGACGCCTCAAGCTCAAATTGGAGACTGCGCGGGTGATCGATTTGCGGGTCAGTACGCTGCCGACCCTGTTTGGGGAAAAGGTAGTGATCCGTGTCCTGGATCCGAACAACAACCGCGTCGACATTGATGCGCTGGGATATGAGCCGGAGGAAAAAGAGCGCCTGCTCAGCGCCATCCGGCGCCCGGATGGCATGGTCCTGGTCACCGGGCCAACGGGTTCGGGCAAAACCGTCTCGCTCTACACCTGCCTGAATTTGCTGAACCAGCCCGGTGTCAACATCTCAACAGTGGAAGACCCAGCGGAAATGGGTCTTGCTGGCATCAACCAGGTCAACGTCAACGAAAAAACGGGGCTGACCTTCGCCACTGTGCTCAGGGCCTTCCTGCGTCAGGACCCGGACATCATCATGGTTGGCGAGATACGGGACCTGGACACCGCCGACATATCGATCAAGGCCGCACAAACCGGACACCTGGTGCTTTCGACCCTCCACACCCATGACGCACCGACCACTTTGACCCGGTTGATGAACATGGGGGTTCCAGCCTTCAACATCGCTTCCAGCGTGATCCTGATCACCGCACAGCGCCTGCTGCGGCGTCTGTGCACCCAATGCCGGCAGCCGGTGGACATCCCTCGCACCACACTGCTTGCGGCGGGCTTCCCGCCACAGGCACTCGATGGCACCTGGACACCTTATCGGGCTATGGGCTGTGCAGCCTGTCACCAGGGATTCAGGGGGCGTGTTGGCATCTATCAGGTCATGCCGGTCTCGGAAGGCATTCAACGCATCATCCTGGAAGGGGGGCATGCCATGGACATCGCTCGGCAGGCGCTTGACGAAGGGGTTCGCACACTCCGCCAATCGGGACTCGTGAAAGTCCGGCAAGGCTTGACCACGCTCGAAGAGGTGCTCAGTGCCACCAGTCGATAGGCATGGCTTTTCGCCAGCGAAGGAGGCCAGAGACCTCGCGCCGGGCGCGGCCACCGTCCGTCCTGACCATCACATCTTCGAATGGGAAGGCCGGGATCGCAGTGGACGTTGGGTACGTGGACAGTCCAGCGGAGCAGGCGAAAACCAGGTGCTTGCCGCACTGCTCAGGCGAGGCATCAAGCCTGACAGCATCAGGAAACGCCGCCGGAGTATCGGGCAGCACATCAAGCCCAGGGACATCGCCGTCTTTACCCGTCAGATGGCGACACTGCTGAAAGCCGGTGTTCCGCTGTTACAAGCCTTTGACGTCATCGGTCGGGGGAACACCCACACGGGGCTCGTTCGCCTGATCAGCGAGATCCGTTCCGATGTAGAAACGGGTACTGCACTGAACGCAGCGTTTCGACGACATCCAAAACTGTTCAATGGTCTCTACTGCACACTGGTCGAAGCGGGCGAAACCGCCGGTGTCCTCGACACCCTGCTCGAACGCTTGGCCGGGCACATGGAAAAGGTCGAAGCCACCAAGTCCAAAATGCGTTCGGTCATGATGTATCCGCTCGCCGTTCTCATCGTGGCCGGCGTGGTGTTGACCGCCATCTTGGTGTTCGTCATCCCTTCATTCAAAGACGTGTTCCTCGATTTCGGCGCCTCGTTGCCAGCCCCCACACAATGGGTGATCACGCTGAGCGGGTTCGTGATCGATCGTGGACCCGCCATCGGCATCGCTCTGGGCATGATGTTCTACGGTGCTGTGTTGCTTTTCCATCGCAGCGAACGCATGCAACAAACAGTGGACAGGCTCCTGCTGAAACTGCCCGTGTACGGCAGGGTGGTAAAAACGGCCGTGATCGCACGATGGACTCGCACACTGGCGACCATGTTCGCGGCCGGCGTTCCGCTGGTTGAAGCGCTACATTCAGCGGAAGGTGCAGCCGGCAACTGGGTCTATAGCCAGGCCACCCGAAAAATCCGGATGGATGTTTCTTCCGGCACCAGCATCACAGACGCCATGAGCCAAACCGGTATTTTTCCTCCCCTTCTGCTGCAGTTGTGCGCCATCGGCGAGGAGTCGGGTACTGTTGACCGCATGCTGGACAAAGTGGCCAGCATGTACGAGCAGGAAGTCGATGACATGGTTGCGGGCCTTTCGAGTCTGCTGGAGCCCGTCATCATGGTGGTTCTGGGTCTCTTGATTGGTGCCATCGTGGTGTCGATGTACCTGCCGGTGTTCAAACTGGGACAGGTGATCTGATGCTGGAGTCAGGGATGCTGGCGGCAGGACTGCTCGGGCTCGTGGGCCTGTTTGTGGGCAGCTTTCTCAATGTCGTGATTTATCGGCTGCCGATGATGATGGAGCGGCGCTGGGCGGCGGATTGTGCAGCGTTGCAGCGGGGCTCCGAGGGCTCTGAAGGCAACGCCATGACGGATCCGTTCAACTTGATGGTGCCGCGGTCCCATTGCCCACAGTGCCATCACACGATTCACTGGTTCGAAAACATTCCGGTGATCAGCTACGTCGTATTGCACGGTCGCTGCAGCCAGTGCGGAACACCGATCGGTGTTCGTCATCCCTGCGTGGAGCTGCTCACTGCGGCATTGTTTGCCTGGTGCGGTTGGCGCTGGGGAACGAGCGCCACGGCGCTGGCGTGGTCCGGCTTCGCTGCATCCTTGCTCAGTCTGGCCGCCATCGACTGGGACACCACGCTGCTGCCCGACGACATCACCCTGCCGCTGGTCTGGGCAGGCCTGTGTGCTGCCGCACTGGGTTTGACGGGCACCGGCCTGTCGCAAGCCTTCTGGGGAGCCGTGGGCGGATATGTGTCGCTGTGGCTGGTCTACTGGGGTTTCAGGCTGGCCACCGGCAAAGAAGGCATGGGGTACGGAGACTTCAAGCTGTTCGCGGCCTTGGGTGCATGGATGGGCTGGCCAGCGTTGGTACCCATGATCCTGATGGCGTCGTTGCTGGGCGCAACAGTTGGGATGGCTTTGAAGGTGTCAGGGCGGCTGCGCCCTGGCGGCTACGTGCCGTTCGGACCGTTCCTTGCACTGGCCGGGCTGACCGCACTGCTCTTCGGACCCACCTCCATCCTGACCACCTTGCATTTCTCCACATGACTGCGCATGGCCCGCTGCGACTGGGATTGACCGGCGGCATTGGCAGCGGCAAAAGCACGGTCGCCGCCCTATTGCAAGCACACGGAGCGACCGTGATCGACGCCGATGCCATCGCCCGTGCCTGTACGCTGCCGGGCGGAGCTGCCATGCCAGCCATTGCGGTGACCTTCGGAGCAGCATTCGTCGCGCCCGATGGCGGTCTCGACCGCAACCGCATGCGCGCGCACGTGTTTGCGCAACCCGATGCCCGCACCCGACTTGAGGAGATCGTGCATCCTCTCGTGGGTCAGGCGATCGCACGGCAGGCAGATGCCGTCCAGGGAACTGCTACGTGCGTCGTCTTCGACATTCCCCTGCTTGTGGAATCGCCGCGCTGGCGACCACAGCTCGACCGCATTCTGGTGATCGATTGCTCGCGGGAAACACAGATTCGTCGCGTCATGGCTCGCAATGGCTGGCCTCGCAGCACGGTGGAGTCCGTACTGGACAGCCAGTGTCCTCGTCAGCATCGACTGGCGGCCGCCGATATCGTGCTGTTCAATGACGCAGAGGACCTGCAACAGCTGCGCAACGAAGTGCTGAGGCTGGTCCAGCGCTTCGGGCTATGATGGCACTTGGCGCTGTCTTCGCCCCCAAGCCGCTGTGATTTTGTACGAATACCCCTTTAACGAACGCATTCGCACCTACTTGCGGCTGGAGCACCTGTTCCGGCGTCTGGCCGAGCTGATCGAGCGCACACAGCCGCTGGACCATCATTTCGCCATCCAGACCATCTTCGAAATCATGGATGTCGCTTCGCGAGCAGACATGAAGTCTGATGTGCTCAAGGACATCGATCGCCATCGTCAGCAGCTCAACAGCTACCGTGGCAACCCTGCCATTTCCGAGCAGGCGCTCGATGAAGTGGTTGGGCAACTCACCGTCTGCTTCGAACAGCTCAACCAGTATCCCGGGAAAACGGGACAGTCCCTGACCGAGAACGACTGGCTCATGAGCATACGCAGTCGCATCGGCATCCCCGGGGGAACATGCGAATTCGATTTGCCCGCCTATTACGCTTGGCAGCAACATTCCGCCGTCCACCGGCAACGGGACCTGCAGACCTGGACACAGACCCTGGGCGCACTGGCAGAAGCCATCGTGCTTCTCATGAAGCTGTTGCGCGACTCCGGCTCGCCTCAGAAAGTGGTGGCACCCGGAGGGCAATTCCAACAAACATTGCCGCAGGGTCGCACATTCCAGTTGTTGCGTCTGCGCATTGACGAAACCATGAACGTGATCCCTGAGATCAGCGGGAACCGACTGATGGTTTCTGTACGGCTGATGCGCACGGGAGAAGACGGTCGCCTGCACCTGGCACAGGAAGATGCCAGCTTCGAATTGACGCTCTGCGCCTAAGCCGTGAACACGAGCGCCAAGACACCTTCGCGCCTGGTCAGCTGCCCAGCCTGTGGTGGCGACAGTGTCTACAGCACCACCAATCCTTACCGGCCATTTTGCTGCGCACGCTGCAAGGGCCTTGACCTGGGCGCATGGGCGAGCGAACAGTTCAGGTTGTCCGAAGTCATCCCCGGCAGCGAGCCCGGTTTAGAACACTCCTGAGCACCTCGTCAGGCAGCGGCTTCTTCAGCCAGCCACTCCAGTACGGGGACGGTGCCTGGCAGCACAGGCGCGCACTGCACCGGCAAGCCCTGCCAGCTGTGCCGCTGGCGTTCTCGCATCTGCAGGTCACCGTTCCAGTCGAACACCTTGCAGAAATGCAGCTGTACCAGCGCGTGCGGATAGTCGACCAGTTTCTGACGCCATGGCAGGGCGGTTCCGATGGTGATTCCGAGCTCTTCCTGCAACTCACGGCGCAAAGCCTGCTCAACGGTTTCTTCCGCTTCGAGCTTGCCCCCTGGGAGCTCCCAGTAGCCTGCGTAGGCTTTTCCTTCGGGGCGCGTGGTGAGCAGGAAGCGGCCGTCGGGCGCGATCAGCACGCCCACAGCCACATGGGTCACCGGCCGCTCTCCTGCAACCCTACAGCCCCCGTCAACGACCAGCACATCGGGCGCCATGGCGTCAGGCGTTTGAACCGGCATAGTCGCGCGCAAACTGGTAAGCCACGCGGCCACTGCGCGACCCGCGTTCAAGAGCCCACACCAGCGCCTGCGGCCGTGCCGCTTCAATGTTGGCTGTGGGCACACCAAAGGAAATGAGCCACTGCGCCACGATGGTGAGGTACTCCTCCTGACCGAAGGGGTAGAAACTGACCCAGAGGCCAAATCGCTCAGAGAGGGAGATTTTTTCCTCCACCACCTCCCCTGGGTGAACCTCGCCATCGGGCGTGTGCGTGTAGCTGAGGTTCTCCTTCATGTACTCGGGCAACAGGTGCCGACGGTTGCTGGTCGCATAAATCAGTACGTTCTGACCTGCCGCGGACACCGAGCCGTCGAGGATGGACTTGAGCGCCTTGTAGCCCGCCTCGCCCTCGTCGAAACTCAGGTCATCGCAAAAGACGATGAAACGCTCTGGCCGGTCAGCCACCACGTCCATGATGTCGGGCAAATCGGTCAGATCAGCCTTGTCCACCTCAATCAGACGCAGGCCCTGCGGCGCGTATTCGTTCAGGCAAGCCTTGACCAGCGAGCTCTTGCCGGTGCCGCGTGCGCCGGTCAGCAGCACATTGTTGGCGGGACGCCCCTGCACGAATTGCACGGTATTGCGCTGGACCTTCTCTTTCTGTCCGTCGACTTCCTGCAGATCGGTCAGGCGCATGGGCGCGACATGGCGCACTGGCTCCAGCGCACCATGCCCGTTGCTGCGCTTGCGGTATCGAAAGGCAATGGAAGCAGCCCAGTCGGGCGCCCCCAGGGGCCGTGGCAACACAGACTCGATACGAGTGATGAGCTGCTCCGCACGCTCCATCAGGCGTTCAAATTTTTCGTTCATGCTTCACCGACTTTTCACAGACATCGCCACCCAAGTCCCGTCGCCGATGCGGCGCTGAGCCCGGCACAGCCAGGCATTGGTCACGATCGGTAATCAGCGTTGATGGTCACGTAATCGTGACTGAAGTCGCAGGTCCACACCATCTCGGTGGCATCGCCACGGCCCAGACCGATGCGCACCAGAATCTCGGCGTCTTTCATCACACGTTGTCCGTCCTCTTCGCGGTACTCAGGATGGCGGCCACCCTGCCGGACCACGTGCACGTCGCCCAGGTGCAGTTCGATCTTCGTGGCGTCGAGATCGGCAATACCTGCATACCCCACAGCCGCCAGGATACGTCCCAGGTTGGGATCACTGGCGAAGAATGCCGTCTTGACCAGCGGGGAATGTGCGACCGCGTAGGCGACCTGGAGACACTCATCGCGCGTCACACCGCCTTCAACGCAAACGGTGATGAACTTGGTAGCACCTTCTCCGTCGCGCACAATGGCGTGCGCCAGGAATTGCACCACGTCGGTCATCGCTGCAAGCAATGCCATGCCGTCTGCACTGTCAAGATCAGCCACCGCCGCATGACCGGCTTTCCCTGTCGCCATCACCACAAACGAATCGTTGGTCGATGTATCACCGTCCACCGTGACACGGTTGAACGAAACATCCGCCAGGCGCCTGGCCAGAGCGTTCATCATCTCCGGCGCTACCACGGCGTCGGTCGCAACATAACCCAGCATGGTGGCCATGTTGGGACGGATCATCCCGGCCCCCTTGGCGATCCCACTGACCGTCACCAACCGTCCCCCGATGACGGTCTGGCGACTGATGGCCTTGGGCACGGTATCGGTGGTCATGATGCCCTCGGCCGCCTTGAGCCATTGCGAACCCGATGCGCCAGCGGCACTTCCCGCGTCAGCCAACGCGGCGGGGAGCCCGGCCAACAGACGATCAACCGGCAACGGTTCCATGATCACGCCGGTGGAAAACGGCAGCACCTGTTCATGCTGCACACCCAGGGCCAGGGCCAGGGCGTTCGCCGTCCGACGTGCGTCCTGCAACCCTGGTTCACCGGTGCCGGCGTTGGCGTTGCCCGTGTTGATGACCATGGCGCGAATACCCTGTCCGGACGCCAGGTGTTCGCGGCAGACCTGCACAGGTGCGGCGGCGTAGCGGTTCTGCGTGAACACGGCACCCACAGCACTGCCCTCATCGAGCAGAAAAACGGCGAGATCCTTGCGATTGGCTTTGCGGATACCCGCCTCGGCCACACCGATGCGCACACCCGGGACGGGCAGCAAGTTCGTGGCTTGGGGCGTGGTGTAGTTCACAGCCATGGCATCACACTCCTGTCAGCAAATCATCAACAAACGGGGAAAGCTCCCCCATGCCCGGGAGCAAGTCGACGGCCGCGCCAGAGGCGTTGGGTCACCAACGCATCCGGGCACCGGCCGTGCCGGGCTGTTACGTCAACGCGCCATGGCATTGCTTGTATTTTTTTCCGCTTCCACAAGGGCACGGATCGTTGCGGCCTACACGCGGCACAACGGCAGCCACGGTGGTGGCATCCACTGTGGACTCTACTGCCCCGGTTTCCGTCGGTGCGGTATAGGTGACGTTGGCAATGTGTTCGGCTCGCTCTTCCATTTGCTGGGCAGCCTCGCTCACCTGCTCGGGGCTCTGCACGCGCACGTTCATCAGGATGCGCGTCACATCGCTTTTCACACTGTCGAGCAGTTGGCCGAAGAGCTGAAACGCCTCTCGCTTGTATTCCTGCTTGGGCTGCTTCTGTGCATAGCCGCGCAGGTGGATGCCCTGTCGCAGGTAATCCAGTGCCGCCAGATGCTCTCGCCACTGGCTGTCGATGGTCTGCAGCAGCACCATGCGCTCAAACCGAGTGAAGTTCGCCTCGCCCACCAGCGCCAGCTTGGTGTCAAATGCATCCTTGGCGGCTGCCTGTACACGGTGCAGGATTTCCTCAGCGTCGATGGATTCAGCGTCTGAAACCCACTGACTCACCGGCAACTCCAGTCCCCAGTCTTCGCTCAACACCTTCTCCAGCGCGGGGAGCGTCCACTGCTCCTCAACGCTTCCAGCGGGCACGAACTGCTGCACCACGTCTTCGAATGTACCGTCACGCAGCGCGTCGATCTGCGCACGCAAGCTTTGTGCGTCCAGGATGTCATTGCGCTGCTGATAGATCACCTTGCGCTGGTCGTTCGACACATCGTCATATTCCAGCAGCTGCTTGCGGATATCGAAATTGCGCGCCTCGACCTTGCGCTGGGCGCTTTCAATGCTTCGCGTGACGATGCCAGCCTCAATCGCCTCGCCCTCAGGCATGTTCAGCCGGTCCATGATGGCCCGCACCTTGTCTCCTGCGAAGATGCGCATCAGCGCGTCGTCCAGGCTGAGGTAGAAGCGCGATGACCCAGGATCGCCCTGGCGTCCCGAACGGCCACGCAACTGGTTGTCGATGCGACGGCTCTCGTGCCGTTCGGTGGCGATGATGCGCAACCCGCCGAGCGACTTCACACGCTCGTGGTCAGCCTGCCATTGCTGACGCAGGGCTTCAAGACGCGAAGCCTTGGCCGCCACATCCAGTGACTCGTCGGCTTCAATGGAAGCGCTCATCTTTTCCAGGTTGCCACCGAGAACAATATCGGTACCCCGACCGGCCATATTGGTGGCGATGGTGATCGCACCAGGACGCCCTGCCTGGACGATGATGTCGGCTTCACGGGCGTGCTGCTTGGCGTTGAGCACTTCGTGTGGCAGCTTCTCAGCCAGCAGAAGCTGCGAGATGAGCTCGGAGTTTTCGATCGACGAGGTGCCCACCAGTACCGGCTGCCCGCGCTCGTGACACTCACGAATGTCGGCAATCGCGGCGGTGTACTTTTCTTTCGTGGTCTTGTACACGCGATCGAGCTCGTCCTTGCGTAGACTGGCCCGATTGGGTGGAATCACCACGGTCTCCAGACCGTAGATTTCCTGGAACTCGTAGGCCTCGGTATCTGCAGTACCGGTCATGCCACCGAGCTTGCCGTACAGCCGGAAGTAGTTCTGGAAGGTGATGGAGGCCAGCGTCTGGTTCTCCGGCTGGATGGTCACACCTTCTTTGGCTTCCACAGCCTGGTGCAGGCCATCGCTCCAGCGACGGCCCTGCATCAGGCGGCCTGTGAACTCGTCGACGATGATGACCTCGCCGCTCTGCACCACGTAATGCTGGTCGCGGTGGTACAGGTGGTGCGCTTTGAGAGATGTCACCAGGTGGTGCATCAGCGCGATATTGGCCGGATCGTACAAGGACGCCCCCTCGGGCAACAATCCGGCCTGCACCAGCAATTGCTCGGCCTTCTCATGGCCTTGCTCTGTCATATGAACCTGGTGTGACTTTTCGTCGACTGTGAAGTCTCCGGGCTTGGACACGCCTTCGCCTGTGCGCGGATCGGCTTCGCCTTCCTGACGCACCAGCCTCGGCACCAGCTGTTTGATAGCCACGTAGACCGGAGTCTGGTCCTCGGCCTGACCACTGATGATCAACGGCGTACGGGCCTCGTCGATCAGAATCGAGTCCACCTCGTCCACGATGGCAAAGTTCAGGCTGCGTTGCACCCGGTCTCCGGGTTCGTAGACCATGTTGTCGCGCAGATAGTCGAAACCGTATTCGTTGTTGGTGCCGTAGGTGATGTCGGCGCGGTAGGCGGCCTGCTTGTCCTCGCGCGGCGCCTGTGGCAGGTTGATACCGACAGAGAGACCCAGAAAGTTGTAGAGGCGCCCCATCCACTGCGCATCGCGCGTGGCCAGGTAATCATTCACGGTCACCACGTGAACACCTTTACCTGCCAGCGCATTCAGGTAGACCGGCAACGTGGCAGTCAGGGTCTTGCCCTCGCCAGTGCGCATCTCGGCAATCTTGCCGGAATGCAATGCGATGCCCCCGACGAGTTGCACGTCGAAATGACGCATCTTCATGACGCGCTTGCTGGCTTCACGCACCACGGCAAACGCTTCAGGCAGGATGTCGTCAAGCGTGGCGCCGCCCGCCAGACGCTGCTTGAAAGCTTCGGTCTGGGCTTTCAGCGCTTCGTCGCTGAGGGCTTCAAACTGCGGCTCAAGGCTGTTGATACGCTCGACCGTCTTGCGGTAGGTCTTGAGCAAACGGTCATTGCGACTACCAAAGATTTTGGTCAGGAAATGTGTGGGCATACGTGCGGGCCTGCCGCGGCCACACAAGTGCAGCGCCGGACAGTCGGTTGGGAATCGGGGTGCTCCATCAAGCTGCGCGGAAAACAGGCGAATGCTTCTGCATCCCGGGCCATTGAGCGCTGGTCTTTTTGGAGCCAAACGCGGATTTTACCTGTGTGCTCTGCCGGCATTGGGCCCCGCGCCTGCCACCTGCCGGGGTTCACGCGAGCGCACCGGCCATCGCCGTTCCAAGCGCGGTGACGATTTGTCCGGGATAATGCGTGCGCCCTTCCTTCCAGCAGCAGGCGCCGAGTCTGCAAACCCCGTCAACACACGATGTCTTACCTGTCGCGTCACCAGTTCAGCCTGGAAGAAGCGGTATCGGCGGCTCCGTCGCTGGCTGCGCTTCAGGAACAGGTTCGAGCCTCGCAGAGCTGCCTCAAACGCATCGAACATCTGATACCTGCCCCCCTGTGGCGCCAGATTCATGCCGGCCCCATTCAGGGTGAGGAGTGGTGTTTGCTGGTGTCGCACACCGCGGCTGCGACCAAGTTGCGCCAGCTGGTACCCCTGTTCCTGCAAGCGCTGGCGCAGGAGAGCCCCGCCGTATCGACCATCCGCATCAAAGTGCAGGCGCCGAACGCGTGAGTTCAATGAACCAACGCGCAGTGGCCGCAGGAAAGGATGGTGCCGCTTGTCTGACTCGAACAGACGACCTATCGCTTACAAGGCGAGTGCTCTACCAACTGAGCTAAAGCGGCAAAAAAGATTCTCGAGTTTACTTGACGCGCTTGAGATGCGGACGGTTGGACCCTGGCGGCGGGGCATCAGCCTCACCCTGCTCCGTTCCCTCCCCCACTGATGCAAGCGTGACGTCGCCGCCCCTGCGACCAGCACCGGCTTCCGGAGCAACAAACACTTCCTGAAGCGGCGCCGGTGGCGGAAAAGCCATGCCCTGCCCGTTTTCGCGAGCGTAGATCGCGATCACATGATCCACCGGTATCAGAATTTCTCGAGGGACACCACCAAACCGCGCCTTGAACTCGATGTATTCATCACCCAATCGCAACCCGCTAGTGGCATCGAAGCTCGTGTTGAGCACGATCTCGCCGTCGCGCACGCACTCAACAGGCACCTGAACCCTTCCATCCACTTTCGCCACCAGATAAGGCGCAAAACCGTGGTCGGTGCACCATTCATGGAGAGCACGGATCAGGTAAGGCCGGGTCGATGGCAGCTGCGGGTCAGGGTTTTGCATGCGGCGCCTGGAAAGGACATTCAACAGCGGGGGCAATTACCGGTTCGGTTGCCAGATCACTTGCGCATCACCTTTTCCGAAGGCGTGAGTGCCTCGATATAGGCAGGGCGCGAGAAAATGCGCTCGGCATACTTGAGCAAAGGCGCTGCATTCTTCGACAGCTCGATACCGTAAAAATCCAGACGCCAGAGCAAAGGAGCAATCGCGACATCCAGCATGGAGAAGTTGTCACCCAGCATGTATTTGTTCTTCAGGAACACTGGCGCAAGTTGGGTCAGCCGGTCTCGGATATGGGCGCGAGCTTTTTCCAATGCTTTTTCGTTGCCCTTGCTGCTGCGCGACTCCAGCACTGAGACGTGAGCAAACAGCTCTTTTTCAAAATTCAACAGGAACAGTCGCACGCGAGCACGGTCCACGGGATCCCCGGGCATCAGTTGGGGGTGCGGAAAGCGCTCGTCGATGTACTCGTTGATGATGTTCGACTCGTACAGGATGAGATCACGTTCGACCAGGATCGGCACCTGCCCGTACGGATTCATGACACTGATGTCCTCGGGCTTGTTGTAAAGGTCCACATCGCGGATCTCGAAGTCCATGCCTTTTTCGAACAGGACAAAACGGCAGCGGTGGGAATAAGGGCAAGTGGTACCCGAGTACAAGACCATCATGAAGGGACTCTCCTAATACAAAACAGTGGTTGCCTTGCCGCATGAAGCGGCGCCGCAGACCACTGTGAGAACTTCAACCGCAACGCCCAAACATGAGGTTGCGGCAGACCGTGATTACTTGACGTCTTTCCAGAACGCTGCGTTCAGACGCCAGGCTACCAGCGTGAACACGCCCAGGAACAGAAGCACCCATACGCCAATGCGCACACGGGTATTGGCTGCGGGTTCGGCCATCCACTGAAGATAGGCCACCAGATCGCCCACGTTCTGATCGAACGCGTCGGGTGACAGTGTTCCCGGCTTGACCTGCTCCCATCCCTTGAGCACGTGTGCCTCATGGCCATGGCTCTCGACCGTGTCCATCAGAGGGGCGCGCTCGCCCTGCAGCTCCCACAACGGATTGGGCATGCCGATGTTGGGGAACACCATGTTGTTCCAGCCGGTGGGTTTGGTCTCGTCACGGTAATAGGTACGCAGCAACGTGTACACATAGTCGGCACCGGAACCGGCACCGCTGGCACGTGAACGGGCAATCAGGCTGAGATCGGGCGGATTGGCTCCAAACCAATCCTTGGCCTGCTTGGGATCGATGGCCGCCTTCATCGTGTCACCAATCTTGTCGGTGGTGAACGTCAGGTTTTCAGCGATTTGCTTGTCGGTCAGCCCGATGTCGCGCAGCCGGTTGAAGCGCATGAAAGCAGCTGAGTGGCAGCTCAGACAGTAGTTCACGAAGATCTTGGCTCCGTTCTGCAGGG
Organism: Hydrogenophaga sp.; assembly: GCA_046074205.1. Taxonomy (GTDB): domain Bacteria; phylum Pseudomonadota; class Gammaproteobacteria; order Burkholderiales; family Burkholderiaceae_C; genus Hydrogenophaga. The sequence continues at coordinate 23,591 of JBJTNV010000050.1, forward strand.
CGGCCATGTCGTTCGTGCGCTTGGGCGCCTTGTCCAGAGGGAAGCCACCACCGGCCGCCAATGCGGCACCCGAAAGACCCATGGCCAGCGCGAGACCCAGAAGCAATTTTTTCATTTGATCAACACTCCGTTTTGTCTGGTCTTCAGTGAGGCTGGAAAGTCACGCGGTCAGGTACGGGCTTGAATTGCCCCAGACGCGTCCACCAAGGCATCAGCAGGAAAAAGCCGAAGTAGAACAGCGTACCGACCTGGGAGACGCGCTCGCCCACAGGGGACGGCGGCAGCACGCCCAGATACCCCAGGATCAGGAAGTTGACGACAAACACGGCGAACAGCCACTTGACGCCGCTGGGGCGGTAGCGAATCGACTTGACCGGGCTCTTGTCGAGCCATGGCAGGAAGAACAGGATCACAACCGCACCGCCCATCGCCACAACACCCCAGAACTTGGCGTCGATCAGTTGCAGAAGCGCCATCACCACGACACTGGCACCCACCAGAGCGAGTTTCACAAAGACCGACAGACGCGTCTTGACGACAGCAAACACCGCCCCCAAGGCCACGCAGAGCATCAGCACGTAGGTCATTTCCGTGGTGATGGCGCGCAGCATGGAATAGAACGGCGTGAAATACCAGACCGGCGCAATGTGCAACGGCGTCACCAGCGGATCGGCAGGGATGAAGTTGTTGAACTCCAGGAAATAGCCGCCCAGCTCGGGTGCGAAGAAGACGATGGCAGAAAACACCATCAGGAACATCGACACACCAAAAATGTCGTGCACCGTGTAGTAGGGATGGAAGGGCACACCATCAGCCGGCGCGGTGGAAGACCAGCGGTTGCCTTTCGGGCCAGCCTTGATTTCCACACCGTCCGGGTTGTTGGAGCCGACATCATGCAACGCCATCAGGTGGGCTACCACCAGACCCAGCAAAACGAGCGGAACGGCGATCACGTGGAAACTGAAGAAACGGTTGAGCGTCGCGTCGCCCACCACGTAGTCACCACGGATCAGCAACGCCAGATCAGGACCAACAAAGGGGATGGCCGAGAACAGGTTGACGATCACCTGGGCACCCCAGTAAGACATCTGCCCCCAAGGCAGGAGGTAACCCATGAAGGCCTCTGCCATGAGCACGAGGAAGATGGCACAGCCAAAGACCCAGACCAGTTCACGCGGCTTGCGATAAGAGCCGTAGAGCAGACCGCGGTACATGTGCAGGTAAACCACGACAAAGAACGCGGAGGCGCCGGTCGAGTGCATGTAGCGGATGAGCCAGCCCCAGGGGACATCACGCATGATGTACTCGACCGAGGCAAACGCGAGGTTGGCGTCCGGCTTGTAGTGCATCACCAGGAAAATGCCCGTAACGATCTGGATCACCAGGACCAGCAAAGCCAGCGAGCCAAAGATGTACCACCAGTTGAAGTTTTTCGGTGCGTAGTACTCGGCAAGATCCCGTTTGTAGATATAGAAGGCTGAGGGGATACGGTTTTCGAACCAGTTCAGCAGCTTCGCACCTGCGGGTGCATCGGGGGAGATTTCTTTGAATTCAGCCATGGGGCGCCTCTGTGTTCAGTGAGTCGGCAGGTGCCGCTCAAGCCTTCTTCTCTTCACCGATTAGTACGGTCGTTTCGGACGTGTAGTAATGCGGCGGGATCTCCAGATTGTCCGGTGCGGGCTTGTTTTTGAAGACGCGGCCAGCCAGATCGAACGTGGAACCGTGGCAAGCGCACAGGTAGCCGCCCACCCAGTCATCCGGCAGCGATGGCTGCGGACCTTGCGAGAACTTGTCGCCCGGCGAGCAGCCCAGGTGGGTGCAAATTCCAATGCCGACAAACACCTCAGGCTTGATCGAGCGGTACCGGTTCTTGGCGTATTCCGGAGTCGGCAAATTCTGGCGCTCCGAAGCGGGATCGGCCAGTGCCGGATCGAGTTTTTCCAGTGCCTTGAGCTGCTCTTCGGTCCGACGCATGATCCACACGGGCTTACCCCGCCACTCCACCACCATCTTGGAGCCCGGCGGGATGGCGCTGATGTCCACCTCCACGGCAGCACCGGCGGCCTTGGCACGCTCGGACGGCTGGAAGGAACTCACGAAAGGCACAGCAACGGCTGCTGCCCCCACGCCGCCCATGGCAGCGGAGGTGATCAGCCAGGTTCGGCGGCTGTTGTCCACAGTCGCATCGGCGGTAGCATCACTCATGGGAATCTTTCAATGACGGTTCGAGACGAAATTACACTGGGGTCAACCCGACATTGTAATGGAGCATGTCGCCGCCGGCCCCGGGTACTGCAGCTGTGTCGGCTCCGTCCCCCTTGCGCAAACCGCAGGTGCGGCGTTCGTCGGTTGCGCTCTTCCTGACGTGTCCCCGTCGGGGCTCACGGGCATCAAAATACACAAGACAGCCCCATCACAGGGCCGCACCCCACCACCAACAGGAGAGACCCATGAGCATGATGCGTGAGTTCAAAGAGTTTGCCGTCAAGGGCAATGTGATGGACCTGGCGGTCGGCGTGATCATCGGTGGTGCCTTTGGGAAGATCGTCGCATCCCTGGTGGATGACGTGATCATGCCCATCGTCAGCATGATCTTTGGTGGTCTGGACTTCTCCAATTACTTCATACCGCTGGCCGGCCAGTCGGAAACCGTGCTGGCCGAGGCGAAAAAAGCCGGCGCGGTGCTGGCCTATGGCAACTTTCTGACCATCGTCCTGAACTTCACCATTCTGTCCTTCATCATCTTCATGATGGTCCAGCAGATGAACCGGCTGCGTAAACAGACACCGCCAGCTCCACCCGCCACCCCAGCGGAGGAGATCGTTCTGCTGCGGGAAATTCGCGACAGCCTGCGCAAGTGATTCTCTGGGATGGCACGGGTGCCATGGGCTCAGCGTTGCGCCCCCTCTGCCGCATAGGGACACGTGACTTCAGCCGCCTCGATGGCCGCCAATAAGCTCGACGGACTGGCCCGGCCAGTGCCTGCCAGGTCGAAGGCGGTGCCATGGTCAGGACTGGTTCGCACAAAAGGCAGGCCCAGCGTGGTATTGACACCATCGTCCAGACCCAGCAGCTTCACCGGAATCAGCCCCTGATCGTGGTACATGGCCAGCACCACGTCGAACTCGCCCTGTCGGGCACGCATGAAGACGGTGTCGGGCGCGTGGGGACCGCTGACGTTCAAACCGTCTGAACGGGCCTTCTCCACCGCAGGCGCGATGACATCGATTTCCTCCCGGCCAAACAGCCCCCCCTCACCGGCGTGCGGATTCAGCCCCGCCACCGCCATGCGCGCCTGTGGCATCCCGATGCGACGGAAGTGGTCTGCTGTGATGCGCAGCGTCTGCAATAGCTGCTGCTGCGTCACCGCTTGCAGTGCTTGCCGCAAGGACACGTGGATACTCACCAGCACCGTCCTCAGTCCAGGACAACTGAGCATCATGCGCACCGGCAGTTGCGACACCGTGACGCCCTCGTGCTCGGCCGCCAGCGCCTGAAGAAATTCGGTGTGCCCAGGATAGTCGTAGCCTGCTGCGGCCAAGGCTTCCTTGTGAATGGGCGCGGTGACCATGGCACGCACCCGTCCGCTCAGCGCCGCCTTCGCAGCCCAGTGGATGCAGTCCGCTGCCGCCTGACCGGCGACCGCGCTGATGCGACCGAACGGTACCGGCTCCCCCAGCGCACAGGCCTGCACCACTGCCAGGTGGCCTGGGGCAAGCGCCAGCGCTTCATCTACCGAGGAGACAGCCTGGAGCACCAGATCGCCTGACCCTTTCACAGGTTGCGTCAGGGCCTGTGCACGGCGCAGGGTCGGAAGGTCACCGGCCACGATCACGCTAGGCAGCCAGTCAGGCCTGCGGCGCAAGGCCGTCAGGATGATTTCAGGGCCAATACCCGCTGGGTCTCCCATGGTAATGACCAGTGGGTTGTGCGCGTTGGGACGGCGCGTTTGCATGTGTCTTCAGGCCGGATTGGGGATATCGATGAATGCGTGGACCAATCCGAGCTGCGCAGCCACGTGACCGGCCAGCGCAGGCGCGCCGTAGCGCTCGGTCGCATGGTGACCACCGGCGAGGTAGGCCACACCACTTTCGCGCGCATAGTGCGCCTGAGGCTCGGAAATTTCACCGGTGAGAAACAGATCCGCGCCCGCAGCGATGGCGGCCTCGAAGTAGGACTGCGCTCCGCCGGTGCACAGCGCGATACGGCGCACCGGGCGATCAGGGTCCCCTACCAGCGTCACGGCACGACCCAGCACCTGCTGCGCGCGCTGCGCGAAACCGGCGACGGTACACGGTTGGCACTCGCCCAGAAAGCCGAGCGACTGCTCGCCAAAACGCTCGCCAGACAAGCCGACCCCCAGTTGCAAGGCCAGCTGGGCGTTGTTGCCCAGTTCAGCGTGCGCGTCCAGGGGCAGGTGGTACGCGTACAGGTTGATGTCGTGAGCGAGCAGCAACGCGAGGCGTTGTTTCAGCCAGCCGCTCACACGCCCGTCCTGACCACGCCAGAACAGGCCATGGTGAACAAAGATGGCATCAGCCTGAGCCGCCACAGCTGCTTCAATGAGCGCCAGGCTGGCGGTCACGCCAGACACGATTTTGCGGACCGCCGACTTACCTTCCACCTGCAGACCATTGGGCCCGTAGTCGCGAAAGGCTCCAGGTTGCAGCAAGGTGTCGAATGTCGCGAGCAAGTGCTCGCGGGATATGAAGGGCATCGGGTGAGTCATGGGCGCGATCAACCATCAAGGAACCGCCTTGCTGTTCCGCACGGCGGCGTCAACGCCCCATTTTGCATCCCCTCCTGCGCCCGCCGGAGAACGGGCCCGAAGGCCGTCAGGAGTTCTGCCGTGCAGACTCGGCCATCTTGCGCGTGAAGAACCTGTAAAACCAAAAGGCCATGACCGGAATGAAGGCGAGAACTGCCAGACTGAACAGTCCGTAATCGGTCGAAAAAAGATCTGCGAGGGCTTTCATGTGTCGAGTTCCATTCTTCTGTTTGAAGCAAGGTTATTGCACCCCCGTGTTGGTCCGGGCGCATTGACCTGGGTCAAGCCCTTGAAGCACGGAAGAAGAAGGCCATATGCCAGACAATGCTGCCTGCGGAACCTTGCATGGCGGCCGCAAGGTTCTTCAACCGCAGGTCCGACATGAAACGACTCTGGCTGATTTTTGCCCAATCCGTGACTGTGCTGCTGGCGGCACTTTTCGTCGTCGCCACGCTCAAGCCGGCATGGCTGGACCAGCGCCATGTGCGTTTTCCGGCGGTACCGGTACTGGAGGCGGTGCCTGCCAGCGGTCAACCGGGTGGTGACATCACCAGTTTCAGAACCGCGGCTCAACGCGCCTCGCCAGCGGTGGTGAGCATCAACACCAGCAAGACACCGGCCAGCCCGCCCGCCGCCAGTGACCCGTGGTTTCGATTTTTCTTCGGTGACCAAGGCCGCGATCGCCCGCAAACCGGGCTTGGATCAGGGGTCATCGTGAGCCCGGCCGGCTACCTCCTCACCAATAACCACGTGATCGAAGAAGCAGATCAAATCGAGGTTGTGCTGACGGATGGACGCTCAAGTGCGGCGAAGGTGATCGGTACCGATCCGGAAACCGACCTGGCCATCCTGAAAATCGACCTGGCCGACCTCCCGGTGATCACGCTGGGCGATTCGGAGACACTTGCGGTCGGAGATCCCGTGCTGGCCATCGGAAACCCATTTGGGGTCGGCCAGACGGTGACCAGTGGCATCGTCAGTGCACTCGGCCGCACCCAGCTGGGCATCAACACGTTTGAGAACTTCATCCAAACCGATGCAGCCATCAATCCCGGCAACTCCGGCGGAGCCCTGGTGGACACCCACGGGCACCTGATGGGCATCAACACCGCCATCTACTCGCGGTCCGGCGGCTCCATGGGCATCGGCTTTGCCATCCCGACCTCGACCGCGCGCAGCGTCATGGACGCCATCGTCCGCGACGGGCAGGTGACGCGCGGGTGGATCGGTGTGGAACCGCAAGACCTCGGTGCCGAACTGGCTGAAAGTTTCGGACTTCCCCAAGGCAAGGGCGTCATCATCACCGGCGTCCTGCAAAACGGTCCTGCTGCTCAGGCCGGCATACGGCCGGGGGACGTCATCACCTTTGTAGGCGAGCGCGAAGTCAACAGCGTAGCCCAGTTGCTGTCGGCCGTGGCCGCCCTCAAACCGGGACAGCCTGCATCGCTGCAAGTGCTGCGCAAGGGCGAAAAGAGCCAGGTGCGCGTCACCCCCGGACGGCGCACGCCCCCTGGCGCTTCCGGCCGCTGAGGCCGACAGACGCACAGACCCTCCGCAGGGAACACAAACGGCGCCTGCAGGAGGGTACCGTTTTCATGGTTGGGGCCACGGTGGTTTCAGGAAGCCGCTGATTCGTCAGCTGACGCTGGACTGGCCGTACGCTTGACAAACCAGGATGCCCCCCAGATACCCACCTCATACAGCAGGCACATGGGAACGGCCAGCGACAACTGTGAAATGACATCAGGTGGCGTGACGATGGCGGCGACCACGAAAGCCAGCACGATGAAATACCCGCGAAATTCCCGGAGCTGGCCAACGGTCACCATGTTCATCTTGACCAGCAACACCACCACGATGGGCACCTGAAACGCCAGCCCAAACGCAAGATACAGCGACAGGATCGCTTCCACGTAGGAAGCAATGTCGGGCGTCGCGGCCACGCTCCGGGGTGTGAACTGCTGGATGAAGCCGAACATCTTGTCCAGCACAAAAAACTGAACAAAGGCAATGCCCAGGTACGCCAGCAGGCTGCCGAAGATGATCAGCGGCACCGCAAACCGCTTTTCGTGACTGTAAAGACCCGGTGCCACAAAAGCCCAGATCTGGTACATCCACCAAGGCAGTGACAGCAGCAGCGCGGCCATGGCCAGCACTTTGAGGGGCACGAAAAACGGCGAGAACACGCCCACGGCGATCAGCTTCGCATCGGGCGGCATGTGTGCCCGGATGGGAATGGCGATCAGATCGATCAGCCCACTGGGCCCGGGCCAGACCGCGAGAATGACCATGCAGATGGCCAGACCGGCCATGCCATACATGAGTCGGTCGCGCAGCTCCATCAGGTGCTGCACGAACGGCTGCTCGGTGCCGGCGAGTTCGTCGGTGGATTTGTTGGCGTCTGACATCAGCGGGGGGCAGAAGAAGGACGGGGCCGGAAACGTGCCACACGGGCAGCGCCGGACTGGGCACGGGTGCGGACGCCGGTGCGAGACTTGTACCACTGCGGCACAGCACCCCGCTTGAGGCGCCAGTTCTTGCGCGGGTGCTTGTAGACCGGTTCCAGGTCAGACCCGATGGAACCCAGCGCGCTGCTGTAGTCGGTCGATCCGCCCTCCAGCCCTGCCGTGGCATCGGACCAGGATTTCTCGAAGTCCTGGGTGGTCTCGTTGACCGACTGCTCCACATCACGCGCGGCCGTCTCCACCGACTCCTTCATTTTTTTGAGCTCTTCAAGCTCAATGGTGCGGTTGACCTCGGCCTTGACGTCGGCCACATAGCGCTGAGCCTTGCCCAGCAAGGTACCCACCGTGCGCGCCACGCGCGGCAGCTTCTCTGGCCCGATGACGACCAGCGCCACCGCCCCAATGAGGGCGAGCTTGGAAATGCCCAGATCAATCATGTGCAGGCCGTCCTGAGAACGATGCGGGCGCGAAGGTCAAACCTCCGCGCCCGGGATACCAGTACCGGCGACCGGAGTCACCGACCGCAGGCAATCAGCTTTTCTGCTTGGCTTCGACGTCAATGGCGCCCGTTTCGGCTGCAGCGCTTTGCGTCACCTGTGCTGGCGGTGCAGCAGAGGTCTCGGCTGTGCCGCCGTCCTTCATGCCGTCCTTGAAGCCCTTGACGGCGCCCCCCAGGTCGGAGCCAATGTTCTTGAGCTTTTTGGTACCGAAAACCATGACCACGATCAGCAACACGATCAGCCAATGCCAAATGGAAAAAGAACCCATGTGTCTCTCCAACAATTGATAGAAAGCGCCGGGGCGCTGTTGTCTCGGATTCTACGACGGGGCTTTGGTTCAGCCCGGGCCACCTTTAGCCCTTGAGCCAGGGACGAGCCCCCCCCATGACATGCACGTGCAGGTGGTGCACCTCTTGCCCGCCTTCGGTGCCGGTGTTGCACACGATGCGAAATCCCCCATCGGGGTACGGGTTGCACCCCTGATCCAGGGCCAGCTGGGGCGCCAGCACCATCATCCGGCCCATCAGGCGTTCATGCTCAGGCGTGAGCTGGGCCATGGACGGGATGTGCAGCTTGGGCACGATGAGCAGGTGCACCGGCGCCCAGGGGGCGATGTCGTGAAAAACATAGAGATCCTCGTCTTCGTGAACCTTTTTCGACGGAATCTGGCCGGTGACGATCTTGCAGAAGATGCAGTTGGGGTCCTGATGCATGTGCATGCTTGTATCAAACTGGCATTGGCTTGCCGTCGTTCCAGTTCAGCAGACCCTTGACCAGCCGGTACACCGTCCAGACAAAAGCCGCCAGAAGAATCACGAAACCCACCAGAAAAACCATGGTGAGACCGCCCAGCACCGCCCACAGCAAGCCCCACCAGAAGGTGCGAATCTGCCAGGTGAAATGACTTTCGTAGATCGAGCCTTTTGCATCGTCACGTTTGACGTAGTTGACGATGATGCCCACGATGGCGGTGAGCCCCACCAGCCAGGACGCTGCGTAAAGGATGTAGACCATCAGCGTCAACTGCTTCAAGCTGGCCAGTTGTTCGGCTGTTTTGCCTGTGTCGAACACCTCGGTCGGCCCGCTCATGATCGCCCCCTGTTGTCATCCTGCGCCCGCGCCTGTGCTTTGCGCAAAGCCTTTTCTTCCAGTCCGCCAAGGCCTTCGCGGCGCACCAGCTCGGCCACCACATCGGAGGGTGCCTTGCCGTAGTGGGCCAGTGCGATCATGCAGTGGAACCAGAGGTCGGCCACTTCGTTGACCAGCAACTGCGCGTCACCGCCGTGATCACAGTCTTTGGCAGCCATCACGGCCTCGGTCGCTTCTTCGCCGATCTTCTTGAGAAATGCATCGGGCCCTTTGTGCAGCAGGCGGGCAACGTAACTCTTTTCAGGGTCACCACCACAGGCCGGCTTGCGGCTCTCGATGACAGCGGCCAGGCGGGCCAGGGAATCGACTTCGGACATCGGGTTCACTTGTAGATGGATTCGGGGTCCTTGAGCACCGGATCCACCGGTATCCACTGACCATTCTGGTGACTCTGATAGAAGCAGCTGTGCCGCCCGGTGTGACAGGCGATCCCGGGTTCGTGCCCGAGCTGCGTCACCTTGAGCAGAACGACGTCGTTGTCACAGTCCAGCCGGATGTCGTGCACGGTCTGCACATGGCCGGACTCCTCGCCCTTGAACCACAACTTGTTGCGCGAGCGACTGAAGTACACCGCCCGCCCCAGCTCGGCCGTTTTCTGCAACGCTTCGCGGTTCATCCAGGCGAACATCAGCACGTCGCCGGTGACGGCTTCCTGTGCGATCACGGGCACCAGACCCTGTGCGTCCCATTGGATGGCGTCGAGCCAGTGTTTCATCATGTCAAAGCCTGACAGGAATGCCGCGCTCGGCCATGCGCTGCTTGGCCTGGGCCACGGTGTACTCACCGTAGTGGAAGATGCTGGCGGCCAGAACGGCATCCGCGCCACCCTGCTGCACCCCGTCGGCCAGGTGGTCGAGGTTGCCGACGCCACCGGAGGCGATGACGGGCACGCTCACGGCGTCGGCCACCGCGCGGGTAAGTGCCAAATCAAAGCCACTCTTGGTGCCGTCGCGGTCCATGCTGGTCAGCAGAATCTCACCGGCGCCGTACTCGGCCATCTGGCGCGCCCAGGCCACGGCATCGAGCCCGGTGTTTTGGCGGCCGCCGTGGCTGTAGACGTCCCAACCCTCGCCGATTTCGACGCCATGGATCATGCGCTTGGCGTCCGCAGCGGAACGTCGCTTTGCATCAATCGCCACTACGATGCACTGGGCACCGTACTTGTCGGACGCCTCGCGGATCACCTGCGGGTTGGCAATCGCCGCTGAATTGAAGCTGGTCTTGTCGGCCCCGGCGTTGAGCAGGCGGCGAACGTCCTCCACCGTGCGCACGCCGCCCCCGACGGTCAGCGGGATGAAGACCTGGGAGGCCACGTCCTCAATAATGTGCAGGATCAGGTCTCGACCGTCGCTGGTGGCGGTGATGTCGAGAAAGGTCAGTTCGTCGGCGCCCTGCTCGTTGTAGCGGGCGGCGATTTCCACCGGGTCCCCCGCATCGCGCAGTTCGACGAAGTTGACGCCCTTGACGACACGGCCACCGGTCACATCCAGACAGGGAATGATGCGCTTAGCCAGCATCCGTCATCCGTTGAGTTCGTCGGCCAGCTTTTGCGCCGTTTCAAAGTCGAGGTCACCGCTGTAGATCGAACGGCCGCAAATCACGCCTTCGACCCCCTCGTCTTCGACGGCGCACAGGCCGCGGATGTCATCCAGGTTGGACAGGCCCCCGGAGGCGATCACGGGAATCGACAAAGCCTGCGCCAGCTTGACGGTGGCGTCAATGTTGATGCCGCTGAGCATGCCGTCGCGACCGATGTCGGTGTAGATGATGGATTCGACGCCGTAGTCCTCGAACTTCTTGCCCAGGTCCACCACCTCGTGACCGGTGAGCTTGCTCCAGCCGTCGGTGGCGACCTTGCCGTCCTTGGCATCCAGCCCCACGATGATGTGGCCGCCGAACGCCGTGCAGGCGTCCTGCAGGAAACCGGGGTTCTTGACCGCGGCGGTGCCGATGATCACGTAGCGCAGGCCGGCATCCAGATAGCGTTCAATGGTGTCCAGGTCGCGGATGCCACCGCCGAGCTGCACGTCCACCTCGGCACCCACTTCCCTGAGGATGGCTCGGATGGCCTGCTCGTTCCTGGGCTTGCCGGCGAACGCGCCGTTGAGGTCCACCAGGTGCACGCGGCGCGCGCCCTTGTTGACCCAGTTGCGGGCCATGGCGGCGGGGTCTTCACCGAACACGGTGGATTGGTCCATGTCGCCCTGCTTGAGGCGAACACACTGGCCGTCTTTGAGATCAATGGCGGGAATCAGCAACATGATGGTCGAAAAAACCGGATGTCAGGGGTTCCAGTGGAGGAAGTTTCGGTAGAGCGCCAGCCCCTGGTCGGCGCTCTTTTCAGGGTGAAACTGGGTCGCGAAAATATTCTCGCGGGCAATCGCACAGGCGAAACGGCCACCGTAATCGGTCTCGCCCACCACATGCTCGGGCCGTGCCGGTCTGGCGTAGTAGCTGTGCACGAAATAGAAGTACGAGCCATCCGGAATGTCCTGCCACACCGGATGCGGCGGGCGCCCATTGGCGGTCTGGAACACCTGGTTCCACCCCATCTGCGGCACCTTGAAACGACTGCCGTCAGGCTGCGTAAAACCATCGAGCCGGAAACGAACCACTTCACCAGGGATGAGCCCCAGGCCATCGGTAGGGCCTTCTTCGCTGCGGTCCAGCAGCATCTGCATGCCCACGCAGACACCGAACAGCGGCTTGTTCGCCGCCGCGTGCAGCACCGCTGCCTTCAGACCGGAGGCGGCCAGTTCTCGCATGCAATCGCCCATGTGGCCCTGGCCGGGCAACACCACGCGGTCGGCGTCGAACACATCCTGCGCTCGCGAGGTGACGATGACGTGGTGCCCAGTGGCCTGCGCCACGTGCACCACGGCCTGTGAAACGGAACGCAGGTTGCCGCTGCCGTAGTCCACCACGGCGACTGTTTGGGAGTTCATCGGTCCATACGGGACATTACAGGGAACCTTTGGTCGAGGGGATCACGTCGCCCAGTCGTTCATCGCGTTCAAGCGCCATGCGCAGCGCACGGGCAAAGGCCTTGAACACAGTCTCGGCCTGGTGGTGGGCATTCTCGCCATGCAGGTTGTCGATGTGCAGCGTCACACCCGCATGGTTGACGAAGCCCTGGAAAAACTCGAACGCCAGTTGGGTGTCAAACGCCCCGACCATGCCAGCCTTGAAGGGCACCCGCATGTGCAGGCCCGGACGGCCAGAGAAATCGATCACCACCCGGGACAACGCTTCGTCCAGCGGCACGTAGGCGTGACCGTAGCGGCGGATGCCCTTTTTGTCGCCTACCGCCTGGGCAAAGGCCTGGCCCAGGGTAATGCCCACGTCTTCCACCGTGTGGTGTCCGTCGATGTGCAGGTCGCCCTTCGCCTCGATCTCCAGGTCGATCAGCCCATGGCGGGCAATCTGGTCGAGCATGTGGTCGAAGAAGCCGATGCCGGTGGACAGGGCCGCCTTGCCCGAACCGTCGAGGTTGACGTGCACGCGGATCTGCGTCTCGGACGTGTTGCGCTGGACGTCGGCCACGCGGGCCGGGACGGAAGAAGGGGTGGTCATAGGCTGGACGGCAGGGCAGCGATCATCTGCGTGTTCTCGTCGGGGGTGCCGACGGTCAGGCGCAGACACTGGCCCAGCAGTGGGTGCATTTTAGAAACATTCTTGACCAGCACGCCGCGCGCCTTCAGGCCATCGAAGGCCTTCTGCGCATCGGGCACCCTCACCAGCACCATGTTGGCCTGGCTGGGGAAAGGCTGGACGCCCGGCATGGCTGCGAGGGCGGCGATCAGACGTTCGCGCTCGGCACGGATGGTGGCCGCCTGCCGCGCAAACACATCGGCGTGTTCCAGCGCGAACAGCGCGCACTCGGCGTTGAGCACGCTCACGTTGTAGGGCGGGCGCAGCTTGTCGACCTCGTGCACCAGCGCCTGCGGGCCCAGCATGTAGCCCAGGCGCACGCCGGCGAGGCCGAACTTCGACAGGGTGCGCATGAGCAGCACATTGGCGTTGGCCGCCGGGTTCGCACGGATCTCGTCCAACCAGCTGTGGCTGGAAAACGGCTGGTAGGCCTCGTCCATCACCACCAGGCCACCGAACGCAGCGGCTTCAGCGATCAGGCGCCGGATCACGCCCGCGTCCCACAGGTTGGCGGTCGGGTTGTTCGGGTAGGCGAGGTAGGTAATGGCTGGCTGGTGCTGACGCAATGCCGCCCGCATGGCGGCTTCATCGAGGCCGAAGTCGGCCGTCAAGTCAACGCCATGAAAGGCCAGGCCCTGCAGCTGGGCGCTCATGCCGTACATCACGAAGCCAGGCAGCGGCGCGAGGATGGATGCGCCGGGCATGTCGCAGCCCATGGCCAGCAGCGAAATCAGTTCATCGGAGCCGTTGCCCAGCATCAGGGCGCAGCCTTCGGGCAAGTCGACGTAGCGGGCCAGCGCCTGCCTGAGGTCTTCGATGCGCGCGCCGGGATAGCGATTGATGGCCACGGCGCCCAGGCGTTCACCCAGGGCCTTCTGCAGCTCGGGCGACAGCGAAAACGGGTTCTCCATCGCGTCTAGCTTGACCATGCCGGTCGCATCCTGGATGGCGTAGGCGTGCATGGACTGGATGTCCTGCCGGATGTGTTGCAGCGGGTTCGTTGGGAGCATCGCGTTCATTTCACGCCCCGCATCGGCGGGACCTCATTCAGGCGCAGTTCGGCGGCTCGGGCGTGGGCCTGCAGGCCTTCGCCATAGGCCAGTTCGGCGGCGATGGTGCCCAGCTGCTGCGCACCGGCCTCGCTGACCTCGATCAGGCTGCTGCGCTTCTGGAAGTCGTACACGCCCAGCGGCGACGAGAAGCGGGCGGTACCGCTGGTGGGCAGCACATGGTTGGGGCCCGCGCAGTAGTCACCCAGGCTTTCACTGGTGTAAGCACCGAGGAAGATGGCCCCGGCATGCCGCAGCAAGGGCTCCCAGCGGTGCGGGTCCTGACTGGACACCTCCAGGTGTTCGGGTGCGATGCGGTTGCTGATGGCGCAGGCCTCTTGCATGTCGTGCGTGAGGATCATCGCACCGCGGTCGTTCAGGCTTTTGGCGATGATGGCCGCGCGCGGCAGGGTCGGCAGCAAACGGTCAATCGCGGCCTGCACCGCGTCGATGTAGGCGACGTCGGGACACAGCAGGATGGACTGCGCCAGCTCGTCGTGCTCGGCCTGGCTGAACAGGTCCATCGCCACCCACTCCGCGGGCGTGCTGCCGTCGGCCAGCACCAGGATCTCGCTCGGCCCGGCGATCATGTCGATGCCCACGGTGCCGAACACACGTTTTTTGGCACTGGCCACGTAGGCGTTGCCGGGACCGGTGATCTTGTCGACCTTGGGTACGGTGGCGGTGCCGTAGGCCAGCGCGGCCACGGCCTGCGCGCCGCCCACCGTGAAGGCACGCGTGACGCCGGCCACGTAGGCAGCGGCCAGCACCAGCGGGTTCCTCTCGCCCCTGGGCGTGGGCACCACCATGATGATCTCGCCGACACCGGCCACATGGGCGGGGATGGCGTTCATCAACACTGACGACGGATAGGCGGCCTTGCCGCCGGGCACGTAGATGCCCACGCGGTCCAGCGGCGTGACCTTCTGGCCCAGCAAGGTGCCGTCCTCGTCGCGGTAGGTCCAGCTTTCGCCCGACGCTTTTTTCTGCGCCTCGTGGTAGCGGCGCACGCGGGCTGCTGCGGCCTCGAGCGCACTGCGCTGGGCGGCGGGCAAGCCATTGAATGCGGCCTTGAGTTCGGCTTGCGTCAGCTCCAGTTCAGCCATGGTGGCCGACGGCAAGCCGTCAAAGCGTGCGGTGTACTCCAGCACCGCCGCATCGCCACGCGCCTGTACGTCGGCCAGGATATCTGCCACACGCGGCTCGATCGCATGGTCCGTCTCCGCCGACCAGTGCAGCCGCCGGGCGAACTGCGCTTCGAAATCGGCCGAGACAGTGGACAGGCGAAGGGGCTGGGCGGTCAGGCTCATGGAGTAGGTTGCCCTTTCTGGAGGGCATTGGCGAAAGCGTCGAGGATGGGGCGGATGGCCGCCTGCTTGAGCTTGAGGGCGGCCTGGTTGACCACCAGGCGCGAGCTGATGTCCATGATCCGCTCGACCTCGACCAGCTGGTTGGCCTGGAGCGTCTTGCCGGTGGACACCAGGTCCACGATGGCGTCAGCCAGCCCGGTCAGCGGCGCCAGCTCCATGCTGCCGTAGAGCTTGATCAGGTCCACGTGCACGCCCTTGCTGGCGAAGAATTCGCGCGCAATCGTCGTGTACTTGGTCGCCACCTTCAGACGCGCGCCCTGGCGAACGGCGGTGGCGTAGTCAAAGTTGTCACGCACCGCCACGCTCATGCGGCATTTGGCAATCTGCAGATCCAGCGGCTGGTACAGGCCCTGGCCGCCATGTTCGATCAGCGTGTCCTTGCCGGTCACGCCCAGGTCGGCGCCGCCATGTTCCACATAGGTGGGCACATCGGTCGCTCGCACCAGCACCACGCGCACTTCCGGCCGATTGGTGGGCAGGATCAGCTTGCGCGAGGTTTCCGGGTCTTCCAGCACCTCAATGCCGGCGGCCTTGAGCAGCGGCAGGGTCTCGTCGAAGATGCGGCCTTTGGAGAGCGCCAGGGTGATCATTGGATTCTTTCAATATCGGCGCCAATGCCCCGCAGCTTGGCCTCCATCTGGTCATAGCCGCGGTCCAGGTGATAGATGCGTTCGACGATGGTGTCGCCCTCAGCCACCAGGCCGGCGATCACCAGGCTGGCCGAGGCACGCAGATCGGTCGCCATCACGGTGGCTCCCTGCAGCCTGTCGACACCCTCGATCACCGCCACCTTGCCATCGGTCTGGATATGCGCACCCAGCCGCACCAGCTCGTTGACGTGCATGAAGCGGTTTTCGAAGATGGTTTCGGTGACCTTGCTGGTACCGGTGGCGATGCAGTTGAGCGCCATGAACTGCGCCTGCATGTCGGTCGGAAAACCGGGGTACTCGGTGGTACGGAAGCTCTGGGCTGTCATCCGCCCGCAAGCCCGCACACGAATGAAGCCGTCGCCCGCCTCGATCTGTGCGCCAGCGTCGCGCAGCTTGTCAATCACCGCATCCAGATGGTCGGCTCGGCCGTGGCGCAGCACCACATCGCCGCCAGTCGCGGCCACCGCGCACAGGAAGGTTCCGGCCTCGATACGGTCAGCCACCACCTGGTGGGTGCAGCCGTGCAGACGCCGCACACCCTGGATGCGGATTTTGCTGGTCCCGTGCCCTTCAATGTTTGCGCCCATCGCGATCAGCATTTCCGCCAGGTCGGGAATCTCGGGCTCTTGCGCAGCGTTTTCCAGCACCGTTTCGCCCTCGGCCAGCGCCGCAGCCATCAGGAAGTTCTCGGTACCGGTCACGGTCACCATGTCGGTTGTGATGCGCGCACCCTTGAGCCGCTTTTGCCCGGCGGGCAACTGGGCGACCATGTAGCCATGCTCGACCACGATCTCGGCACCCATGGCCTGCAGGCCCTTGATGTGCTGGTCCACCGGGCGCGAACCGATCGCACAGCCGCCGGGCAACGACACCTTGGCACGACCGAAGCGGGCCAGCAACGGCCCCAGCACCAGCACCGAGGCACGCATGGTCTTGACCAGTTCATAGGGCGCTTCGGGGTTGAGCGTGTCCGGCGCATGAAAGCTCATGCCGCCGCGCTCCCCATGCGTTTCGGTCTTCACACCCATGTTGTCCAGCAACAGGCGCATCGTGGCCACGTCACGCAGGCGCGGCACGTTGGTCAGGTGCACCGGGTCAGCGGTGAGCAGGGCGGCACAGATTTCGGGCAAGGCGGCGTTCTTGGCACCCGAGACGGTGACTTCGCCATTGAGCGGGCGTCCGCCAGTGATGCGCAGTTTGTCCATGTTGTCGGGTCTGTCAGTTCTGGGCCGCCCATTCGGCGGGGGTGTAGGTTTTCATGGACAGCGCATGCACCTCATCGGTCTTGATGCGCTCGCCCAGTGTGGCGTAGACACGCTGGTGTCGTGCGATGGGGCGTTTGCCCTCGAATTCGGCCGAGACGATGACAGCCGACCAGTGGCGGCCATCGCCACTCACCTGGAGGTGTTCACAGGCCAGTCCTGCTGCAATGATGGCTTGGAGTTCTTCAGCGGTCATGGGTCTAGTGGCGGATCTTGTAACCGGTGCGCAGCAGGCGCAGCGCAAGCGCGCCCACTGCCAATAAAGAGGCCGTCACGACGGACAGACTCAGCCAGGGCGAGACATCGCTGACACCGAAAAAGCCGTAGCGGAAGCCGTCGATCATGTAGAAAAACGGGTTGAGATGGCTCACCCGCTGCCAGAAACCGGGCAGCGAGTGGATGGAATAGAAGACGCCCGACAGGAAGGTCATTGGCATGATGATGAAATTCTGAAACGCCGCCATCTGGTCGAACTTCTCGGCCCAGAGACCGGCGATGATGCCCAGCGACCCCAGCAAGGCCGCACCCAACAGGGCAAACAGCACGATCCACCCCGGCGCGACAAGACTGGGCTGTGCATACCACCAGGTGGCGAGCATCACACCGGAGCCGACCGCCAGACCTCGCACCACCGACGAGCCAACATAAGCCATGAACCAGGCACGGTGCGACAGCGGCGAAAGCAGCAGGAACACCAGGTTGCCCATGATCTTGCTCTGGATCAGCGAGGAACTGCTGTTGGCGAACGCGTTTTGCAACACGCTCATCATCACCAGACCCGGCAGCAGGAAGGCCGTGTAGTGAATCTGCCCGTAAACCTTGTCACTGTCTTCGAGCACGTGGCCAAAGATCATCATGTACAGGATGGCGGTGATGACCGGCGCCGCCACGGTCTGGAAGCCGACCTTCCAGAAGCGCAGAACCTCCTTGTAGAACAGGGCCTGCCAGCCGTTCATGCCGGTACCCCGCTGTGCCGGTTCGCGCGGTCCATCACCTCCAGGAAGACGTCTTCCAGATCGGCCTTTCGGATCTCGACATCCACCGCCTGCACCCCGGCCTGACGCGCCAGGGCCAGCCACTGCTCCACTTCGTGCGCGTTGTGCGCCGGCAGCTGTACCACGCGCCCCGTCACGCGGGCCTTGGTGGCCAGTTCGGCCGGCAATGCATCGTCGGTCTTGAAACGCAGCACATTGGAAGAGGCCTTGGCGAGCAGGTCGGAGGTTTTTTCCAGCGCGACCAGCTGGCCCCGCTGAAGCATGGCAACGCGGCCGCACAGCGCTTCGGCTTCCTCCAGGTAGTGCGTGGTCAGCAGAACGGTGCTGCCCTGCCGCTTGTTGAGCTGGCTGATGAACTGCCACAAGGTCTGGCGCAATTCCACGTCCACTCCCGCCGTGGGTTCGTCCAGGACAATCACCGACGGCTTGTGCACCAGGGCCTGTGCCACCAGAACGCGGCGCTTCATGCCCCCCGACAGCTGGCGCATGTTGGCCTCCGCCTTGTCGGTCAGGCCGAGACCGGCCAGCAGCTCGTCGATCCAGTCGTCGTTGTGACGAATACCGAAGTAGCCCGACTGCAGACGCAGCGTTTCGCGCACATTGAAGAACGGATCAAACACCAGCTCCTGCGGCACTACGCCAAGCGCGCGACGGGCAGCCGCGTAATCGGTCTGCACGTCGTGGCCCATCACCTGCACACGACCGGCACTGGCCCTGGCCAGGCCGGCCAGGATGCTGATGAGCGTGGTTTTCCCCGCCCCATTCGGACCCAGCAGACCAAAGAATTCACCCGCGTGAATGTCGAAGGACACCGCCTGCAATGCCTGCAGCGCTCCGCGAGCGGAGCGATATGTCTTGGAAACGTTCTGGAAGGCGACAGCAGGCATGTGGTGTGAGCCCCGAAGACGGCAGACGGGCCGACTGCGCGATGGGGAACCGGGCATTTTACCGGCTGCCCTGCGCCGGTTCGCGGCGCGCGGCAGCCGCGCCGGACGTCCTCACACGGTGGGCAGCAATTCCTGCACGCCGTAGAGCGCCACCAGGTCGCGCAGGCGTTGCGGGCTGTTGCACAGGCGCAGTGTGCGTCCGTTCGCCTGCAGCACGCGGCGCAATTCCAGCAGCACGGCCACCGCCGAGGAGTCGCATTCACCCAGATCGGCCCCATCGAGAACCGCGTCGACTCCATCCGTCTGCAACAGTGCGGCGCTCAGCTGTTCAAGCGTCGGTACAGCCCGCTCCAGGGTCAGACGTCCTGGCAGGCGGGCGGCGGCAGCATGGTCAGGCATGGACACCGCCCTCAACCGGCCTTGGCCGCGGCACCGGCCTTGTTGCGCTGGGCCAGTGAGGCGATCAGCCCGTCGATGCCCCGGGCACCGATCTCCTGGGCAAACTGGGAACGGTAGGTTTCCACCAGCCAGACACCCAGCACATTGAGGTCGTAAATCTTCCAGCCCTCGGGCGTTTTCTCCAGGCGGTAGTCAAGCTGGATGGGCTCGCCACGGCCACGCACCTCGGAGCGCACCACCACCTCGGTGTCCTCGGGGCGTGCACGGAACGGCTTGAAACTCAGGGTCTGGTCCTTGACCTCCCCCAGCGCACCCGAGTAGGTGCGGACCAGCAAGGTCTTGAACTCGTCCTGCAGCTGCTTCTGCTGCGCCGGTGTGGCCTGGCGCCAGAAGCGACCGACCGCAGAAGCGGTCATGCGAGCGAAGTTGACGTTGGGCATGATCTTGCTGTCCACCAGCGCCATGATGCGGTTGACGTCACCCTTCTGAATGGCGGCATCGGCCTTGACAGCCGCCATCACCTCGCCGGAGATGCGCTGGACCAGCGCGTCGGGCGCCTCCTCGGCAGCAAAGGCCAGTGGCGCACCGGTCACGGCCAGCACGGCAAGCAGGCGGGATACCCATTGGCGGCGTTTCATCATGTTGTTTGTCCTTTCATGGCCGTGGCCGCAGATGGCCTCCGTCGTCTGACCGGGACTGTATGCCACCGGTTCCGTCAAAAATGTGTATTGCTGCAAGACCGCGGGCATGCCCGCAGCCCGGCACCGAGGTCTCACTGGTCGGCACCGCCGTGGCCCAGACCACTGCCCGCATCGATCAGGTCATCGATCAGGCTCTGACGACGCTGCAGGTAGACGTCGCGCGTGAAACTGTACTTGTCCAGCGCCGCTCCCTCAAGCATGGCGGTGGCGCGCAAGAGGTTCGCCCGCGTCTCGACCAGACGCAGCGCGTATAGCGCATTGCGGGTCGGTACCTGATCGATGCGCGCGACCAGATCCCCGGAGGTTTCGATGCCCAGGCCTGCGGCATCGCGAACGGTGGACGGTCCCAGCAGCGGCAGCACCAGGTAGGGTCCCGACGGTACGCCCCATCGACCCAGGGTCTGACCAAAATCCAGCGTCGTGCGGTCGATGCCCATCTCGGAAGCGATGTCGATCAGGCCCACGAAACCGAACGCGGTATTGACCCCCACCCGCAAGGCGTTTTCGGCAGCCGCACGCGGCTTGAGCTGCAGCGTGGCGTTGATGGTGGACCAGGCATCGCGCAGGTTGCCGAAGAAATTGCTCGCTGCGGTGCGAACGGGATCGGGCGTCACGTCACGGTAAACCGTGGCCACCGGCTTGAGCAGGGCGCTGTCCACCACGTCGTTGAACTCGCTGACGCTGCGGTTGAACGGCTCCAGCGGATCACGCGGGTGCTGACCCGGTCCCGCAGCGCAGCCACCCAGCAGCGCCACGCCCAGCCACAGGATCGCCAGGCCACTGCGGTCAAAAAAACGGCTCTTGTGCATGGTTGCTCTCCCTGTCCGCCCGGTCACCGGGATGGCGGACTGGAACCACCTTCGGCTGCCTTGTTGAACAGGAACTGTCCAATCAGGTTCTCCAGCACCACGGCGGATTGGGTCTGGGTAATCACATCGCCCTGGGCGAGGTTGGCCATGTCGCCACCCGGCTCAATGCCAATGTACTGGTCGCCCAGCAGACCTGCGGTCAGGATCTTGGCCGATGAGTCCCGTGGGAACTGGATGTCCTTGCGGATTTCCATCGTGGCCACACCCTGGAACGTCTGGGCATCCAGCGTGATGCCGGTGACGCGCCCCACGTTCACGCCGGCTGATCGCACCGGCGCCCGCGCCTTGAGTCCGCCGATGTTGTCGAACCGGGCCTGCACCGTGTAGGTGTCGCCCCCATTGGCGAAGCTGGCCAGGTTGGCGGCCTTGAGGGCCAGGAACAGCAGGGCCAACGCGCCCAGCGCGACGAACAGGCCAACAAGGATTTCGGTGCTTCTCTTGTTCATGATCAAGCGTCTCGCAGAACCGCCTCAGGGGAGGCTTGCGCCCCCACAGGGGGCAGTGAATACACAGGAACGTGGGGGCTCATGCTCCTACCGCTTCAAGGGGTCGAAAACATCAGGGCAGTGAGGATGAAATCCATGGCCAGCACGCCCAGCGAGGCCATGACCACGGTGCGCGTGGTGGCATAGGCCACGCCCTCGGGCGTGGCTTCGGTTTCGTAGCCCTGGTAGAGCGCTACCGCTGCACAGATGACGCCGAACACCGCGCTCTTGACCACGCCGTTGCCCACGTCGCGCCACACGTCCACGCCGTTTTGCTGGATGGACCAGAAGTTGCCGGCGTCGATCCCGATCAGCATGACCGCCACCACATAAGCCCCCAGAATGCCAACGGTGGAAAACAGGGCCGCCAGCAGCGGCATGGAGACGATGCCACCCAAAAAGCGTGGCGCGAGCACGCGTGCCTTGGGGTCGATAGCCATCAGCTCCATGGCCGCAATCTGTTCGCCCGCCTTCATCAGGCCGATTTCAGCCGTAAGGGAGGTACCGGCACGGCCTGCAAAGAGCAGGGCCGTGACCACCGGCCCCAGTTCGCGCACCAAGGCCAGGTTGACGATCAGGCCCAGCGATTCGGCGGCGCCGTAGGTGGTGAGCGCGTAATACATCTGCAGCGCCAGCACAAAGCCCACTGCCGTGCCAGACGCCAGGATGATGACCAGCGAACGGTTGCCGATGGCGTGGATCTGCTGCACCACCAGCAACGGGCGGGCCATCGCCGCAGGCAATGCCTGAAGCAACTCCCAGAAGAAAAAAGCCCCGCGACCCCAGCTGGCCAGCAGATCCAGCGTGCGGCGGCCCAGCCGCTGCAAGGTGTTCATGGCGCAGCCTCCAGACCAAAGTCCTGCCCGACCGGGCGTGCGGGATAGTGGAACCGGACCGGCCCGTCCGGCTCCCCGCGCACAAACTGCCGCACCTCGGGTTCGGTGCTGGCCATCAGCTCGGCCGGCGTGCCTTGGGCGACGACACGACCGCCGGTGGCCATGAGCACCACCCAGTCGCTGATGGCCATGCACTGGGGTACGTCGTGCGAGATCAGCAGCGTGGTGGCACCGGTCACATCGGTCAGGGTGCGGATGAGTTTGGCCGCCACACCCATGGACACCAGGTCCAGCCCGGCAAACGGCTCGTCGTACATGATGAGTTCGGGGTCCAGCGCAATCGCCCTCGCCAGCGCGACGCGACGCGCCATGCCGCCCGAGACTTCACTGATCTTGAGGCGTGCTGCGCCACGAAGACCCACGGCATTGAGCTTCATGAGCACCAGGTCGCGGATCAGCGATTCGGGGAGATCGGTCATCTCGCGCAACGGGAAGGCCACGTTGTCGAACACATCGAGATCGGTGAACAGGGCGCCAAACTGGAACAGCATGCCCAGACGGCGGCGCAGGCGGTAGAGCTGCGCCTTGTCTCGCACGTTCACGACCTCACCGTCAAACAGCACGCGGCCGCTATGGGCGGCGTGCACGCCACCGATAAGGCGCAACAGCGTGGTCTTGCCACAGCCGGAACCGCCCAGCACCGCCGTGACCTTGCCACGGGCAAAGCTCAACGAGAGGTCGCTGAGAATCGTCCGCCGGCTGTCGTAGCCGAAGGTGACGCGGTCGATCTCAATGAAGGGTTTATCGCTCATGGGTGGTCAGAAGGACCGGGCATTGTCTCATGAGGGTAAATCCCTAAGGCTTTGGACCTCTGTCCACCGTTCAAACGCCTGCGCAACCGGGCACCTCCGGTCGGAACGCGGTGGAACCGGCTCTGCCGGGCTGCCTGCGGCCCCCGAAAGGGGGCGCGCACGCCCGGCAGGGGTGGGTGATTCAACTAGCGGGGCAGGTCTGATTGCCCCATCAGGAACTCGTCCACCGCACGCGCGGCCTGACGCCCTTCACGGATGGCCCAGACCACCAGCGACTGGCCACGGCGCATGTCGCCGGCAGCAAACACCTTGGCCACATTGGTCGCGTAGCCCCCGGTGAAATCCGTCGTGGCCTTGGCGTTGCCGCGCGCATCCTTGTCCACACCAAAAGCGTCGAGCACGGTGGCCACCGGGTTCACGAAGCCCATGGCCAGCAGCACCATGTCGGCCTTGTATTCCTTCTCGGTGCCGGGCACTTCGATCAGCTTGCCGTCCTTGAATTCGACCTGAACGGTCTTCAGACCGGTCAACTTGCCGTTCTGGCCCGTGAATTCCTTGGTGGAGATGGCGAACTCGCGCGCGAGGATGCCTTTTTCCGCACTCTCATCGTGACTGGAACTGGTGCGCAGCTTCAGCGGCCAGTAAGGCCACACCAGCGGTTTGTTTTCCTGCTCGGGCGGCTGTGGCATGACCTCGAACTGGGTCACGCTGACGGCGCCGTGGCGGGTGCTGGTGCCCACGCAGTCGGAACCGGTGTCGCCACCACCAATGACGATGACATGCTTGCCGTCGGCGCGCAGCTGGTTCTTGAGTTTGTCACCGGCGTTGACCTTGTTCTGCTGCGGCAGGAACTCCATCGCGAAGTGCACACCGTCCAGGTCACGGCCAGGCACCGGCAGGTCGCGGCTCTGTTCGGAGCCACCGGTCAACAGCACGGCATCGAACTGGGCCTTGAGGTCTTCGGCGCTGATCACCGTCTTGGCATCGTTCGTGACCTTGCAGCCCTCGGGCATGGCGCCGATCAGGGTGCTGGTCCTGAACACCACGCCTTCGGCTTCCATCTGCGCCACGCGGCGGTCAATGTGCGACTTCTCCATCTTGAAGTCGGGGATCCCGTACCGCAGCAGGCCACCCAGGCGGCTGTTCTTCTCGAACACCGTCACGTCATGGCCCGCGCGTGCCAGCTGCTGGGCTGCCGCCAAGCCAGCCGGCCCGGAGCCGACCACGGCGACTTTCTTACCGGTCTTGTGTCGGGCCGGCTGCGGTTGCACCCAGCCGTTGGCCCAAGCCTTGTCGATGATCGCGTGCTCGATGGACTTGATGCCCACCGCGTCACCGTTGACATTGATGGTGCAGGCCGCTTCGCAGGGCGCCGGGCAGATGCGGCCCGTGAATTCCGGGAAATTGTTGGTGCTGTGCAGCACGGTGATGGCGTTCTGCCAGTCCCCGTGGTACACGAGGTCATTGAAGTCCGGAATGATGTTGTTGACGGGGCAGCCGTTGTTGCAGAACGGCGTGCCGCAGTCCATACAACGCGCGCCCTGGATTTTGGCCTGTGCGTCGTCCAGGCCGACCACAAATTCCTTGTAGTGCTTCAGGCGCTCGGTGACGGGCTTGTAACCCTCTTCCAGGCGCTCGTATTCCATGAAGCCGGTGATCTTTCCCATGGTGTCGTCTTCCTTCGTGGGCTGTGCGTTTACTTGGCAGGTGCAGCCTGCTTCTTGGCGCTGGTCTGCGCCTTGCCGGTCGCGGCGGCCGCGGTCTTGCTGGCATGGATTTCGCCGAGGGCGCGCTTGTATTCGGTCGGAAAGACCTTGACAAACCTGCTCCGGGCTTCGGCCCAGTTGTCCAGCAGTTCGCGTGCGCGCTTGCTGCCCGTCCAGCGGTTGTGATCTTCCAGCAGCTTTTTGAGCTGGGCTTCGTCGGTCTGGTCACGGTGCCAGACCGCCCGGTCCACCGCAGCCTCCTGCTCGGCAGCGGGCAGGACCTTGTCCAGCGTCACCATGGCGGTGTTGCAGCGCTTGGCAAAAAGACCGTCTTCGTCATAGACATAGGCCACGCCACCGCTCATGCCGGCAGCGAAGTTGCGCCCCGTCTTGCCCAGTACGGCAACAGTACCACCGGTCATGTACTCACACCCGTGATCCCCCGTTCCCTCGACCACTGCCGTGGCACCCGAGAGGCGCACCGCAAAACGCTCGCCCGCCACACCGCTGAAGAAGGCTTCACCCGCGGTGGCGCCGTACATCACGGTGTTGCCGACGATGATGTTGCGCGTGGCGTCGCCGCGGAAATCGATGCTCGGGCGCACCACCACGCGGCCACCCGACAGGCCCTTGCCGGTGTAGTCGTTGGCATCACCAATCAGGTACAGCGTGATGCCGTTGGTCAGGAAGGCTCCAAAGGACTGGCCGCCCGTGCCCTCGAGCTGGATGCGGATGGTGTCGTCCGGCAACCCCTCGGGATGCACTTTTGTCACCGCACCGGAGAGCATCGCGCCCACGGAACGGTTGACGTTGCGCGCACGCTCGATGAACTGGACCTTTTCGCCCTTGTCGATGGCTGCACGGCTCTTGGCGATGAGCACGTTGTCCAGCGACTTTTCCAGTCCGTGCTCCTGCTTTTCCACGTGCAGGCGCGGCACATCGGCCGGCACCGCAGGAGTGGCCAGAAGGCGGCTGAAGTCCAGACCACGGGCCTTCCAGTGCTCGATGCCCTTTTTCGTGTCCAGCAGGTCGGATCGGCCGATCAGGTCGTCAAACTTGCGGATCCCCAGCTGCGCCATGATCTGTCGCGCTTCCTCTGCGACGAAGAAGAAGTAATTGACCACGTGCTCGGGTTTGCCCGAGAACTTCTTGCGCAGGGCCGGGTCCTGCGTGGCCACGCCGACCGGGCAGGTGTTGAGGTGGCACTTGCGCATCATGATGCAGCCCTCGACCACCAGCGGTGCGGTGGCAAAGCCGAACTCGTCTGCGCCCAAGAGCGCGCCAATCGCGACGTCGCGACCGGTTTTCATTTGGCCGTCGGCCTGCACGCGAATGCGACCGCGCAGGCCGTTGAGCACCAGGGTTTGCTGGGTTTCAGCCAAACCGATTTCCCATGGCGAGCCGGCGTGCTTGACCGACGACCAGGGCGATGCGCCCGTGCCACCGTCGTGACCAGCGATCACCACATGGTCGGCCTTGCACTTGGCCACACCGGCGGCGATGGTGCCGACGCCGATTTCAGACACCAGCTTGACGCTGATGTCGCTGTGCGGGGCCACGTTCTTCAGGTCGTGGATGAGCTGGGCCAGATCTTCGATGGAGTAGATGTCGTGGTGGGGAGGTGGCGAAATCAAGCCGACACCGGGCACCGAGTGGCGCAGCTTGCCGATGTACTCGGACACCTTGCCTCCGGGCAGCTGGCCGCCTTCACCGGGCTTGGCGCCCTGGGCCATCTTGATCTGAATCTGGTCGGCACTCGACAGGTATTCGGCAGTCACTCCGAAGCGGCCAGAGGCCACCTGCTTGATGCGCGAGCGCAGGCTGTCACCGGCCTGCAAAGGCAGGTCGACCTCGACGTTGGCTTCACCGATCACGCTCTTGAGCGAATCGCCCTGCTTGATCGGGATGCCCTTGAGTTCGTTGCGGTAACGGTTGGCGTCTTCGCCGCCTTCACCGGTGTTGCTCTTGCCGCCGATGCGGTTCATGGCCACGGCCAAGGTGGCGTGCGCTTCGGTGGAGATGGAGCCCAGCGACATCGCGCCGGTGGCGAAACGCTTGACGATCTCGGCCGCAGGCTCGACCTGCTCCAGCGGAATGGCTTTGGACGGGTCGATCTTGAACTCGAACAAACCGCGCAGCGTCATGTGGCGCTTGCTTTGGTCGTTGATGATCTGCGCGTATTCCTTGTAGGTGCTGAAGTTGCCGGCACGGGTAGAGTGCTGCAACTTGGCGATCGCGTCAGGCGTCCACATGTGCTCTTCGCCACGGGCGCGCCAGGCGTATTCGCCACCGGCGTCCAGCATGGTGGCCAGCACAGGGTCGTCGCCAAAGGCAGCGGTGTGCATGCGGAAGGCTTCTTCGGCAATTTCAAACACGCCAATGCCACCCACGCGGCTGGCGGTGCCGGTGAAGTACTTGTTGATGGTCTCGGTGTTGATGCCGATGGCTTCAAACAACTGCGCACCGCAGTACGACATGTAAGTGGACACGCCCATCTTGGACATGATCTTGGACAGGCCCTTGCCAATCGCCTTGACATAGTTGTAGATGGCTTTCTCGGCCGACAGGTCACCGGGCAGCTCTTTGTGCAGCGCAGCCAGGGTTTCCATCGCCAGGTAGGGGTGCACGGCTTCGGCGCCGTAACCGGCCAGCACGGCGAAGTGGTGCACTTCGCGGGCGGTACCGGTCTCAACCACCAAGCCTGCAGTGGTGCGCAGACCTTCGGTCACCAGGTGCTGGTGAATGGCCGACAGCGCCAGCAGCGCGGGCACAGCCACTTGGGTGGCGCTCACACCGCGGTCGCTGATGATCAGGATGTTGTGGCCGCCCTTGATGGCGTCCACCGCTTCAGCGCACAGCGAGGCCAACTTGGCTTCAACACCTTCGCGGCCCCACATCACGGGATAAGTGATGTCGAGTGTCGCGCTCTTGAACTTGCCCTTGGTGGCTTGCTCGATGTTGCGCAGCTTGGCCATGTCGGCGAAGTCCAGGATCGGCTGGCTCACTTCCAGGCGCATGGGCGGGTTGACCTGGTTGATGTCCAGCAGGTTCGGCTTGGGGCCGATGAAGGACACCAGCGACATCACGATGGCTTCGCGGATCGGGTCAATCGGCGGGTTGGTCACCTGCGCGAACAACTGCTTGAAGTAGTTGTACAGCGGCTTGTTCTTGTCAGACAGCACCGCCAATGGGCTGTCGTTGCCCATGGAGCCAATGGCCTCTTCACCAGCTGAGGCCATGGGGGCCAGCAGGAACTTGATGTCTTCTTGCGTGGTGCCAAAGGCTTGTTGCAGGTCGAGCAATTCGGGCGAAGATGCTGTATTGCCAACGGATTGGGGTTCGGTTTGGGCGATGGGCAGCTCTTGCGCGCCCTCACCGGCCACGGCGTGTTCCACATCGTCCAGACGAATGCGCAGGTTTTCGATCCACTGCTTGTAGGGCTTGGCGCTGGCCAAACCGGCCTTCAACTCTTCGTCGTTGATCATGCGGCCTTGTTCCAGATCGATCAGGAACATCTTGCCCGGTTGCAGACGCCACTTGCGCACGATCTTGCTTTCGGGAATCGGCAGCACGCCGGTTTCCGAACCCATGATGACCATGTCGTCGTCGGTGATGATGTAGCGCGAGGGGCGCAGGCCGTTGCGGTCCAGCGTGGCGCCGATCTGGCGGCCGTCGGTGAACACAATCGAGGCGGGGCCATCCCATGGCTCCAGCATGGCAGCGTGGTACTCATAGAAGGCCTTGCGGCGCTCGTCCATGGTGGTGTGCTGCTCCCAAGGCTCGGGGATCATCATCATCACGGCCTGGCTGATGGGGTAACCCGCCATCGTCAGCAGTTCCAGGCAGTTGTCAAAAGTCGCGGTGTCGGACTGACCGGCGAAGCTGATGGGGTACAGCTTTTGCAGGTCGGCAGCCAGCACGGGCGAAGACATCACGCCTTCGCGGGCCTTCATCCAGTTGTAGTTGCCCTTGACGGTGTTGATCTCGCCGTTGTGCGCCACATAGCGGTAGGGGTGAGCCAATGGCCACTCGGGGAAGGTGTTGGTCGAGAAACGCTGGTGCACCAGGCCCAGGGCCGAGACGCAGCGCTCGTCTTGCAGGTCCAAGTAATAGGTGCCCACTTGGTCGGCCAGCAGCAAACCCTTGTAAACCGCAGTGCGGCTGGACATGCTGGGGATGTAGTACTCGTTGCTGTGGGTCAGGTTCAATGCCTGGATGGCGGCGCTGGCGGTCTTGCGGATCACGTACAGCTTGCGTT